>CAMJKP010000080.1 GCA_946406435.1 uncultured Prevotellaceae bacterium | reverse complement strand
CATCAATTATCAGCCATCTGTCATGGCTCATTCGGAACACATTAACAGGGATTGGATCATATTGCGCATCATGACGCTGAATAGCCAATTGCATTGCAGCGTCAATCCTCGCAGTATAGATACATGCCGTAACCCCATGTGCTCGCTGGTCAAACATCGTCAAGATTTCCTCGTTGATATAGTTATCAATAAGGATGATTCTATGCTCTGCACTCTTTACAAGTTGCATTACTAATTTGAAAGCATCGAAGACCTGACCGTCAAAGAACACTCCTTCATTCGGCAATCCTGGTGTCTTAACAATCATATCAAACTTCTGGTCATGCTCCTGAAGATGGGACTCTACAGCAGAAAGGCGTTCATTCTGTTCCTCCATACGTACATCTATCTGGCGCTGCATGGCGATTATCTGTTGGTGGAAGGCATATCCTCGGAGCAAGTATTCTTTCAGAGTTCTATTAGCCCACTGACGAAACATGATACCCCTTTTGGTATTGACACGAAAGCCCACAGATATAATCGCATCCAAGTTGTAATAGGTCAACGTTCTATTGACCATTCTATTACCTTCTTTTCGAACTGTTCGGAAATTCCGAACGGTTGCTTTCTGTTCAAGTTCCCCTTGGTCATATATATTTCTAATATGTTCACTCACGTTAGCCTTACTTGATTGAAATAGGTCAACCATCTGCTGCTGAGTTAACCAAACAGTTTCGTCCTCCAACCTAACTTCAAGGCGCATGGTGCTATCTGGCTGATAAAAGATTACCTCGCCTTGCATTTCATTAACAGGTACTATTTCGTTTGCCATCTTAATCAATCGTTTGAGTCTGCAAAATTACACATTATTTCTGATATTGAGTCAGAAAAGTTCCAATTTCGTCAAATCGCCACTCAACTTGTTCAATTCTGAAGAAAGGGTTTCCGGCAGGAAGTGCGCATACACTTTCTCCGTTATATCAGTACTGCTATGACCTAATAGACGGCTAACAACAGACATTGACAGTCCTTTGTTCAAGGCTAAAACCGCAAAAGAATGTCTCGCCACATGCATGGAAAGATTAAACGGAAGTCCTATCTGTTCTCCTGCTACCACTATAGACTGATTGATGCATTTAGTGGCATTGTTACGGGCTTTATACAATGCATCGGCATCATCAAGGTCAAGATCGTCTTTGACCAGATCAAACACATAGCGACACCCGACACGTTTCTCGCGCCACTTTTTTAGAATCTGTATTGCTGGCTCTGGCAAGGGTATAATATGCCGTTTACCAGTCTTTATCATGATCTTTCTCAATTCTTTTTTCTCCAGATTGACATGGCCCCATTGCAATGTCATCACATCCACAATCCTGAGACCACAGGCATGAAAAGCAAAGAAGAACATTTCCAGGAACTCCTTTCGTCGAGGCTCCTTGCAGTCTTTGTAAAACTGTAAGAGGGCATCCAACTGCTCTTCACTCAGACTCTTCCCATCAAACTCTTCCTCTTCATCAGCAGAGAAAGAAGGCTTGGTGACTATTCGCATATCCTGTATACGGGCATTGACTGTTGGTTCTATCATCCCCAACTCTGCAGCATAGGCACAAGCTTTCTGTATTGGAGTCAACGCATGATTGATTGTTTCATCACCATTCTGCTTAATTTCCCTACGCCATTCGATATAGCTGTCTATCAATTCAGGAGTAATATCACCCACATATATCTTATCCACCTCATACGTTCCTCGTTTTGTAGCACGTAGAAATGTGGTGAATACATTCATGCAGCATTTCCCGTTCATGTAACGGCTCCTGCCAATTCTATTCCTGGAGTAATCAGAGTCAAGACGAGCCATAGTAAACTCAACGAAGTCTTTTCCTTGATCCTTGCGGGTTAGCGGTTTATCTGCCAAAAAGCCACTGATTACTTCAGCAGTAATCTGATTAGGATGCTTTTCATTATACTCAGCCAGCAGCGCATCAATTCTATCAACACGATTGGTTAGCAGTTGGTTAAGGCGTCTGTACTCACTACCATGACTGGGTCTGATCTCACCACGTCCTTGATTTCCCTTCTGATTCCAATCAGCAGCCTTCACGAAGACATTAGTGGATTTGCGAATTGCCTGCCTATTCCATGTATATTCCAACTCTAACGAATAAGCCTTATCCTTCTCTATCACTTTCGGTGTACGAAGGCGATACTTCCCTAACGGATATAATCTCTTTGGTCTTCCCATATCTTATTTGTTTGTCTTATTATTCCAGAGGATGCGCAAAAGTACTAACTTTTAGACAAACAAACCGTATTTTTGATGTTAATAATTGCAATTTAGGCAAACAAACTAGGTTATTTGAGACTATAAAACACCAGCGAGACAAACAAACAAAATTTGCTTATCTCGCTGATATTTAATTACTTAGTAGAATTTCTACCGCTTAATACTCATCCTCGTCGAAAAGGAAGTCCTCCTTTGAAGGATAGTCAGGCCAGATATCCTCGATTGATTCATATACATCGCCTTCGTCTTCTATCTCTTCGAGGTTTTCAATTACTTCCATAGGCACGCCTGAACGTGTGGCGTAGTCGAGCAACTCCTCCTTGGTTGCTGGCCATGGAGCGTCTTCAAGTTTTGATGCTAATTCAAGTGTCCAATACATATTAAATACTATTTAGGTTTTAAGACCCACCCCGACCCTCCCCAAGGGAGGGAGTCTTAGATACAATAATTACTATCTAAACCTCTCCCCCTCGGGGGGAGATGGAGGGGGTCGTGGGTTTCTTCTTTACATTTCGCGCGCAAAAGTACTACTTTTTTTCTGAATTGCAAGTTTTTTTCCATATTTTTTCATCTTTTCGTGCAAGAAAATTGAGTTTTCTTGCTAAAACGAATAAATAATCGCTTAATCTGTTGACAAACTTGATTGGTTCGTCTGCAATTTCCGACTCTCTTGACAAGGCAATAATGCGCCTTTCGGTGCGTCGGCAGACGGTGCGGCAGACATGGCACTGGGATGCAGCGATAGTGCCTCCAGGGAGTACAAAACTATGGAGCGTCGGGAGGGTTGGCTGTATGTCGTCAATCTCCTTTTCAAGAAGCTCTGTCTCGGCTGGGAGTTGCGACAGGATGCCGTTGATGTGCCCGTCGAGCCACTCGGGTTTCTCCTCAAAGAGTGAGGCATCGGTGGCGAGGTATGAACCCACGTTGAACAGGGTGTTATGCACACGGCCGAGTACCTCAAGGATATGTGCATCGTTGAGGTCCTGCTCGATATAGGCGATAAGGAGTCCGATGTGTGACGACAGCTCATCGATAGTGCCATAGGCATCAAGGCGAGTGGCAGACTTGTCTATTCGTATGCCACCTACGAGGGATGTCATTCCCTTGTCGCCAGTACGGGTGTAAACTTTGGAGATTTTCATATAAAAAAGACCCTCTAAATCCCCCTGCATAGGGGGACTTTTTTCTTCGCTACCGACTTCCTTCGCCTTGCAAGTCCCCCTATGCAGGGGGATTAGGGGGTCAGTAGAAATTAATCACATGCTCCTCCCTATATCTCTTCTCGTCGTAGAAGGCGATGCCGAGGTAATAGAGGTCGAAGGAGATGATATGTTCTTGACTGATGTAGGCTTTCCAGTCATCGTTAAGTTCGGTGGCGATAACAAGAGAAGGAGGGAGACCCTCTCCCCGCTCCCCCTGCATAGGGGGAGAGCCGGTGGGCAATGGAAGTCCCCCTACGCAGGGGGATTTAGGGGGTCTGTTCATTCTCTCAACCTCGCTCTTCCTGCACCCTGCTTTCAGATGTGCCTCCATAACAGGAGGAAGGGGACCGATGATGCCGATCCGTGATGCCTGCGCATAGTTGGCGACACGGAGGAGCAGTTGCGAGAGCTTCAACAGGAAACGACTGGTGCCGTAGAATTTTGCCTCCAATTCCGCATACTGGGCATACGGCCACCTCTCGTAGATAACCTCACGGACAAAGGCGTAGTCGGTAGGCGACTGGACACCGAAGCCGGCGCAGTGGCGGATGCGCTTGAGGAAGATTAGCAACCCCTCAACCAAGCCCCTAACACCTACCTTTCTCACAAGAGAAGACCCCTCCCCTGCCCTCCCCATAAAGGGGAGGGAGTGGTTACCATTATTCGCTATGTTGTCTTGTGATTTAGGCATAGGTTAAAATTACTATCTACTCCCCTTCCCCCGAGCGGGGGAAGGGGACGGGGGTAAGGGGCTACTTATTCAACTCCGGATACGTAATCCTCGTATGATACATACTCTTGAGCTTGTCGATAAGGACGCGCTTGGAGGTGGCGATGTCGCGGAAAGTGATAGGACACTCACGGAAATAGCCGTCAGCAACCATACCGTCGATGATACGATTCACGAGTTCGGTGATGCCTTCCTCCGAATATTCCTGCAATGAGCGGGAAGCTGCCTCCACGCCGTCGGCCATCATGAGGATAGCCTGCTCACGGGTGAACGGGTTAGGTCCAGGATATGTGAACGGAGCCTTGTCAACCTCCACGTCAGGATGCTCATTCTGCTCTGTAATGTAGAAATACTTCGCCATACCCTCGCCGTGATGCGTGCGTATGAAGTCGCAGATAACGTCAGGAAGTCCCTCACGCTCCGCAATCCTAAGACCTTCCTGCACGTGATTGACAATGATCTCCGCACTCTCAATAGGAGTGAGACGGTCGTGCGGATTATTGCCGCGCTGATTCTCTGTAAAGAAGGCAGGAGCCGAAATCTTACCGATGTCATGATAAAGGGCACCGACACGCACGAGCAATGACTTCGCACCAATCTTCGATGCTATCTCCGCACCGATGTTACCCACCGTTATGCTATGCTGAAGGGTGCCAGGGGCAACCTCTGACAATCGGCGCAGAAGGTTCTTGTTGGTATCGGAAAGCTCGAACAGGGTAACTGACGAGGTAAAGCCGAACACCTTCTCCACTAGGAACATAAGCGGATATGCGAGTAGCAAAAGTATTCCTGAGAAGATGAAATGAATCGCCATTGAATGGTTGAAGACGATTTCCTCACCAGGCTGCATGAGTTGCAGGGCATAGTATGCAGCAAATGCCGCAAGCGATGTATAGACAGCCGCCGTGAATATCTGTGAACGCTTGGATAGTTCACGAAGAGAATAGATAGCCACCAGACCCGATGTTATCTGGATAAGAAGGAACTCGTATGGCATGGTGAGTACCAGCGAACAGATAAGCACCATTGTGATATGCGCTATGAAGGCTGTGCGTGAATCAAGAAAGACACGCACAAACATCGGCAGCATAGCCAACGGAAGCACATACACCGAGAAGATGTTATACTGAACCATCAGCGACACCAGCACAGGGAACAACGCGATAAGGCAATACACCATAGCCAGCGAGCGTGGCTTCTCAAAATAGTCGGCACGGAAGAGGTGGAGGTAAATCGAGAAGATGCTGAGCATGATGAAGATGAACATGACACGTCCCCAAAGGGTTGTCTGCTTACTCTTATCGCTGAGATGCTTCTCCATCTCCGAAGAATAGGCATTGAGCTTGCGCAGCGTCTCATCCTTAATGATTTCTCCACGGTCAATGATACGCTCACCCTTCTTCACCTGACCGCACTTAGCCGCAATGAGAGCAATCTGACCGCTCAGCTCGTCGTTACTGCGTATGCTGTCATATTTCAGGTTGGCGGTGAAATACTCGTTGATGTTACATTTCTGCAACTGCGACCTCACCGCACTTATCTGACTGTCAGCAAAGAACTTCTCGTATGCCGACATAGGCGTCAGCAGATTACGCACACGATGACTTTGCGACATCTTGCCTGTCACCACGCGGATAAAGGCAGACGAATCCTTGCTCAGACGGGCATAGTCGGCCTGCGGAATGATACCCTGTGAATATAATTCCGCGAGTTTCTTTGCCACGAGAGAGATGTAGCTGTTCGGCAGTCCGTCAATACCGTTCTGATTGCGTGCAACGAATCGCTTTATCTGAATCTGAGAGACAGAAAGGTCGTTGGTATAGTATGGAGCGAAACTTTTCCTTACAGAGTCGCACTCAGCCCTATAGATGGCCGAGTCCTTCGGGATATCGAAATCAAAGGTGGCGGTGACGGCAGCCTGTGTCCATGGAGAACCCTCCTTCGCATTATACTGCGGTGCCGAGCTTTGTGGCATCGCAATAACAATTACGATGGTACAGATGGCTATGATTCCTATGCGCATAAGAACGCGCTGCCAAGATAGTTCGTCGCGTGATTGGAGTGTTGACATACAAAATGTAATAATTACCAGCCCCTTTCCTGTCCTGCGGACATCCCTTCCCCAAATGGGGCAAGGAGCTATATAGTATTTTCCCGATCAAATCCCATAAGGGATTAATGGTAACTACTCCCTTCCCCCGAGCGGGGAACGTCGAAGAGGTCGGCGGCCCGAAGGGGAAAGCCAAAGGGCAGGGGTTAGGGGCGATTTTTCCTATTTTGAGTGCGAAAATACTAAAAAAAAATATGATAATGATGAAAATATGAGAAAAAGTTCGCTAAAGTGCGATTAAAATGCTAATTTTGCATGGAAATTTAGAAAATTAAGACAAACAATGGATAGAAAAGTAAGAGTGCGCTTTGCACCGAGTCCTACAGGTCCGCTTCATATCGGCGGCGTTCGTACTGCATTATACAACTACCTTTTCGCCCGTCAGCATGGCGGCGATCTCATTTTCCGTATTGAGGATACCGACTCTCATCGCTTCGTTCCTGGAGCTGAGGAATATATCATTGAATCTTTCCGCTGGTTAGGCATCAAGTTCGACGAGGGCGTCAGCTTCGGCGGCAACCACGGCCCTTACCGTCAGAGTGAGCGCCGCGACATCTACAAGACATACGTTAAGGAGCTTCTTGCCAACGGCAAGGCATATATTGCATTCGACACACCAGAGGAACTGGAGGCTAAGCGTGCTGAGATTGAGAATTTCCAGTACGATGCCCGCACCCGTATGCAGATGCGCAACTCCCTGAGCATGCCTCGCGAGGAGGTGGACCAGCTCATTGCCGATGGCAAGCAGTATGTTGTCCGCTTCAAGATTGAGCCGGGCGAGGAAGTTCTCGTAAACGACCTTATCCGTGGTGAGGTTCGCATCAAAAGCGATATCCTTGACGACAAGGTACTCTATAAGAGTGCTGACGAACTCCCTACCTATCACCTTGCAAACATCGTTGACGACCACCTCATGGAGGTCTCACACGTAATCCGTGGCGAGGAGTGGCTGCCAAGTGCTCCGCTTCACGTACTTCTCTATAAGGCATTCGGCTGGGAAGACACCATGCCACAGTTTGCCCACCTTCCTCTGCTTCTCAAGCCAGAGGGCAAGGGTAAGCTCTCAAAGCGCGATGGCGACCGTCTCGGCTTCCCTGTATTCCCACTTGAATGGCACGACCCAAAGACTGGAGAGATAAGCTCAGGCTATCGTGAGAGCGGCTATTTCCCAGAGGCAATCGTCAACTTCCTTGCCCTTCTCGGATGGAATCCAGGCACAGAGCAGGAGGTGTTCTCTCTCGAAGAGCTCGAAAAGGCATTCGACATTTCTCGTTGCTCAAAGGCAGGTGCAAAGTTCGACTATAAGAAGTGCCAGTGGTTCAACCACGAGTATATCCTTCGCAAGAGCGCAGAGGAGATCGCAGGTCTCTTCGCTCCTATCGTGGCAAACAACGGCGTAGAGGAGTCAATGGACCGCATCGTGAAGGTCGTTGAGATGATGAAGGACCGCGTGAACTTCGTAAGCGAGTTGTGGCCACTCTGCTCATTCTTCTTCATTGCTCCAGACACCTACGACGAGAAGACCGTCAAGAAGCGCTGGAAGGAGAACTCAGCAGAGGTGATGACAGAGCTTGCCGCTGTTCTCGGTGGCATCGACGATTTCTCTATCGAGGGACAGGAGCCAGTCGTAATGGCATGGGTTGAGAGCAAGGGCTACAAGCTCGGTGACGTGATGAACGCCTTCCGTCTCGCCCTCGTTGGCGAAGGCAAGGGTCCTGGCATGTTCGATATCTCCGCTTTCCTCGGCAAGGAAGAAACCCTCGCCCGACTGAAGAGAGCGGTGGAGAAGTTGGGATAAAAAGACCCACCCCCTTGCCCCTCCCATAAAGGGAGGGGAGTGGTTACCACTATTCAGACTGGGGGAGGTCATAAAAATAACAATAAAATACCCGAAATGCCCTCAAGGTAAAAATACTATCTACTCCCCTCCCTTTACGGGAGGGGTTCGGGGGGTGGGTCTTCTTATGTATAACATCATAATGTACATAGTGCAACTGGGAATTGCAATCGCGAGTCTCTTCAACGGAAAGGTGAAGAAGATGTGGCGTGGAGAGCGCGATTCGTTCCGCGTGCTTCGCGAGAAGGTTGATCCCAATGCACGTTATATCTGGGTGCACGCAGCATCGCTGGGCGAGTTCGAACAAGGTCGCCCTATCATAGAGTATCTGCGTGAGCACCGTCCGGAATACAAAATCCTGCTCACCTTCTTCTCCCCCTCGGGATATGAGGTGAGAAAGAACTACGAGGGAGCGGACATCATCTGCTACCTCCCTATCGATACTGTTACCAATGCACGTCGATTCCTCAGAGCCATACATCCCGAAATCGCATTCTTCATAAAGTATGAGTTCTGGTACAACTATCTCCACATCCTCAACCATCGCAAGGTGTCGGTATATAGCGTAAGCAGCATCTTCCGACCCAATCAGGTGTTCTTCCGTTGGTATGGCAAGGAATATGCACACGTGCTCAAGTGCTTCACCGCCTTCTTCGTGCAGAACGAGGAGTCAAAGCAACTGCTTGAGAACATCGGAA
This sequence comes from uncultured Prevotellaceae bacterium, assembly GCA_946406435.1. Lineage (GTDB taxonomy): Bacteria > Bacteroidota > Bacteroidia > Bacteroidales > Bacteroidaceae > Prevotella. The sequence goes on along the minus strand of CAMJKP010000080.1, from coordinate 3,235 downwards.
TCAAGAACGTCAAGGTGACAGGCGACACACGCTTCGACCGCGTGATGCAGATAGCCGACCAGTCACGCACCCTTGAGCTTGTCAAGGCATTCAAGGACGACAAACCTACATTCGTTGCGGGCAGCTCATGGCAGCCCGACGAGCAGATCTTCATCCCATACTTCGAGAAGCATAAGGACTGGAAACTCATCATCGCGCCTCACGTCATAGGCGAAGACCACCTCCAGCAGATAGAAGCCCTGCTAAAAGGCAGGAAGGTAGAACGCTACACCGATATGATGGCGATGCAGACACGGGGCAATCACCCACTCGATGAAGAACTCGTAGAGCGACTGAAGAATGCAGAGGTGCTAATCATCAACTGCTTCGGACTCCTCTCCTCTATATATAAATATGGTGATGTAGCCTATGTAGGCGGCGGATTCGGAGTCGGCATCCACAACGTACTCGAAGCAGCTGTATGGAATATGCCAGTCGTCTTCGGTCCAAACCACGACAAGTTCCAGGAGGCAAAGGAACTCATAGCAGCGGGAGGCGGTTATCCTATCAACGGCATTGCCGACTTTGCCAACATCATGGAGCGTTTCATAGCCGACAAAGCCTCGCTCAGCGAGTCAAGTCAGAAGGCAGGCGAATATGTCAAGAACGCATCAGGCGCAACCGACAAGGTTCTGGATGCGATAAACCTATAAGAGTGAATAGTTAATAGTGAATAGATAATAATACTAGCTAACGCCCTTGCGCGAATCTCGTTCTGGTGTCCACCTGTATTATGTATTATTCGCTTTTCACTATTCACTTAATTAAAAATGCCGTTAGGATTATCTCCTAACGGCATTTTTAATTAATTTATGTCTTATGCCGCGAGCTGTACGAGCGAGTAGCTTACCCCTCGCTTTGACTTCACCCTCGCAACCTTCATCTCCTTCATAGCCTTGCCTATCTTGATAGAATTGAACTGACTGTCAGCCACATCAGGATATTGCCGCTTCAGAATCTTGCGGATGTCGAGCGAAGTGAAAGCCCCATGCTTCTCGTTGCCCTGTGGCTTACGGAACATACAGTCAATCATCTGCTCCAAATCCAAGGTCTGCTCGTATGGTGCGTTAAGTTCCTGTATTCGTTGCGTCTCTTCGTTGGTGTACCAATATCGCAGTTTCTCGTCACGAACCTCATGAAGCAGTTGCGCATACAACTGCTCATATTCAATCTCACCATTATTGTTGATAACCTCGCCATTCGGAATCTCAATAGTCAGGAAACGTCGTGAGCCAGTCTTGTCAACAAGTGGGTGACGGTTGTTTGTCGTGGCAATGAATGAAGCGAAACGCATTCGCTCGTCAATTGTCTTGCCATAAATCTTGCGCCCGTTTACCTTAACCTTCGATAGAGCCTGCTTTATCTGAGCCATCTGACGTGCGTTATACATATCAATCTCGTCAAGGCAGATGAGCAGGCAACTGCTCAGAGCCATCTCCTTGTCAAACTTATTTGCAAGGTTGAAATGGTCGAGATAATACTGGCGCAGATGCTTTGGCAGAAAACGCACACAGAACGTACTCTTGCCACATCCCTGATTACCTATGAGCAACGGAACTGTCTCATTACCATGCTCTTGCTCCATATTCAGCCAATGTGCCACGTTAGAACGGAGGTAAATTCTCAGAAAGGCAATCTTTTCGTCTGACAGTCCTGGAATACGGTTAAGGAATTCTGCCACACGATCCCTGCCATCCCACTTTGCAAGACTGTCAAGCCAAGCCACCACAGGATTATATACTGGCGGAATGTCAGACTCCACGTATGCCTTTATGTCAGTCTTCAGACTCGTGTCGTCTGGAATCTCTCGCTTCGCCTTAATAAATATGGTGTTGAGCGCCTCAGAGGTCAGGCGAGAGAAGTTCTCGTCAGGCTCTCCAGTCTTCTTGTACTCAACCAAGCCGCTGAGTACATTACGGCGAAATTGATAGTTGTGCTCAAGATGGTACTCTACCGCCAACAGGTCATTCTCAACCATTTCCGGAGCATTGGCTTCAGGATTTACAGACGCGGTTTCTGACATTTCAGAGCGTATTTCGCCCTGAGCAAAAGGATTTGTTTCAATCATAGATGTTGTTGAATTTAATTGTTAATAAAAAAGTAGAACTAAGATTTATTCGGGGATTTATCTCCCGACTATTCCTTACAAATAACGTGCCAAATTTGCACAAAAACACCTATGACATTTGGTCGTTTTAGAAAGTAAATTGTAAATAAATTATATCCAGTAAATTACATAGCGACACTCGTCGCAAGCTAAGAATTGCCTGGAAGGCAACACTATGAGTAACCGAGGTGCATACTCGACAAAGGAGAGGATGCCCTCGGAAAGAAATGCTCCACTTTCTTTTATTAGCCTGGAAGGCTGTACCCGATTAGTTTTCATGCATACCCTTTTGCGGTGTACTGCCCTCCAGGCAGTTACAAGAGTGGAGGCTTAATCCCCGCACATCCTCGTTTCACTCGTATGTACGGGGTTACTCATAGTACTGTCTTCCAGACATTTCTTGACGTGCAAAACTTGTATATTGTATAATTTACTGAATTTAATTTACTCCTAATTTACTTTCCCCTAAAAGGAGCGCAAGCTCCTAAGTAGTTCCCAAGTAACTCTCATGTAACTCCCATGTAAGTCCCATTATAGAAACGGACTTGGAACGGCTTTGAAACGGACTTGAAGCGAAGGTAGAACGAAGGCATAGCGAAGGATCATCGGAAGTATAACTGCTTTTGAGTTGTATCGCTCACTTTCACAGATAGAAAAACAGAATTTTTACACTACTGTCTTATACTTTAATTGATTTGCAAAAGTGTAAACCAATTTCAGTATAAGACACCCTTAAGTGACTTATCATCTTGATATAGAATGAATTACTATGATAATTTACTCGTCACCCTAAAAATGGTGACGAGTGAAATAGTCGTGTAAGTTTCATATTGCCAGTAAGTTACAGAGATATGGGTGACGAGTGGGTGACGAGTGCTTTGAAATGAATCACCGCTGTAACCCAAAGAGTAACAATGACTTGTGGCGCTGAGGGTGACGAGTTGACGAGTAGTGTGAAAATTCTTTTTTTTCTAGTTCATTCGTCTCGCCTCTACCTTAGGTCCGTTCTACCTCCGTTGTAAGTCCGTTGTAAATCCGCATTCTATGTTAAATTCCAAATAAAATTCTCTTTTTAACTATATATTTAAC
>CAMJKP010000079.1 GCA_946406435.1 uncultured Prevotellaceae bacterium | reverse complement strand
GACTCTTACCACGAAGATCGGCAACACCCTGCTCTGTCACGATTACGTTTACATCATGCTCTGAGTGATCCTGATGGCTAACGAATGGTACGATAGAAGAGATGATTCCATCCTTGGCTACAGATGAGCAGGTGAAGATTGAGATATAAGCGTTGCGCTCGAAGTCGCCTGAACCGCCGATACCGTTCATCATCTTTGTACCTGAGATATGGGTAGAGTTAGCGTTACCGTAGATATCTACCTCGATAGCAGTATTGATAGCGATGACACCAAGACGGCGGATAACCTCTGGAGAGTTACTAATCTCAGACTGACGGAGTGTGAGACGGTCCTTGAGCATATCAATATTGTCATAGATCTTTGCAAGGCACTCGTTGCTGACGGTAAGAGAACAGGTAGAAGCGTCCTTTACACGACCTGTGAGCATCATATCAACGATAGCATCCTGAAGTACCTCTGTGTAGATGTTGAAGTCAGGAATGTTCTCATCCTTAGAGAGAGCACCGAGGATAGCGTTAGCTGTTGTACCCACACCGCTCTGAAGTGGAAGGAATGAAGGCGGGATGATACCACGCTTCATATCGTTGAGAAGGAACTGAGCCACATTAGCACCAATCTGGTCGGTGATTGGGTCAGAGCCCTTGAAACCACGAGCCTCGTCAGGGAGGTTGCACTCAACAACACCTACTACCTTAGACTTTGGAATCTCAACGTATGGCTTACCGATACGATCACTTGGCTTAGTGATAGGAATTGGCATACGGAATGGAGCATCGAGAGGCTCATATACGTCCTGAATAAGACCTGTCTTATCGCTATGGAAAGAGTTGAGCTCAAGGATTACCTTATCAGCAATACGTGCTACGGTTGGAGAGATACCACCGGCAGCAGTAAGAGATACATGATAGGTATCACCAACCTCCTCAATCTTTGAAACCTCGAGGATAGCCCACTGGAGCTTGCCATAGAAACCATAGCGGAGATCCTGAGCCATGTGAGAGAGGTGGAGGTCGTTGTATGAAATCTGATTCTGGTTTACAGCCTTACGGAATGAAGGGTTTGTGGTGTAAGGCGCACGGAACTTGATAGCGTTAACCTCAGAGAGAACGCCGTCAGTTGACTGGCCAGTACTTGCACCAGTGAAGAGATTAATCTGGAACTCGTTACCCTTAGCATGTTCAGCTTCAGCAATCTTTGCAAGTTCTCGTGTAACAGCCTTTGGCACACCAGCAGGTGTAAAGCCACTAAGGCCGAGAGAATCACCATTCTTGATAAGAGCCGCAGCCTCTGCGGCAGTAATTGTTGTGTACATTAAGAGATATATGTTTAATTGATGTTATAATTTTCCTTTTATAAAGGCTAAGGACTAATGTCTAAAGGCTAAAGTCCTTTTTGTCTTTTTAGTTTTTGCGAGTGCAAAGAACCTTCGCACGAAGCAAAAAGTGCGTGTCAGCCTAAAGGATGGCGCACGGTCTTCGATTTTGCGAGTGCAAAGTTACATATTTTTTGCGAATTAAAGACATAAAAGAAGAAGAAATTACACATTTTGCCGTAAAATGTGCAATTTCCTCTTGGTAATTACAAATTTGTAATTAGTTATTACTTAATTCGAGCCCCAGAAACGGTGAATGTGCCATTAGCTGTCTCGATAATAAGACGACCATTCTCGAAGTACTTACGAGCCTTTTGAGTGCGTGCTACAGTAGATGCAGCCAAGAGGTCACTAATGCCTGTTGCCTCAGCATCACCATAGGTTACATCAAGGATGAAGTCTAACTGCTCACCTGCATTCGTGAAAGTGAAACTTGTCTTGCCGTCGATAGCGAATGTTTGAATATTTGGTGTTGCGCAAAGCTTATTGGCTGCAATCTCGGATATAGTTGCTGTACTCTCGAATGGAGTATATACCATCTTTTCATCGACAAGTTCTGCCGTTCCGTATTCTGTACCATTGACCTCATACCAGAAGCAGACGCGATCACCTACACCTTCATGCTTACAGCCAACAATCTTCACACTACTTATAGTCTTACCTTCAGGAGCATAGAAAGTGTTCTGAGCACCATTAGAGAGCTTGACAGACTTGTATTTTGCGCCATTATAGGTGATTTCACTTGCAGCACCGTATGATTTATCCTTATTGCCCGTGAGGGAAAGTCTTGCTCCATCAATATAGTCGATTGTATTGATTGACTTTTCAGAAGAAACATAGTAATATATCTGTGATGTAGTGCCTATAAGCTCAGGATAATACTCTTCAAATGTTTCCTCCGCATTAGCACGCTCTGCCTTGACGATATTCTCTACAAGTGAGTTTGCATATACCTCAATATTGGTGTAGTATTTCTTCTCATCAAGGTCATAGTCGTTGGCATCTGCATGCAGAGGGTCAAGTCCGTACTTTATCTCAAAATCGTCAGGCATACCGTCACCATCGGTATCTGCGAGCTTATCGCCCGTAAGCGTAGGCCATATCATTAAATCACTCTTGTCATCCTCCATAATTTTACCTGTACCGTTCTTTGCATCATCCGTAATACGTACATCGACTGCATCACGAGATAGAGATGCACCGGCAGACTCTATTACCTTTGAGAACGCATCGCTTGCCTTATGCTGAGAAATAAGACTATAGTTGAACGCAGCATCTAAGGATGTGAACCTGGTTGCAGACACACATGCACTCTTCCAATCCTGATAAGTGATAGGCGACTTACCATCCATCTTAATTGCTGCCGTGCAAGTGTTGTCCTTGGTCACAAGAGCTGAACCTTCCATCACATTACCTGTAATATAGAACTTTCCTGGCACATCAGTACCCGTGCAGTTATCACATGCAGTTGTAGGATTAATGAGACGAGTCTTGGCTGAGCTTGCAGTATTTGAGCCTGGTTTATAGTAGTTGTTGACAATATTGAAGGTTTTAGCCTCTGCGCCTTCTTTATTCTCACCACCATAGGCAGAATTGCTGCCCCAATTGTAGATTACGTTATTAACATAGTCCACAGGACCAGTAAGCGATGACACATAGCCATGGTCGAAACGAATCATTCGAGAGTCGTTATGCGCAAGGAGATTATGGTGGAAACTTGCATTCTTACCTCCCCAGATACCTGCATAACCATGTGTACCACTCTTATACCGATTGGTCTTCAGACTCTCTGAAAGAACACACCACTGGAGGGTGAAGTTCTCATTTCCATAGAATGAGCCTACCTCATCGGTACTCCATGACATAGAGCAATGGTCTATGATGATATTCTTCTGGATTTCATCATCCTTGTGAGCTGCAGACATGGCATCAGCATCTCCTCCATTGCTACCAAGTCGGCAACGGATGAAACGTACAATTACGTTGCTTGCATCTATGGAGAAATTATAGCCTTTGAGACAAATACCCTGTCCCGGAGCAGTCTGGCCAAGAATAGAGATATCACCCTTCTTAATCTTGAGAGCACCTTTAAGCTCAATTGTTCCTGCCACATCGAATACTATGATTCTTGGTCCGTTTTTCTTTGAGATGAAATAACGGAGAGTACCCTCAGCCGGATTGGAAACATTATCGTCAAGGGATGTGACATGATATACAGCACCACCACGTCCACCAGTGGTAAAACGGCCATAACCTTCAGCACCAGGAAAAGCAGGGGCAGAGGCAAACTGTGCAAGGGCTGTAGTGATAGCCAAAGTAGATATTGATAGCAGAGTAAAAATTCTTTTCATAAATCGTGTTTAAGGTAACTTTTTATTTATTTTGGGCAAATTTACATATATTTTTTGAGATTGCAAAAATTTTAGAATAAAAAGTGTAAAAGTATGGAGAGGGAAAGAGGTATGGAATAATAAAACGGAGCAGTATCTTGTGATACCACCCCGTTATATCTGGTGTCAAATGTCAAATGTCATTTACTTTACACGCGCACCTGTTGCTGAGAATGTGCCGTTAGCAGTCTCGATAACGAGGCGGCCATTTACAACAGCCTTGCGAACCTTGGCTGACTTAGCAGCAGCGACCTCGCTGATACCTGTAGTGGTTCCATCGATGTCAGAGTTGATAGCGATAGCATAGAGACGGAATCCACCTGTGGTTTCCTTGACCTTTGCCGTACCGCCTTTAGTAGCCACGAACTTGATTACTTTGTAATCATCCTTCGCTGTACTCTTAAGATCGTCCTCAGAAGTAGATTCATCAAGCTCGATACATGGTGTTTCACCATATATTCCCATCGTACTTGCAGTAGAACCCTTTGCAGAGAACTTGATAGTGAGAACATCCTCAGTCTGAAGAGGTACATTGATAACGAAGTTCTTAGAGTCGAACACAGCATAATCAGGAGCAGTCTTTAGAACATTGTTCTTTTTCTCCTTGTTTCCATACTCAAAAAAGATTTCCTCATTAGCAGCAAGCTTAATCTGCAGCTTATTATCACTTGCACTAGAACCTGTATAATTTACAGAAAAACCAGAAACTTTATCCATTTCATATGTTGTGGCTTCAGTATAATCACCCAAGACATAAGTTTCTGCCTTGTTGTCAAACTGATAGACCACAGGCTCTGTTTTCTGAGCGTTAACACTAACTGCCATAAGAGCAGTTGCAATAAGAGTAAAGATTTTCTTCATACCGTTTAATTTAAAGTTAGCTTACTTATGATTCTATCTATGAGTGCAAAGATACAACATTATTCGATAAATCACAAATACTTCTTTACTAAAATTCCAAATTTTAGTTTTTTTTACCAAGAAGGAGTGTAACGAATTGTCACACTCCTTACAAGATATATAGATTTACTGATTACTATACCAGCGTGGATCACCCGCCTTGAATTTGCTTACGCTCTCATTCTTCAACGTGAAGTTGCCTGCTGCAGCATCTGCGTACTGAGGATCAAGAACAGTTGCCATCTCGTCGATAAAGAGGTTAGTCTTACCACCTTCAGCACCATCAAGAACATTCAATTTATCGCAGTTGAAATAGAAATTATTATTTCCAAATATAGGAACCGATGTCTTTGACTGGTTACTCCAAACCGCTGCTGTATTTGTCACAATATTGTTTGTCCAGTTGATTGTCGTACCAACGAAGCGAACATAGAGAAGACGCTTGCCACTCTTGTTAGCCGCAGCATTGATAGTGCAATGGTCTATGGTTATCTTTGGAGTCGCACCTGCAAATGAACCAGAAGCATCGTCAAAACGAACAAAGTCACGCTCAGCACAGCTATTATAGATGGTAGAGTTAGTGATTGAAAGCTCATCAATACATCCTGTACGACAGTCGAACATATCACCACCCTCACAGATAATATCGTGAATTAAGCAGTTATTAAGCTTGATGTAAGGAACCTTTGCTGCTACATTAACATAGTAAACGCCCTTTTTGAAGTTCTTTATTTCTGCGTTATTAACAGAAACGCCACCAACATTTGTTCCCTTGTAATTGAAGCACTGGTCACCCGTGGTACCTTCACCATCAATGTTAACCATATTAATTGTCAGCGAAGCACCATCCTCAAGTTGGAAGCGTCCATTGATAACAGGAACACTTGTTGGATCGGCCCCCTTGATTGTAATGTTCTTATTAACAACAATTACACCTGCTGTTACAGATTCACTCTCACTCTTTACAACAAATGTACCCTCCATTAAGGCGAACACTTCTCCATCCTTTGCATTTGCAACAAGGTCGGCAAGATCATCTTTTGAAGTCACGGGAGTTGCCCCTTCGAGATCTACCTTAGTCATAAATGTCTTGCTACCACGCTCCTTCAATACTCCATTAGAATTATAATAAAGTTTAAGGGTGTATTTGGTCAAAGGACTGAGTCCCTCAACCTTTGCTGTGTTTGACTTGATCTCAGCATCTGTAATAGCATGGGTAGATATTAGCGCACCAGTCTCATCGAAAGCACGAAGTTCAGAAACATCTTTCTCACCTTCAGCCCAAGATACAACCACACTTCTGTCTGTAATATTCCCTTTCTCAATGGCATTGAGAATCTGCTGGGCAGCAGTACGGAAAAATAGAGTTGCAGCCTTTGAATTACGACTTGGATTCTTTGTGTCCTTGGCAATTACCTTTACACTATATCGGGTATCATAGGTAAGGTTCTCTAACTGCATTTCATTTTCAGTAATATTCACGGAAATAGGAGTAGAAGTAAATGTAAGGCTGTCGTCAGGATACAGCTCAACAGTATATTCGGAAACACTTGTTGAAGCTTTCCACTTGAGCAATGCCGACGTTTCCTTAACATTCTTCACTTCAAGATTGATTGGTGAAAACTCTCTATCATAGATGATGTTTGTGATTTCCTCCATTGGATCGCTACATGACGCCATAGAAAGGATTCCAATGCCAATCAAGCATTTATTGATAATAGATTTTTTCATATAAGGATTTTTTCGGTTTTAGATTTTATATTGAATTTATAGATCTCTTGTAAGGTGAAAGGTCGAAGGTCAAAGCCATAGTCCTTTGACCTTCGTCCTTTATATCTTACAACTGACCGTAGTTACCATCATTGTTGAGCATATTATTGCTCTTGTCAATAAACGTTTTCCAGATAGGCCAGAGGTAGTTAAGACTTGGCTTATTAACGAAGATACCGTCCCAGTAGTCTGAGGTGATAACATTCTCATCATTGTTGATAAACCAGTTCTTTGGTGTAAAGCCATCCTCCTTGAGCGAAGAACCGATTTCATCGGTCTGACCTTTCTCAAGACCATAGATAACGATAGCCTCACCAGACTTTCCATCGCCTACGTACATTCCATAATCAGAGATAAGTTCCTTATCGGTCTTCTCGTCATATGTCTTAACATAGAGCTTTGCAGGATAGTCTGCATAAGCACCTGTACGATTAGCAAGTGCCTGTAGCTTCTGCTTTGCCTCTTCCATCTTCTCATCAATGATACCCCAGCGAACAAGGTCTGCGCGACGGAGAGCCTCACCAGCAAACTCAAGTCCACGCTGTTCTACAATACCCTTCTGGAATGCATCCTTGTCAACTGTGTATTTAGCCTTAAAATCTGCAACTTCGTTAGCAGGAAGTACACGGGCAAGAACAGGCTCCATATAAGCCCATGCTGCTATAGGACCTTCAAGATAGTTGATAGCCTCTGCTGCCATGAGATAAACATCTGCAAGACGCATATACTGCCAGTTAATACCATCGTCATTAGTAGAGGTTACTATACGATCCATCCACTCGTAACGGAGCTTACCAAAGCACCATTGTGTAATCTTGCGAAGATCCTGAGAAGCCTTGCCATCAACAAGAGTCTTACTCCATTCGTAAGGAACACAAGTAATGTCACGACGCTTGTCATTCTTGCTATAGTCATAGAAGAGATATGGCATTGGACCATTTACACCACCCTGTGCCTGTTGTGTATATTGATCCTTTGCCTGATGCTTAACGCCCCATGTGTAGAGCACACGGCCACGACCTGCAGAGAATGGGATTTCCCAAAGGCTTTCAAGATTAGATGCAGGAGATACTGTACCATCTGCACCATCCTTACAAAGGTTCTTGAAGTTGTCCTCAAACTCACCAAGAGTATTCTTGCCAGAATTGATGACATCAAGACACTCGTTCTTTACTATAGCCATCATCTTATCCTGAGAGAGCTCAGGATTGTTGCTACGGCGATAACCGTCACCACGAAGTGCATAACCGCAAGCATATAGAGCAAGGCGAGCACGAAGTCCTTTCACAAAGCTCTTGTTCACACGCTCAGCTGTCGTTGTGATGCGGCTCTCATTTGGCCAATAGCAATAGTTCTCTGCCTCTTCAAGATCCTTGAGAAGCTGGAGATAGATATCATCCTTGTTTGTACGTGGAAGATAGATGTTATCATTATTGTTTGGAACAAAACGAGCCGGAACATCCCCCCATGCTTTGATAAGGTCGTTATAGATGACAGCACGCATTGTGAGAGCCTCACCAAGAAGGTGAGCCATATCCTTGTTTTCATCAATCTTACCATACAGACGAATCCCCTCGATAGCAAGGTTTGCACGCTCAATTCCTTCATAGAACTTAGCGTATGCGTTGTTATCGGTATTCATCTGAGTGTTGTTATCCAATGCAGAGAAGTTACAGAGGCTCATCTTATCGTCATTTTTCTTTGACAGACTTGGATATGAGCCTGATGTCGTCTCCACATCAGAGTTCAATCCATAGTACGGAAGATAACGACCACGGTATGAGTTTGTCTCGCCAAAGGACACGTTGATTGACATAATCTCCTGCTCTGCCAAAGTATATATGCTATATACAGAAACCTGATCAAGAGACTTAGAAGGAGAATCCATATCACAGGATGTTACAAGACCTGCAACAGCAAGTGAGAATATAGACAGTTTTATATAATTTTTCATTGTTATATCTGCTTTTAGAAGTTCAAGTTAAGACCAAATACAAACTGACGACTACGTGGATAGCCTGAATGATCAACACCAGGAGTGAGTGGTGTACTACGAACACAATCACTCTCTGGATCAAACCCAGAATAGTTTGTCAGCGTGAATACATTGTAACCTGTTACATAAAAGCGCAGGCTTGTGATATGAGCCTTCTTTGTCAGATTGGCTGGAAGAGTATAACCCAAGGTCAGAGTGTTCAAACGAAGGAAAGAAGCATCCTCAATAGCCCAGTCTGTAAGTACGAAACGGCTCATGTATGGACTCCACATAGTAGTGTTCGCATTCATTGCCCTCAACTGATCCATGTCATTACAAAGAGTACCATCAGCATTAAGGTTAGTCCATCGCTTACCATCTGCCATATCTGTAATCAAACTACGATACATATACTTAGAAGTAGATGTATATTCAATCTTGTTAGCATTATAGATATCGTTGCCTACGCTAAAGTTAAAGTTTGCAGCAAGGTCGAAACCATAAGCACGGACATTAATACCGAAACCACCCGTGAAATTAGGGTTTACATTGCCAATAATGGTGTTGTCATTATCAGAAATCTTACCATCGGCAGTTTTACCTTCTTCATTCGTAGTCTCGCCTGTTGAATTCCAGACCCATGCACCCTGAGCCTCATCCCAGTGTTGTGTGGTAGATGCTATCTTCATTGTACCTGGACGGATGTCTCCAACAGCATATGATGAATTTATAACATTATCTTTCAGAGTCCAACTCTTAGTTGATTCATTGTATCCCACAAAGTCATCGACTTCATAGCGACCCGCGTTTCTGAAGCCACGAATCTCACCAATCTGACCGCCTTCAGCAATCCAATAGTCGCTAATGATCTCTGTTGAAGCCCAATACGAGCTAATACCATAATCATTCAGTCCACCTAGAGACTTTATCGTCTTCTTATTGAAACTTATGTTTGCGTTGAAGTCAAGACCAAAGTTCTTTTTATTAACTGCATGCCATGAAAGAGTAGCCTCAAAACCCTTGTTCTCTGTCTCACCAATATTACGATACTGGTGGTCATAACCTGTACCTGGTACAGGGAACTTCATAAGAAGATTCGTAGTATTGCCAATATAAGCCTCAAGACTACCAGAAATCTTACTGCGGAATAGAGTGAAGTCAAGACCCAAGTTACGAGTTGTGGTCGTTTCCCATTTAAGACCAGGGTTAGCCATAATCTTACTTGGAGCAACGTAAGTTTTAAGACCGTTTACCCATGTTGTACTTTTTCGTTCATACGACTGGATAAGCTGGCCAACAGGAATGTCGTTGTTTCCAACAGATCCATAAGCCAAACGTAATTTCAAGTCGTCAAGCCAATCCTTAGTTCCTTCCATGAACTTTTCTGAAGATATACGCCAGGCAATAGCAGCAGAAGGGAAGTATCCCCAATGGTTTTTGGAGCCGAATTTAGAAGAACCATCAGCACGGAATGTGGCATTGAACAAGTACTTATCGTCATAGTTGTAGCTAATACGACTGAAGAAAGACTGGAGTTTGTCATCATCCATATCAAGGCCATCTATCGTAAACAGATATTCACCTCCTGATGGAAACCTCCATGCAGTATCTGCATCATAGTCAGGAGGGAATCCATGAACCTCATTTGTCACGTCATGCTGCTTTGTTATTATATACTCATGACCGGCAAGCAAGTTCAATGAATGTTTGCTATCCTTACCAAACAGTTTCTTGAAATCATAGTTCAATGTGTTTGTACTACGGAATCTGTGACGCTTTGTGTCAACCAGTCGGATTATCGGCAATCCCTGAAATTCAGGAGTTGGAAAATTCTTTGCATAATATGTTGTCTTACCCTTATATGTCTGAGTATATTGTGTGTAGTTCTCATAACCCAACTCTGCCTTGAACTTAAGGTTCTTGACAATAGTCCATCCGAATGCGCCGGAAAGATTGAGGTTCTTACGCTCCTTCTTTGCATCATTATCCTGCTGAGCCACTATAGGATGATAGAGGTTACCGAGGTCATCGTCAGCTGAAGCTGCTGCCGAGTTCACATTCCTAACAGGGAATGGAGGATACAGAATAGCATACCTCAGACGCTTGTCAGAATCGTATGTACTTTTAGCTTCATTAGATCCACCACCCCTGACATTTGTATCAACATATCGAACCTGAAAGTCAAGGGTTGTTACCTTGCTTGGCTTTGCGTTAAGCTTGAGACTGAAGTTATCACGCTTGAAAGTAGAGCCATACAAAATAGCCTTGTCGTTTACATGAGCATAACTGAAAGTATACTTTATCTCATCATTACCACCACTGATATTGAGGTTCTGATTGAATACGTGGCCTGTACGACCATATAATATATCCTGCCAGTCATTAGCCTCAATATTCTGGTATAGATCCATATCCTGATAACCACCAAATTGGTCCTCATAGTCAGACATCTTGGCGAGATCACCCTGATTCTTGAGAAGAATAAGCTCATACTGCCACTTGGCATAGTCGTAAGAATCAATAACATCCATCTTCTTTGCAACCTTCTTCCAAGTATAGTAAGCATTGTAAGATACATTCACCTTACCAGCCTTACCACTCTTTGTCGTAACAAGAATTACACCATTAGCTGCTCGAGAACCATAAATGGCAGCAGAAGAAGCATCCTTCAAAGCTGTAATATCCTCGATTTCAGATGAAGGAATATCGCTGATGCTCTCAACTGGGAAACCGTCAACAATATAAAGTGGGGAACTTGACTGACTGACGGAACCACCACCACGAATACGGATCTTCACCTCTGCGTCAGGCGAACCTTCAGTAGTAGTTACCTGTACACCTGCCATCTTACCAGTAAGTGCCTCAACTGCTGATGCAACAGGTACAGCCTCAAGAGCCTTACCGCCTACGGTTGCAATAGGACCGGTAAGATCCTTCTTTTTCATAGTACCGTAACCTACAACAACAAGATCTTCAAGAGTATTGTTCTCATCGTCAAGCTCAACCGTAACATTTGACTGTCCTGTTACATCAACAGTCTTTGTCTTCATACCAATGTATGATACGTTGAGCTTGTGACTCTTACCTTTAAGAGTGATTGAGAATTTTCCGTCGATGTCAGTAACTGCACCATTCTGAACACCTTGTTCCTGTACAGTCGCACCTATAACGGTTTCGCCTGTAGCGTCTTTAACGACACCCTTCACAGTTTGTGCCTGTACTACTGCACAGAAGAGCAATAGCATAGCAACAAGCGCATAGCGGACGTTTTTAATTTTTTCAGACATAGAGATTATGTTTGTTAGTTATTTAAAATTAATGATTTACGATCACAAGTATATTGTTTCCAATTCACCAATCACCACTAAAAAAACAATTCCTCATATATAGTTAGTTCCCAAATCGCATATCATAAGTAGTTGATTCTCTGATTAAGATTTGATACAACTATTCTTTTATCGATTTAAGTGGACAATAGTGCTATAATTATTTAATCACATGACAAAAATAGGTTGAAATAGCAGATTCTCAATATTTTATGATTATCACGCTATTGCGTGCAAAACCCATCAGAGTCTTTACTACGCATTTTCTTGGCAAACTTAGTTCGCACGAAGCCAATAGGACTCGTCACTCGTAGAGCGGTATAAGTCTCTGATTGACGAATGCAAAGATACTCGTTTTTTATCTTAATTTCGTC
>CAMJKP010000078.1 GCA_946406435.1 uncultured Prevotellaceae bacterium | reverse complement strand
ATTATTAGTCATGAAGAAAGCGCCCGAACTGTGAAGTCCGAGCGCTTTCGCTTTTTATATGCTATTGACAGTTATTAAAAAAGCGTAAAAATAGTGTATGTTGGCAATAGAATCATTGTAATTAGAAGAAAAAGATGTAATTTTGCACACATGCTTAATAAAATCAGGTGTGCAGAATCCTCCTTGTTATATGGAGGACCTACATACTATCAAACCTAAACTTCGTATAAATGTTTAAGAAAATTCAGATGATGGCTATTGCGCTCACGATGTGTGGCATAGCCAATGCCCAACAATCAAACGTCAATCTCAGTTACAACCCGCAGAAGGATACCGAGGGACTTGTGCCTTTTAGTGCCTCGCTCAACTCTCCACAGGTGAACGATGACCATACTGTCATCTTCCGCATCAAGGCACCACAGGCGAGTGAGGTCAAGTTGTCTGGTGCAATGCTCACAGTAATGCACCAGAGAAATCCGCTGCCGTTCACAAAGGGCGATGACGGCATCTGGACCCTGAAGATTGGTCCGCTGCCGGTGGATATGTATCAATACAACATCATCATTGACGGCGTGAGCATGGCAGACCCCAACAACACCTATGCTGCCTTCACAGCTATGCCTCCCTACAGCGAACTCATCGTTCATGGAGATGGTCCTCAGTGGTATGATGCCAAACCTGTGCCTCACGGTTCTATCACACGCCACATCTACACAAGTTCGGTGACAGGTGGTGAGCGTGACATGTATGTTTACACTCCTCCTATGTTTGATCCGAATAAGAAGTACCCTGTGCTCTATCTTATGGGAGGTAGTGGCGAGCTGCCATCTAACTGGATGTACGATGGTCGTGTGAATTTCATCATGGATAACCTCCTTGCAGAAGGAAAGGCAAAACCGATGATTATTGCAATCATCAACAATCAGGTTGTGCACCGCAATCATCCCAAGCATGCCGACCTCACATTCGATATAATGGCGCGTGAGTTGCGCGAGGTCATCGTACCTTTCGTGGATAGCCACTACAACACCATAGCCAATCCACATGGACGTGCCATCTCAGGCCTGTCCATGGGAGGTCGCCATACTATGTTCAGCGGACTTGAGAAGAACCTTGATCTGTTCGCTAACTTCGGTGTTCTCAGCGCAGGCGATGCAGATCCCGCAAAGACTATGCCTGTATTCATGAATACTCCTAATGTGAACGACAAGATCGACTACCTCTTTGTCGGACAGGGTACCGAAGAACAGTCAGGTTTCTTCAATGTTCGTGTCAAGGGATTCATCGATGCTCTGAACGCCCGCAATATCAAGCACGAATACTATGCTGGCGGACATGGCGGTCACGACTGGTCAACATGGCGTCATCTCCTCTATTACAGATTCCTCCCAAATCTGTTTAAGGAGGCTAAGTAATATCTGTTATCCCAAGAAAATACCTGTGTATTCTCCAGAATAAACGAAACCACCCGGACAAATCATCCGGGTGGTTTTGTGTTATAGTTACTTCTTGCTGATTTCATCAATCTTCTTCTTGAAACCGTCGATGTCGCCTATGTGACCGCGGTCAAGAGGTTCCATATTGCCATTCTTGTCGAAGAGCATGTAGAATGGAACGCCGTCAAGCTTAAGATAGTCGGTTACTGCTTTCTGCTGCTCCTCCGGCAGGTTGTAGTGCACGTAGTTAGGTTTTGTGAGACCATATTCCACAATGGCACCCTTCCAGGCTGCATCCTCAGAAGAGAGGGCGAAGTAGAGATATACGATGTCGTAATCCTTTACAGCCTCCTTAAGAGATGGTGATGACTTGATCGCATTAATGCAAGGCTGACACCAAGTACCCCATACATCCATATACACGATCTTGCCCTTATATGGCTCTATCATCTTGTCGATGATTGCCTTTCCGTCGGTGAGACCTGCTACGTTAGAGGCTGGTGCGATGACCTTCTTCGCCACATCTTCGTTCTTCTTAGCCTCTTCTTTATAGTAGTTGTTAAGGTCGTCGATCATCTGCTTGATGTCGGTGCTCTTGATGCTGTTATAGAATATGGCAGCATTCTCAGGGAAAGACTTACTGTAGGCAAGTTCACGAGCGAATCGGAGTGCACGACAGTAGTCGCGTGTCGGCTGGTCGGTGAATAGGGAGTCGATAATGTTCAGGAGCATTTGATTTGGGTTAGGTGTCCACTCAGAAAACACCTGCATGATATCCTGTCTGTTAGATATTGCCTGCAGCTCTTCATCAGAGATCACCTTCTTTGATTCCTCGTAAATCTTCATGGCTTCCTCCTGAGTCTTGCACTGGTTTACTTGCTTCATTATCTCGTTTCTTTTCTGCCATCTCTTAATCAAATCATGGTCGTTGTCGCTGAGACTCAACTTGCCTTCCTTCTCGAGGGTAAGTAGAGCTTCCGGACTGAAACGATATTTTCCTCTTTCTTGTGAGTAGACGATTGAGAATTTGTTGTACAGGTAATCCTGGAGAGTCTGGCTGAGTGATATTGGCAAAGTCGGATTGATTTTGATAATCTGGTCGGCAAGTTTTGCTCCCTCAACCATATCAGGTGCCTGGATTAGATTGTCTGCAGCCCTCAACTGTGCCTCCAGGAGAATGTAGTCACGATAGCGTTTGCTGAGAGTTGGGTATTTGGCGATGTAGTCATTGTATTTCACCATTATGCTGTCGAATGACTTCTTCATATCGTCAGTAAAGTTGGATGTCTTCCATTCGAATTTGCAAGGAAATGCCTGGAACTCATTCTGCAGACGGGCATCATCACCCATGAACAGGCACTTGTTGGTGTTCCAGTTGTGCATCACGAAATAATTCTTACCAGGCTCTGCAAACATTCTTGTCTCATATACAAGCGCATTGTTTGCGACCTCATGATATATGATGCATTGGGTGCCGGTAACCTTTACCTTGATAGAGAAACGGCCTTCCTCGTCTATTGCTGCATCTTTGTAATCAGCAAGTTCACCGGTCAAATGGTCCATGACCTTGATAGAGACACCATATTTCGTGCCTTCTTCAGGAATCTCCTTAGGGAAGTCCTTTATCCAACCAGAAATAACCACCTCGCCCTTCTTCAAATCTGTGTTGAAGGCGGTATTGTCCTCGGTAGGGTAGGCAGGAATTGTTGCACCAAAGCACTCGAGAGTCTGCTTCTTGCCATTTATAGTAAACTGGCGCTTGCCAGCCTTCTCCTTGCCGATGGCGATAGTGAGTTTGTCGCTGCCGTTGCTGAGCACAATCTTCTTGTTGCTCTTCTTTGCGTATGAGTATGCCTTTCCGTCATATACTGCACCTGAGTCATAGAGGCCGAGCACCCAGTCACCCTGCTCGTTGCGCCAGTTTGAGTTGAAGAGAGAGAGATTCATTGTCTTTGGCTCTTGGATGTTCCAGATACGGAATCCGTAAAAGTTGTAACCTGTATATACATGGAAACGCTCTGTGGTTTCAGGAACTGGCTCAAAGTGGAGTGCGAGGTTCAGAATACCGTTCTCAGGAACGGTTGTCCGCTCATCCAGTATGCATTCCGTCTCATAACCTCGTGTTGGCTTTCCACTCTTGATGGCGTAAATCTTGCCGTTCTGATCCTTGAGCACGGTGCTCTTTGGGAAGCAAATCCATGAACCTGGTCCATTCTGCTGACGTAGGTGGAGGATTGTCTCGTCTTGCTTGAACTCCACATCCTGTGCTGTGAGGCTTAAGATGTCGTTGTCGCAGAACGATGTTGTTGTGTTCCACACTTTTTGTGCCCAACCGCCTATAGCGGTAAGCAGCAAACACAATGTAATAATAGTTTGTCTCATTTTGTTTTAATTATAGGTTAATTTAACGTGGGTTTGACTAAATGTAAATAGTTGAAATCTGGCAATTAGGGAAAACTTTAGTATCTTAGTAATGGCATAAAATAAAAGAGCCCCAAAGATTGCTTTGACTAGCGAGGGCAAAATTACAAAATTTTTCTGTATTACGGATGGTTTTTGCAAGATTTTTTATGCACAGATGGAAAAATATACCATAAATGCCAATAAATAAAGTGTAAATCCGTTGATCCTCCTAACCAAACTCGATGAACCTCCCATTTTTGTTCGCTTCAGAACGGACTTTCATCGAGTTTGGTTCGGAGGAAGAACGGATTTACTACGGACTTGTATAGAATTTTAAGGGAAAGGTGTAGAGAGTATCCGTAAAATCGAAGAATTTGTTATTGCTTAATTTGCATAGTTTGCAAAGGAATGATTACATTTTTCTGTGAATTAACAGCATTTTGTATTTATAATGTAAAAAAATAGTATGAAAATTTGTATATTTTGTTTTTTTGCTGTACTTTTGCACTCGGATAAAGTAAGAATACTTTTTTGCCGATGATTTTTAATCACTAATTTAGATATGCACTAGAAATCTAGTGTAAAACATTACAATTATTATGAAGAAATTAATTATTTCAGGTTTGGCGATGTTTATGTCGCTCACTTCTGTTATGGCTCAGGAGGAAACAGGTATTGGTAATCATCTTGGTTGGGGTGTTGGTTTTGGTACAGAGGGCTTTAATGCTAGTATCGCTACTGACATGACTAAGTATGCAGAGTTGGAGTTTGGTGTAAACTGGGCTCCTGGATTTGCTCGTACAGAGTCTGGTGATGCTTTCTATTTTAAAGAAGACAATAAAAGACATGGTGTTGGTGATATGGATATCAAGGCAAAGGTAAACCGTGCAACTCTTGATTTCAAGGGTAGCGTTTATCCATTCGCAGCAAATGAAAATTTCGCTTCTGATTTGTTCGTAGCTTTAGGCGTTTCTTTTGCGGGCAAGGAGATAGCTTCGCTTGAGGGAACGTTGAATGCAACCGAAGGAGCTGATAAGCAGAAGTATGTTCGTGCAGGAAAGTATCTCCTTCCTCTTGATGGTAATAAGGCTGATGCTTCTGCACGTGTAAATAGCGTACGTCCATACGTTGGACTTGGCTATGGTCGTCTCGTTCCAAAGAATAATCTAGGTTTCCGCGTAGAGCTTGGTTGCCAGTTTAATGGCAAGATGAAACTTTATAAGGGCGATAGTGATAATGAATGTGAGCTTCTCAGTAATCGTGGTATCGCAACTGATACAGATATGCAGGATGTTATGGATTTCTTCTCAATCTATCCTGTTCTCAAGGTTTCTCTTCGTGGAAAGTTCTTCTAAGCAATTAGATTTTATATAGGTATAAAGAAGGCTCGTACAAATCAATGTGCGGGCCTTCTTCTTTTCTCCGCTTTAATTTCCTGAAAAATTTGGAGATTACATTTTTTTTCTATATCTTTGCACCTAGTTTATGTACCATGTACCATTTATTCGCTGGAGCTCATCAAGCTAAAGTAAGTTCCAATGTACAATTTGCAGGCGCAGTAAGGCCGTTTGTTTACTGGTAAATGAATAAATGTACAAATGAAAATGGTACATTGTACATGGTAGATTGTAAATGGAGAGATGCTCGAGTGGCTTAAGAGGCACGCCTGGAAAGCGTGTATACGTCAAAAGCGTATCGGGGGTTCGAATCCCCCTCTCTCCGCTAGGAGGAGGCCCCCCTCCTAACTCCCCCGAGGGGGAGGGGCACTTGATTTCGTTAACCTAATATGAATAAACGTTTATCTATTATTATAGCAATACTCTTTGCCTTTGCCTATATGCCTGCAATGGCTCAGCGTACCCTTATCAATTTTGATGAGGGATGGAAATTCCATCTTGGTAATGCTGCTGACCCTGCAAAGGATTTTGGATGTGGTACAGAGTATTTCAACTATCTTACAAAGGCAAATTCTATTCATAATACAGGTCCTTACAGTAATAAGTTTGATGACAAGGACTGGAAAACGGTAGATCTTCCTCATGATTTCGTAGTAGATCTTCCGTATGATTCGGTTGCTAGTCATTCTCATGGTTACAAGACCGTTGGATATAAGTTCCCGGAAAATTCCGTTGGTTGGTATCGCAAGACCTTCCATGTAGATAAGGAAGACAAGGACAAGCATATCGAACTTATCTTTGATGGAATCTTTCGTGCCAGTCGTGTATGGGTGAACGGTTTCTATTGTGGTGGAGAGGAAAGCGGATATCTCTCACAGGAGTATGATATCACGGACTATCTGAAGTTTGGTGAGGAGAATGTAGTGTGCGTTCGTGCTGATGCCTCATTGGAGGAAGGCTGGTACTATGAGGGTGGCGGTATCTATCGTCATGTGAAGATGCTGAAGACGGATGCTGTGCATATCCCGACGAATGGTGTAAGTATTCGTGTTAAGTTCTCTAACAATAACTTCAAAAAGGCTGCAATAACGTTCAAGGGTACTGTTCAGAATTGTTCTGATGATGCCGTACAATGTAAGATGCAGTATTTCATGTATGACGCAGAAGGTAATGAGGTACTGGCTGTTGAAGGGGTAGATCGTGAATATACAAATGTCGCAGCACGTAAGTTGGCTGATAATGGTACTTTCAAGTATGATGTGACATTTGAGAATCCGCATCTTTGGACTCCTACAGATCCATATCTCTACACATGCGTGTCAAAGTTGCTTATTGGTGATAAGGTCGTTGATTCTGTTAGTACAAAGTTCGGTTGCCGTCAGGTGAAGTTCCATAAGAAGGACGGTTTTCTAATTAATAATGTACGCACGAGGTTGAAGGGCGTGAATATGCATCAGGATCATGCTGGTGTGGGTTCGGGTATTCCTGATGCCTTACTCTTATGGCGTATGAGGCAGTTGAAGAAGATGGGATGTAACGCATATCGTTCTTCACACAACCCAATGACTCCTGCATTGCTCGATATATGCGACTCTCTTGGTATCCTTGTCATTGACGAGAATCGTCTTTCCGGTACAAGTGAATATCAGCTAAGGAGTCTGGCAAAGATGGTTGAGCGTGATCGTAATCATCCAAGTATCATTCTCTGGAGTCTCGGTAACGAGGAGTGGGGATTGGAATGGGATGAACGAGGCAGACGTATAGCAGCTGCGATGCGTAATTATTGCCGTCTGTACGACACTACACGTCCTATCACATTCGCAACAAGTAGTGGTCCTACTGTCGAAGAACCTGTTGATGTTGCCGGTTATAACTATATCTTGCAGAATCCTATCGACAGTATGCGCCAGCTCTATCCTGAGCGTAAATGCTATGGCTCAGAGGAAACGTCAGGATGTGGTACCCGTGGTATCTATTATGATGATCCTGAAGGTAGATGGATGAAGGCTCTGAACCGTGCTCCAAATGGTCCTGACAGCATCTATAACTGTATTGAGCGTGGTTGGAAATTCTATGTGGCTCGTCAATGGGCTTCTGGCTGCTTCTTTTGGACGGGCTTCGACTATCGTGGTGAGTCAAATCCGTTGAAGTTCCCTGCTACCATATCCCAATTCGGTATTCATGATTATTGTGGATTTCCAAAGGATGAGGCTTACTATCTGAAGTCTTGGTGGACATACGAGCCTGTCTTGCACGTTTTCCCTCATTGGAACTTGAAAGGACATGAGGGCGATACAATCAGCGTATGGGCTTACTCTAATTGTGAGCAGGTTCAGTTGATTGTGAACGGCAAGGAACTTGAGAAGAAATATGTGCCTCAGAATGGTCATCTTGAGTGGGAGTGTGTATATGAGCCAGGTGAGGTTAAGGCTGTTGGGTATAAGTTCGGAAAGCCTGCTATGGAGGAGATTATCCAGACCACAAATGAGGCTTTTGTTGTTGAAGTAACAGCTGACCGTACAGAAATCAATGCAGATGGTGTTGATGTGAGTGTCGTAACTGTATGCCTCAAGGATGACAAGGGGCGTCTCGTTCCGGATGCCTGCAAGCAACTGGAACTGAAGACTGAGGGTAACGTGAAGATTCTTGGTGTAGGTAATGGTGATCCTGCTTGTCATGACCCAGAGAGACCTGCAGACATTAATACGCATGATTTCAAGGTGAAGTCATTCAATGGTTATGCGCAGGTGCTCATTCAGTCACAGAAAACAGCGGGTAAGGCTTCGCTTACTGTATCTGGAGAAGGAATAAAGGCAAGCACACTCGCATTTATTTTGAAATAAGACAAAGGGCAAAAGACTTTAGACCTTGGACTTTAGATATTAGACAATATGAGTACAGATGTTATTTCAGAGATTACGCGTCTCACGGAAAAAGATTGTTATCATCTGGTAGAGCGCCACAAAAAGCAGCATACATATCCCATGCACAGACATGGCGAGATGGAGATAAACTTTGTGGAGAACTGTCAGGGTAATCGAAGAGTTGTAGGCGATAGCATTGAGGTGCTTGGAAATTATGATCTTGCGCTTCTGGGTGGCGGACTTGAGCATACCTGGGAGCAGTATAAGTGTGAGTCTGAGGATATTCGTGAGATTACCATTCATTTCTCGAAAGACCTCTTTTCTGATGCCTTTCTTGCCAAGACCCACATGCAACCTCTTTATGACCTTTTCAATAGGGCAGAGGTTGGTGTTGCCTTTGGCATGAAGACGATAATGAGAGTTTACGACCGTCTTAATGAACTTGTCAATATGGAGCCGGGCTTCTATAGTGTGATGAAGTTTTTCGAGTTTATGTATGAGCTGTCAATCAGTTCTGACTATAAGCTATTGTCATCAAGTGCGTTTGCTCATGTCAATATGACGACAGACAGTCGTAGGGTTCAGAAAGTAAAGGAATATATAGATTCGCATTATCGTGAGGAGATAAGGCTTCAGACTCTTGCAAGTCTCGTATCCATGACATCTACGGCATTCAGCCGTTTCTTCAAACTGCGTACCAATAAGAGTATCTCTGAATATATCATAGATATTCGTCTTGGTCATGCAGCCCGACTGCTTGCCGATAGCACTATGGCGGTTGTAGAGATTTGCTATCATTGTGGTTTCAACAATATCTCGAATTTCAATCGTATCTTCAAGAAACGTAAAGGGTGTACGCCTACAGAATTCAGAGAGAACTACCACAAGAAACATGTGATAGTTTAAGTGTACATGATACAATTTTAGCAAGATATTGACGAAATCATCCACTCGCGAATAGTGAGTGGATGATTTTTTTTACAATTTATGCAAATATATAATAAAATGACAAAATAGTGTAAGGAGAAGATGTGGAAATGCTATAATTTTGTACTCGGAATTGGGAATTATAAGCCTAAATATTACCTATCGGAAGAATGAAGAAACGATTTGTATCCTTCGTAATCACTCTGTTTGCTGTTCTTACGGCTAATGCTCTGGAGATTCCTGAAATCTTCGGAGATAATATGGTTTTGCAACAACAAACCAAGGCTAAGCTCTGGGGATGGGCTGAGGCAAACCATTATATTAAGGTGACAATGAGCTGGTCGGCTGATGAGTATATTACAAAGGTGGATGCTGATGGCTCGTGGAAGGTGGAGTTGAAGACTCCAGAGGCTTCATTTAATAAATATAGTGTTATATTTTCCGAGTATAAGACAGAGCCTAATAAGGATAAAAAGACTATGGCTGTTGATACCAAGGTATCGAATGGTGTACTGATTGGTGAGGTGTGGTTCTGTTCTGGACAATCAAATATGGAGATGCCTCTAGGCGGTTTCTGGAACTGTCCGATAGAGGGGGCTAACGAGACTATTGCTCAGTCAGGAAAGTATCGTAACTCTGTTCGTGTTGCCACAATTCCGAAGGTTGGTAAGCCAGAGCCTCAGAAGAAGGTTGAGGGCAAATGGGAGGTTCCATCTCCTCAGACAGCCTCACGTTTCTCTGCTTGTGGCTATTACTTTGCCACTACTTTGGCAGATATGCTTGACGTGCCAGTAGGTATCATAAACTGCTCTTGGGGTGGCTCGTGTGTAGAGGGCTGGTTGCCGAAGGATACGCTTCTGACGTATCCAGACGGACTTACACCAGTTTCTCCTAACGACTATCACCAGAGAATGGTGATGTTCAACGGAATGTTGAATCCGCTTGCTGGATATACTATAAAGGGATTTCTGTGGAATCAGGGTGAGTCTAATGTTGGTTATGAGAAGCAATATGTCGAGCGTTTCAAGACTATGACCCGCTTGTGGCGTAAGATGTGGAATCAGCCAAACGATAAGCTACCTATCTATACTGTAGAACTTCCTCCTTATTGGTATGATGATGTGAATGGCACTCAGGGCGCAGATTTTCGTGCAGCCCAGCATGTGATTGCCAAGGAATTGGAGAATTGCGGTTGCGTGTGTACGAGCGACCTTATCCATGACTATGAGGCGAAGCAGATACATGGTGCTCAGAAGCGACAGATTGGTCAGCGACTCGCCTATATGGCTCTTGCTCGTGACTATGGCGTAGAAGGCATTTCGGCAGAGGCTCCAGAGTTTGAGTATATGGAGGAAGTGGATGCCAATACGGAGGAGCAGTCCGTTATTGCCGGTACTGCCGTAGGGAAGAACCCAAATGCAAAGGGAAAGGTCTTGCATCTTTATTTCAAGAATGGAGATGAGGGCTTTGACCGCTTGGATAATATAGAGGGCTTTGAGGCTCAGGATGCTGATGGCAAGTGGCATAAGGCAATCGTGTGGGCTTCGTCTGCCTGGCAGAACGTGAAGCGTCAAGGATGCTATCTCACCTTGGCTTGTCCCGAGGTGAAGGATATCAAGGGCATCCGCTATTGCTATAAGAATTTCATCCCTGGTAAGCTGCATAACGTTAGAGGATTGCCGGTGGTGCCGTTCCTCTACACTAAGAAGTAATAAGAAGTACAAGGAGTTCAAGGAGTACAAGACGATAGTCTTTATTGCTTGGAACTCTGCGACAAATATCTGTCGTCTTGTACTCCTTAAGCGACGAAGGAGCGTTACTCCTTGTACTCCTTGAACTCCAATGTGACAATAAAATGATTAAATTAGTTTGTAGTAAGTATAGTGCGGTTCTTCTCTTCTGCCTTCTTGCTCTTGTGGCAAGGGCAGAGGATGGAACCTCTTTTGTCTCTGTCAAGGATGGAAAGTTCTATCTGCAGGGCAAGGAATATCGTTATGTTGGTACAAACCTTTGGTATGGAGCTATCCTCGGAAGTGAGGGGCGGGGTGGTAATCGTAAGCGTCTTGTCCAGGAGCTTGACGATATGCGTGCCGTAGGCATCGAGAATGTGCGTGTGCTCATAGGTGGTGATGGGCGTGATGGCATTCCAAGTCATATAGCACCTAAGCTGCAATCAGAGCCAGGAGTATATAATGATACAATTCTCGCAGGTCTCGACTTTCTCATGGCAGAACTTGAGAAGCGTGATATGAGAGCTGTGCTCTATTTCAATAACGCTTGGGAATGGTCGGGCGGATATGGGGCATATCTCGATTGGGTAGGTTTTAAGGGGGATGTCCAGAAGTCTGATGGTACAGGCACACGTCATTTTGACCAGACTCCCGTTCCAAGCATAGATGGCTGGTGGGAGTATATGCAGTACGTGTCAAATTTCATTCTCAACGACAAGGCAAAGGAACTTGCTGCAGAGCATGTCAGAAAGATGGTTACTCGCACCAATAGATATACGGGTCAGCCATACAAGGATTGTAAGGCTCTGATGGCATGGGAAATAGCAAATGAGCCACGATGCTTTATAAATGATGAACTGCACAAGTATAAGTTCATAGAATGGATTGACGAGCAGTCAACTTTGATAAAGAGTCTTGACCCGAACCATCTTGTTACTACGGGTAGCGAGGGCGAACATGGTTGTGAGGATGATATGCGACTGTTTAATGCTATTCACACTCTCCCAAACATAGATTATGCTTGTATTCATATTTGGCCGAATAACTGGGGGTGGATTGGTAAGTTCAACCAGAACTATGATGCAGACAAAACAATTGCAGAGGGCGCTCCAGATCCTATCGTTGATAACGTGAAGGTGGCGTGCGATTCCACCCTTGCATATATCAATCGTGCCTATGCGTTGATGGAGAAGGCAGGGCGTCCTATTGTACTTGAGGAGTTCGGCTATCCTCGTGACCGTTTCTTGTTTACTCCGGGAAGTTCAACAAAGGGACGTGATGCCTATTACAAATATGTCTTCGGCATTATTGCTGAGTCTGGCAAGATTGCCGGCTGCAACTTCTGGGGATGGGGTGGCAAGGCTAACGTCAAGCATACTATCTGGCAACGCTGGGATGACTACGTTTGTGATCCAGCTCAGGAAGAGCAGGGACTTAACTCCGTTTTCGCTGTGGATAAGTCCACGATGGAGATTATTAAGGAAATGACGAGGAGGATAAGTGAGCCTAACCAAGCCTTCCCAAAGGGAAGGATGTTAGATAGCACTTCAAATCAATAAGAAACCATTATGAAAAAGAAAACATATAGAGAATGCTTTATGAGCGTCAATACTATAAAACATCCTTCCCTTTGGGAAGGCTTGGTTAGGCTTTTTGTGGTTCTGTTTATTGCTCTTCCTCTCAACGCTCAGATTCGTGGCACTAATATTACCGTGACCGTTACTCCTGACCATAAGGACTGGACATACAAGACTG
>CAMJKP010000077.1 GCA_946406435.1 uncultured Prevotellaceae bacterium | reverse complement strand
GACGCTGGGTAGCCAGACGCTCTGCCTTTGTCTCTTCCCAGTACTTATCCAGTTCACGCTGTTCCTTCAGAGCCTTACGCTGACGCTTGATACCGATGCTTCCGAAGATACAGAACATGGAAGGAACGTAGATAAGGGTGAGGATTGTACTTACCAACAGACCACCGATGATACTGATACCCATTGGGCGCCACATTTCTGCACCTACACCCTGGCTGACAGCCATAGGGAACATACCGAGGATTGTGGTCATCGTGGTCATAAGGATAGGACGCAGACGAGAACGTGCTGCTATCGTTGCAGAGCGTGTAAGTGAGTTACCACGCTCACGCATCAGGTTGGTATAGTCGATAAGCACGATACCGTTCTTTACCACGATACCAATCAGCATGATACCACCGAGCATTGACATGATGTTGAGGTTGGTGCCTGTGACGAGCAATGCGAGGATGATACCTGAGAATGCGAATGGCACAGAGAGCATGATGATGAATGGGTATGTAAGTGACTCGAACTGAGCAGCCATTACGATGAACACGAGGATGATAATCAGGACACCAAGTGTTGTGAGGTCTTTGTTAGAATCCTGCTGATCCTCATAAGAACCTGCCACCTGAACGAATACACCTGCAGGAATCTCCATCTTCTCGTATATTGACTGACCAAGCTCAACACCTTCAGAAAGTGCATATCCGTCCTTGAGAACGGCACTTACGGTAACGTAACGCTCACGGTCCTTACGCTCGATGGTTGGTGGGATGGCACTCTCCTTAACAGTACCGATATCACAGATACGGATGTTCTGTCCACGGCCGTTAGGGATTACCATATTCTCGATGTCCTCCATAGAGATACGAGCTGTAGGCTCATAACGAACCTTGATATCGTACTCCTGACCATCCTCACGGAAATATGAAAGCTGAGAACCTGTGATGATGTTACGTACATATCCTGCTGCTGTTGACAAGCCGAGTCCCTGCTGAGCGAGCTTTTCGCGGTCGAACTCAACAACGATTTCTGGCTGATAGTCAGAACGTGAAATCATGGTTTGAGCAACCATCTCGTTCTCTGCCAACTTGCTTGAGAGTTCATCGGCAATTCTGCGGGTAGCGTCAAGGTCATATCCGTAAATCTCGAATGTGGCTGTTGACTGACCACCCATAGCTGCTCCCTGCTGACCACCGAGCATTACGCGGTATTTTGCCAACTCAGGTATAGCCTTCAAGTCTGCACGCATCTCATCACAGATAGCAGCCAGACCCTTGTCACGCTGATTTGACGGTACCATCATGATGTTGAACGAGATGATGTGTGAACCATTATCGGAAAGTGAGGCGAAGGTGTTGTTGTCGCCAGCCTGACCTACTGTGAAGTTACATGACTGTATATCATCGCCGTATCTGTCCTGCCACTTCTTGACGAGGCTCTTGGCAAGGTCTTCGGAAATCTCTACACGGGTACCGATAGGTAACTGTACAGATACACCGATACGGCCAGAGTCGTTGGCTGGGAAGAACTCAGACTTGATACCGAATATAGAGGCAAGGCTGATAGACACGACAAAGAGGCATAGACAAGAGATGATAACCGTTGCACGATGACGTACAGCCCAGTTGATGCGTCTCTCATACCAGTCGTCAAGATTATCGAGACCGTTGCTAATAGGTGTGTATATCTTCTTGAACAGACCGCTCTGGCGCTTCTTCAACCTAAGCATCAAAGAACAGAGCATAGGGGTGAAGGTGAGGGCTGATATTGTAGAGATGGTCATGATGATACACATCATCCAACCCAGCTGCTTGAAGAGCACACCTGCCATACCCGTTACCATCGTCAATGGGAAGAACACGGCAATCATGGTCAAGGTAGAAGCTACAACTGAGATAGCAACCTCCTGTGTGGCATGAACGGCAGCCTGTTTTGGAGAGGAGCCTCGCTCGATATGCGTCGTTACGTTCTCAAGTACCACGATGGCATCATCCACCACGTTACCGATAGCGATAGAGAGACATGACAGGGAAATCATGTTGAGCGAACCGCCCGTTGCATACAGATAGATGAACGAAGCTATCAGAGACATCGGGATGGTGATGACGATAATCATCGTAGCACGCCATCTGCCAAGGAATATGAATACCACGAGAGCCACGAAGAGCATAGCGAAGGCAATTGTCTCCTCAAGAGAGCCGATAGTATTCAGAATGTTGTCTGAGGTATTAACGATGATACCCAGCTTAACATCTGGTGGAAGGTTCTTCTGCAGTTCTGGAAGCTTCTGCATAACGGCATCGGAGATAGCCACAGAGTTGGCACCTGACTGCTTCTGAACGATAATCATAGCACCCTGAACACCGTTTGTGAATGTCTTCTGAGAACGCTCCTGAAGGTTATCCACAATACGTGCCACATCCTTCAGATATACGTTTACACCATTGTGAGAACCCACTATAACGTTGTTCATCTCACTTGGGTCGCTGAACTCACCCTCTACGCGGACGGTAAATGTCTGTGTACCTACATCCACCGTACCGTTGGTGATATTGCGGTTCTCAGCGCTGATGGCAGAGCTGACCTGCAAAGGAGAGAGACCGTAAGCCTCCATCTTGCGAGGATCGAGG
This sequence comes from uncultured Prevotellaceae bacterium, assembly GCA_946406435.1. Taxonomy (GTDB): domain Bacteria; phylum Bacteroidota; class Bacteroidia; order Bacteroidales; family Bacteroidaceae; genus Prevotella. The sequence goes on along the minus strand of CAMJKP010000077.1, from coordinate 9,967 downwards.
TAGATGTTGATCTCACGCTCAGGAGCACCAGAGATACTTACAGAACCTACACCATCGATACGTGCCAATGGATTAGCTACACCATCATCCAGAATCTTATAGAGAGCCTGTTGTGATTCCTTTGCCTGTACAGAAAGCATCATGATAGGAATCATATCGGTAGAGAACTTGAACAGGATAGGCTTCTGCGCTTCGTCAGGAAGTGAGTTTGAAACCATGTCAAGCTTGTCTCGCACGTTGTTTGTCAACGCATCGATATCATATCCGTACTCAAACTGAAGTGTGATTACAGATACGTTCTCACGAGAGTTACTTGTGATATGCTTCAAGTGCTCCACAGAGTTCAAGGTGTTCTCAAGTGGGCGTGTAACGTTGTTCTCAATATCATTAGCCGACGCACCATTATAGTACGTCATGACCATGATAGTGTTGGTATCAATATCCGGATAAAGGTCGATAGGAAGCTTTATCAGGGAGAAGATACCGAAAATGATGACTGCCGCAAAGCAGAGGCTTGTCATAATCGGTCGTTTGACCGCGCCTTCGTATAGTGTCATGTTTAATTACGAATTATGGCCTCTCCCCCCGCCCTCCCCCGTAGGGAGGGTGCTGGAAGGTGAAAGGGCAATTCTATTATTCTTTATTAATTACTCATTATTAATCAGGTGTATAAGTTCTCCGGCTCCCTCCCTACGGGGGGAGAGGCCTTTATTTTACAACCTTAACCTTCTTGCCTTCTGCAAGACGAGCCTGACCTGCTATTACTACCTGCTGACCGTCCTCTACACCTTCGAGAATCTCGTAGTTTGTGCCGATATGCTTGCCGAGCACAACCTTATTGTAAGAAACGGTACTTGTGCTTGGGTTATATACATAAACGTAACGGTCGCCAGCACCAATCTGCTTTACGAGTGAGAGGTCTGGAACAAGTACGTGAGTCTGGTTGCCGTAGTTCACAGTTACACGTGCGAACATACCTGGGCGAACCTTCTGCTTTGGGTTGTTGATAGTAACCTCAACTGGGAATGTGTGGGTAGCAATATCGATAGAAGGAGAAACGGTTGTAATCTTACCTGTGAAGGTCTCGCCCTCGTATGAGTCGAGTGTAAGATTTACTGACTGACCCTTCTTGATGTTCTTGTAGTGAACCTCAGATACGTTCATCACAACCTTTACTGGGTTTGTCTTCTCGATTGTAAGGATAGGAGTACCAGCATACATATCGCCGTTGTCATAGTTACGTGCTGTTACCACACCACTCATAGGAGCATAGAGCTGAGTGTTATGTGACATCTGACGATACTGTGACTCCATAACCTCGATCTGCATCTTGGCATTATCATACTCTGCCTTTGAAGCACCACCGACCTTGTAGAGCTCGCTTGTGCGGTTGAACTCCACCTTCTGGTTGTCAATCTGAAGCTTCAACTGATTAAGGCTTGAAGCGTCAAGCTGAACGAGCAACTGGCCCTTGCTGACAACGTCACCTACGTCAACGAGAATCTTCTCGATACGGTATGACATATTAGGAGAGATGTTGTTCTTCAGGTCACTCTCTACTGTTGCTGTATATTCCTCTGTCTGAGGAATACTCTCGCTTGTAACTGTTGCGAGCTTAACTTCAACAGCCAAATCGGCTGCTTTCTTGTCATCTTTCTTGTCTCCGCATGAGCAGACAACTGCTGCTACAAAAAGCGGTATGATATATTTGGCTTTCATACTAATAATTTTCACTTTTCACTTGCTTTAGCTTGATGAGCTTCAGCGAATAATTCTAAATTGTCAATTTAATTTACTCTCTTCCTAAAGTATAGTCAAGATCTGCCTTGTTAGTGAGGTAGTCGTAGATGCTCTGACGATAGGTCAACTCTGCCTGTGTGAGAGCTGTCTCGCTCTGGTTAAGCTCAAGAATTGTACCACGACCTACATCGTATCTCTTTGCTGAGATTGTAACTGCCTTGTCTGCCTTCTTAACAGCCTCGCGATCTGACTCCAGCTTGGAGATTGTCGTGAGCATGTTCTGACGATAGCTCTGAGCTGCCATAGAAAGCTGACGCATAGTGTTTGTGCGGGTATCTGCCAACTTCTCAATCTGTAGCTTGTTACTCTTCAGCTTTGTCCAGTTGCTTGCCTGGAAGATAGGAACTGTAACCGAAAGGGCAAGTGTTGAACTTGGAGAATACTTGTATTTGAACACATTCCAGTTCTCGTTTGAGTATGATGTGTAAGAGCCCTGAAGCTGCATACCAACTGTTGGAAGGAAGTTGGTGCGAAGGAGCTTGTTTGAGCGCTCAAGCATGTTCTGGTTCATATCAAGCTGACGAACAGAGGTGTTGTTTGAAAGCTCGTTCTCGTTTACATCAGCCTTGACAAGTGTCAAATCCTTCTCGTATGCCTTGAGAGAGTCGTTGATGTTGATGTCGATATTGGTTGTGACACCCATAAGAACCTTCAGACGAAGAAGTGCGAGGTTGAGACCTGTCTCAGCGCTTGTAACGCTTGAGCTCATAGAGCGCATCTGAACCTCGGCTGTAATCTTGTCGTATTCGCTTACCTTGCCGACCTGGAACTTCTTGTCAACAACCTCGTAGTTCTCCTTTGCAACGTTATAGCTGCGCTTGATAACGTCACGGCTGTCCTTTGAAAGCAAAGCTGCGTAGTATGCCTTTGTTACCTGATTGATGAGGTCAAGGCGTGAGAAACGTGCTTTTTCCTGAGCAAGAAGGATGTCCTCCTTGGTCAGTTTCATGTTCTGATAAACTGCAGGTGCATAGATAGGCAAAGTCATGGTCAAGCCGCCAGTAGCGGTTGTAGTACCATCAGAACCCATCTTGAATTCTCCCATAGCTGTCTTGATTGCAGCCACCTGAATACTGTGCGAGAGCGAAAGGCTTGCGCTTACAGATGGCAGAAGTGCCTGCCATGCTTCCTTATCGGCAATCTCTTTTAGTTGAATGTCTTTGTCGGCTACTTTAATTGTCGGGTTCTCAGCCAGCGCTATCTCTATAGCTTTCTTGAGGTTGAGATCCATGTTTCCGACCGATGCTGCCCTGTTTCCTTGCGCGAAAGATAGGTTTGGCGTTGCGAGTGAAACAAGCGCAGAGACAATAAGTGTCATGCACTTTTTGTTCATTGTGTCTATATAATTCTTTGGTTTAACTGAAAAAACTTTGTGCAAAGGTAGAGTTTTTTCGGCACATTTCACTCATGTTATAATATTATTAATATTATTTAACAGATACATATTGTTAAAATCGGTAAAAATGACTATTTTTGCACATTATGCGGTATAAATCATTCATATTTTCGCTTTTCTTTTTGCTCTTTTGCCTCTCTGTTGAGGCGAAGGATGCAACCCCGAAGTCTGGCAACCCGACGGCGACTGAGCTTTTTAATAAGGTGTACAATCTCGTCTTCGGTCCTCAAGGCTCGGCTCTGTCGTATAAGGTCAATATCATAGGCCTCTATAAGACAGAGGGTAACATCATCTACAAGGGCAAGAAACTCCATTATGCCGAGGAGCGCTATATGGCTTGGGAGGATGGTATAACCGCCTATATGGTTGACAAAAAGAAGAAAATGGTGAACATCTATCGCTTTGACGACGACAACAAGGATAAATACCTTTCCAAGTTCAAGTATGATGTCAACAATTTCGATTACTCCTATGTGCAGGAGGGAAATTATTATCTTGTAACGGCTAAGGTCAAGAATCCGAGTCTCTTTGGCATAAGGTCGGTAACGGCAAGAGTTCGCAAGGATAACCTATATCCTGTGAGCCTGACTATCAAATTAGCTCTTCTTCGTACTACCGTACAGATATCAAATTTCAGAAGCGGAAAGATTGCTGATAGCAATTTCGTCTTTCCAAAAGAGAAATTCAAGGACTACGAGTTTATCGACCATAGGAATGAGAAGTGATTCCGTTGCAGGTCCGCTTCTCCTTCGCTTCAAATCCGTTGTAAGTCCGTTCATGCTATAGTCCATAAGAACGGAGCCAGAACGAAGGCAGAGCGAAGGCGTATCGAACACTTATCGAGCAAAAGACTTGATTTCTTTGAAATCACCATTGACTATATTTCGGTCAATTTACTGGAAATTCCCTTGACTTGAAGAATTCTACAGCGGTTTCGTTGTCCTTCATTATGTAATAATTCTCATATCCACCTCTGGGTTTGGCAATCATCACCCCTGCTTCTTTGTTAAAATAGATAATGTCGTAATAGTCTTTTCCACTTCCTCCACCTTTGTGCATTATTAAATAATATCCTTTTGTTCCTGTACCAACCTTAGAGTCGTCAAAAAAGCCTGCTATGGTCTTTGACAAGTAGTAAGGAAAAGTGTGAGTACCTCCCTCATAGTGCCAGATATATTTATCCTGGGTAAATTCTTTATATTGCTTCGATTTAGTCTTATAGACTGCTTCTGATATCCACTTTGTCCCATTTAAATCAGAAGTGGAAATCGTAGCGCCTAATGGTTCTGCCTTGAAAATTTTTCCATTATTATCTACATAAATTTCCACGCTTGCCGTTGGAAGGAAATACCCTATGAACGGGTGCCAGAAACCAAATGCAACGTAATATTGATTTCCCTTTGGAATACGGCGGATTGAAACGCCTCTATACGTGTTGCAATAGATACGAACAAAAGGCTCATCCGTTTCTGACTTTTTCCATACTTGATATAATGAATCCGTACAAAAGATTTTGACAAGAGCATCTCTTGACTGGATGTTATTAAAGTATGCCTTGTAAAACTTCTCTAAATCAGCAGAGTTGTTGATTGTCTGTGCTGATACAAGGCTTGAGATGAACAGGAAAGCCGTTAATGATATTGTATGTAATAACGTTCTCATATATTTTCGTTTGTTGCATGCAAATTTACGTAATCTTTTTGAAAACTCCAAGCGTATTCGCAAATTTCTTCTTTTGGAACTTTTTCTTTCTTGTTCCTTTCTTGGATTTTCCTTGTGAGAAAGTCTGCTTTTCTTACGCTCTTCCTCCGAAGATACTCCATCGATACTCCATCGTTACTCCATCGATAGTCCATCGTTTCGATGGAGAATCGATGGAACTGTGATGGAGGTGTGATGGAACTACTTCCTATTTCCGCCTATTAAGAATGGGACTTGCACCGACTTTGGTTGGGACTCACTTGGGAGTTAAAGAAAAACCGTGAAGGATTTCCTGTATGGAAAAAACAAGGACGATAGTTTGGAGGTTTATGGAATTATCATTATCTTTGCACGAAAATAACATCAACCTAAAACAATTATGGAAAAATTTAAGCCTGTTCTGAAGATTATTGGAATTGCAGTTGTGACATTTATAGCATTATTTGTCTTTGATTTGCTATGTCGTGTCATGATGGATGCTTTTGATATTTCCATACCCAAATATGTGCGTGAGATAATAAAGATATTGATTTTAGTAGCGGTGCTATGGAAATATGTCTTTAAAAGAAACTGATCGTCTTTACTTAAATTAATAATAACCTAAGAACAAAAAATGAATAAATTTAAACCAGTCCTAAAGTTTGTTGGACTTTATCTTTTGGTAATAGTTGCTCTTTTTATCTTTTGCATTATTGCAGTTGTTTTGTATTTGGTGCTCTCGCATGGTAAAACAGGGGAATTGCAAAATGCTATCATGTACATGAGTAGTGGTCCTATTGCGGTATTGTTAAACGATGTGCTCTTTTTTGTCATTCCTTTGGTTGTGGCATGGAAATTAGGTTTGCTCGATCTGTCCACGGAATTTAGGTATAGCAGAGATACATTTTCAAAAATGAAACTCCCGATTCTGGTAGGTGTGTTGTGGTTCTTTGCTGATGCTATGCTGGAAGATTTGCTTACTATAGAAATGCCAGAGGAGCTACAGAAAACGTTCAAGGTGTTGATGCACTCGCCTGTTGGAGTGTTTGGAATATGCGTAGGTGCACCTGTGTTGGAAGAACTGTTGATGCGAACTGCCATTCTTGGTTTGATGCTGCGTGGTGGTGTAAAGCCGTGGATAGCTATAACAATATCTGCTCTCGCTTTTGGATTGATGCATATGAATATGGCTCAGTTCGTATTTGCAGGCATAGGAGGTTTGATGCTCGGATTTGTTTACTACAAGACGAAGAACGTTTTCGCGGTAATGATTATTCATGCCATACAGAATACGTTTGGAACAGTTGTGTCGTTGACTATGGAGAGAATGGGCTATGAGGATGGGCATATCCATGACCTCATTGGCATTCCTGCTGTTGTATTGCTATTTGTAGTCTTTGCATCTGGCAGTATCTATTTGCTGAAACGTTTATGTTCTCAGTTTCCTCAACCTCAATTTGTGAAAAATGAGGAGCCTGGTGAGCAGGTAATGGAATAATGCCAAATGAATTTCTCTTTTCTTCCCCCTCTTTCTTTAGAATGGCACGCCCTTTGTTAAATAATGGTAAATTATAAATCAAAACAATAATGGAAGAAAAGGAAATAAACATAGAGGAACTGCTGAAAAAGGCTGAGAATGAGCAGGAAACAAAGGCTCCTGAGTCTGAAGAAAATGTTAATGCTGAAGCTGCGACTGACACAAATGTCACAGAAGAAGAGGCTAAGACTGACGAAGAGTCAGCACCTGCTGACCCTTTGGCAGAACTCCAGAATCAGATAGAGGAACTCAAGAAGGAAATGCTCTATAAGCAGGCTGAATTTGAGAACTATCGCAAGCGTACCATAAAGGAGAAGGCTGAGCTTATCCTCGGTGGTGGTGAGAAGACCATCAAGGAGATTCTGCCTGTGCTCGACGATTTTGAGCGTGCTCTTGCCGACAAGACCGAAGACCCTAACGCAATTCGTGAGGGTATGCAGCTTATTTTCAATAAGTTCGTTTCTACGCTTGAGAAGATGGGCGTGAAGAAAATCGAGACTGAGGGTGCAGACTTCAACGTAGATTTCCATGAGGCTATCGCACTTGTTCCGGGACTGGGTGATGAGATGAAGGGTAAGGTTATCGATTGCACAAAGACCGGTTACATGCTCAATGATAAGGTAATACGTCACGCACAGGTAGCTGTGGGACAATAATAAAAGAAAGAGGGAATTATGGCAAAAAGAGACTATTACGAGGTGCTTGGCGTTGACAAGTCGGCAAGCGCAGCAGAGATAAAGAAAGCCTACCGTAAGTTGGCTATCAAGTACCATCCTGACAAGAATCCTGACAACAAGGAGGCTGAGGAGAAGTTCAAGGAGGCTGCTGAGGCATATGCTGTGCTCTCTGATGATCAGAAGCGTCAGCAATATGACCAGTTCGGCTTCAACGGACCTAACGGCTTTGGCGGAGATGGTGGCTTTGGCGGCTTCGGAGGTGGCTTCTCTATGGATGACATCTTCTCTGCATTCGGCGACATCTTCGGCGGTCATAGCGGCTTCGGAGGAGGTTTCGGAGGCTTCGGCAGAGGTGGCGGTCGTCAGCAGCATCGTGGAGCAGACCTTCGTCTGAAGGTGAAACTTACTCTTCAGGAGATTTCTACCGGTGTTACCAAGAAGTTCAAGGTTCGTAAATACGTTACTTGTGATTGCTGTCACGGCTCTGGTGCAGAGGCTGGTAGCGGAACAGAGACTTGTAGCACATGTCATGGTTCTGGCTATGTGGTTCGTTCTAAGCAGAGCATCTTTGGAATGATGCAGACACAGAGCCCTTGTCCTACCTGTGGTGGTGAGGGTACTGTAATCAAGAATAAGTGTAAGAAATGTAACGGCGAGGGCGTTGTCCTTGGCGAGGAGGTTGTAGAGGTAAACATACCTGCTGGCGTACAGGACGGCATGGTTGTGAATGTTGCAGGTAAGGGTAATGCCGGCAAGCGCAATGGCGTGAATGGCGATATTCAGGTGTTCATCACAGAAGAGCAGAACGATGTGTTTGTTCGTGACGGCAACGACTTGATTTACAATCTCTTGCTTGACTTCCCAACAGCTGCTCTTGGTGGTGAGGTTCTTGTCCCTACGGTAGATGGACATCAGGCAAAGGTTACGATACAGCCAGGTACACAGCCAGGTACGGTTATGCGTCTTCGTGGTAAGGGACTTCCTGCTGTTTCCGGTTACGGCTATGGTACGGGTGATATTCTCATCAACGTTAGCATATACGTTCCTAAGGCACTCAACAAGGAAGAGCGCAAGGCTATCGAGGCTCTTCGCGAGAGTGAGAACTTCCAGGGCGACAAGCAGACGAAGAAGTCTATATTTGATAGATTCAAGAATTATTTCTAAATGAACTATTCAGAGACATTAGAATATCTATACACAAGCACCCCCGTTTTTGAGCGAGTGGGTGCTTCTGCGTATAAGGAGGGCTTGGAGAATACCATAGCCCTTGATAATCATTTCGGCAATCCGCATACCCTTTACAAAACCATCCATGTGGCTGGAACTAATGGTAAGGGGTCAACCTCACATACCCTTGCGGCTATACTCCAGAGTGCGGGTTATCGTGTAGGATTATATACCTCTCCGCATCTTGTGGATTTCTCTGAGCGAATCCGCGTGAATGGAGAGCCTATCAGCCATGAGTATGTCGTTGATTTCGTGCGTGATAACAAGGATTTCTTTGAACCTCTTTGTCCGTCTTTCTTTGAGATCGTAACGGCTATGGCTTTTCGCTATTTCGCTGAGAAACACGTAGATATAGCTGTTGTAGAGGTTGGACTTGGCGGTCGTCTTGACTGTACCAATATCATTTCTCCAGTCTTGTCGGTTATCACAAACATCTCCTTCGACCATACAGGTTTCCTTGGTGATACTCTTGCAAAAATAGCCGGAGAGAAGGCCGGGATCATCAAGCCTAAGACTCCTGTGGTAATAGGAGAATATTTGCCTGAGACTCTTCCTGTATTCCGTAAGAAAGCAGAGGAAATGAATGCAGAACTGATACTTGCGCAGGATAGGGTAGGGCAGTATGAACTTCCTGAGTTCCAGCTTCATGGAGCTTGTCAAGAACGTAATCTACAGACCATCCTCACGGCCGCTCATGAGCTAATTAGGCTTAGTGTTCTCCCTGATGAGAAGCCTATTGTCGAGGGATGTGCTCGTGTATGTGATCTTACTGGTCTCAGAGGTCGTTGGGAAACACTCTCGGAGTCACCTCTTATTATATGTGATACCGGTCATAACCTTGCCGGATGGGAATTTCTTGCCCCCCATATATATAAGGTGTATGAGGAAAAGAAAACGCAGAATCCAGATACAAGGCTTCGTATAGTCTTTGGAATGGTTGATGACAAGGATATCAATTCGGTTCTTGCGCTCTTGCCAAAGGATGCGTGTTATTATTTCTGTCAGGCTTCTACACATAGGGCAATACCTGTAGAAAAAGTGGTGGCGTTGGCCTCAGAGCATAATCTTACAGGTGAGGGTTTCCCTTCCGTTGTAGAGGCATATACAAAGGCAAAGGAAGATGCTTCTGATGCTGATTTCATCTTCGTTGGAGGTAGCAGCTATGTCGTGGCAGATCTTCTGAGTAGTTTTTGATAAAAATAGTGTGAAATCCTTGTTTTTACGGAAAAAATCACTATCTTTGCAGTCAATAATAATCATTAAAACTGTTTTCTATGACACCACACATTAATGCCAAGGATGGTGCTTTTGCAAAGACCGTTCTTATGCCGGGTGATCCGCTTCGTGCCAAGCTCCTGGCTGATACATTTCTTGAGAATGCAGAACTCGTAACTGACGTTCGCAATATATATGGTTATACAGGCACCTATAAGGGCGTTCCTGTAAGCGTAATGGCTTCTGGTATGGGTATGCCAAGTATTGGTATCTACTCTTGGGAACTGTTCTCTTTCTACGGCGTTGAGAACATTATCCGTATAGGCTCGGCTGGCAGCTATTCTGCCCAGCTTGACGTTCTTGATGTGGTTCTTGCAAAAGAGGCTTATAGCGAGTCTTCGTTTGCCAAGACCTTGAGCGGATATGATAAGGATA
>CAMJKP010000076.1 GCA_946406435.1 uncultured Prevotellaceae bacterium | reverse complement strand
ACTAATATTACCGTGACCGTTACTCCTGACCATAAGGACTGGACATACAAGACTGGTGAGAATATCGGCTTTACAATAAGTGTCATGAAATCGGGCACTCTTCTTGATGATGTTAAGGTATCATACGAGATGGGGCCAGATATGTATCCTGACACAAAGAAGGAGATAACCCTAAAGACAGGATCGACCAAAGTTACAGGCAAGATGCAAGTGCCTGGCTTCTATAAACTGAAGGCAACGGCACATGTTGGTGGTAAAAATTATCAGGCTCATTGCATAGCTGCCGTTTCTCCAGAGAAGATTCAGCCGCAGGCACAATGCCCGAAGGATTTTGATGAGTTCTGGGCAAATGCAATAAAAGATGCTCGTAATACGGCACTTGAGCCTCACATGGAGTTCCTGCCTGAGCGTTCTTCGACTGATGTGAACACATATCATGTCTCATTCCAAAATGACCGTTGGGGTAGGAGAGTGTATGGTATTCTCAATGTGCCGACAAAGGCTGGTAAATATCCTGCGATACTGAAGGTTCCGGGAGCTGGAGTTCGTCCTTACGGTGGTGATGAAGGTCTTTGCAAGAAAGGCGTAATCGTACTTGAGATAGGTATTCATGGAATTCCTGTGACAAAGGAACAATCATACTATGATAACCTTTTCTCTGCTGCCTTGGCAGACTATTGGATGAACGGTTGTAATAACCGTGACCGCTCCTATTACAAGCACGTTGTGACGGGTTGTATTCGTGCTATCGACTTCCTTGAGACATTCGGAAAAGATGATGCCGTGCAATGGGATGGCAAGAATCTCGGAGTATGTGGATCTTCGCAAGGTGGTTTCCTTACTCTCGCCACAACTGCACTCGACAAGCGTGTAAGTTGCTATGCACCTGTTCATGCTGCTATGTGCGACCATGAGGCTGCTCTAAAAAAAGTAGCTTGTGGTTGGCCACATCTGTTCTATCAGGTTGCAAAGCCAGATCAGGCAGAGGTGGAGTGCATGAGATACTATGACGGAGTGAACTTTGCAAAGCGTATAACCGTTCCGGGTTGGTACTCTTTCGGATATAATGATGATGTGGTGGCTCCAACATCAATGTATGCCACATACAATGTGGCTGGTGGTGAGAAAACAATCTCGCCATATCAGCAGACTGGACATTTCTGGTATGAAGAACAGTACGAGGAATGGTTTGATTTCCTGCTAAGTAAATTGAAGAAATAAAGGAGTACAAGGACTGCAAGGAGTTAAAGGAGTACAAGACGTTTGTTTTTACTCTGATAAAAGCGATAAATACTATCGTCTTGTACTCCTTAAGCGACGAAGGAGCGTTACTACTTGTACTCCTTGAACTCCAAAGGAATAATGAAAAAGTAAAAATTGCAATCAATAAAGAATTAAAGTAAAGAAAATGGAAAGTAAAAATTTCGGCTATTTTGATGACAAGAACCGTGAGTTCGTCATCACTAATCCTGCAACACCATTCCCTTGGATCAACTACCTCGGCAATGAGGATTTCTTTGGTCTGATAAGTAATACTGGTGGTGGTTACGATTTCTACAAGGATGCTAAGTTCCGTCGTATCACTCGCTATCGTTATAATGGTGTTCCTATGGATAATGGCGGCCGTTATTTCTATATCAATGATAATGGTACTGTATGGAATCCTGGTTGGAAGCCTTGCAAGACTCCGCTCGACTCTTACGAGTGCCGTCATGGTATGAACTATACCCGTATCTCAGGTTCAAAGAACGGTATTGAGGCTTCAGTTCTCTTCTTCGTTCCTTTGAAGACATGGGCAGAGATTCAGAAGGTTACTCTGAAGAACACAACTTCTGAGAAGAAGACGATAAAGCTCTTCTCTTTCGCAGAGTGGTGTCTCTGGAATGCCGCTACCGATATGGAGAACTTCCAGCGTAACTGGTCAACAGGTGAGGTGGAGATTGATGGCGCTACCATCTATCACAAGACAGAGTATAAGGAGCGTCGTAACCACTATGCTTATTATACCGTTACAAATGCGAAGATAGACGGTTATGACACCGATCGTGAGTCTTTCATTGGACTTTACAACGAGTTCGCAGATCCTCAGTGTGTAATGGCAGGTAAGCCAAGCAACTCATTGGCACATGGCTGGAGCCCTATCGCTTCTCATTATATCGAGGTAGAGCTTGCCCCAGGCGAGAGCAAGGACTATATCTTCATGCTTGGCTATGTGGAGAATGCTCAGGAAGAGAAGTTCTCTGCCGAGGATATTGAGCGCAAGAAGAACGGCACTCTTATCTCTTCACAGGATTCTGACGTAACACTCGTAAACAAGGCTAAGGCAAATGCTCTTATCGAGAAGTTCTCAACCGTAGAGGCTGTTGATGCTGCATTTGCTGAACTTGCCCAGATGTGGGATGCTCTGCTCGACAAGTATGTTGTCAAGTCTGATGACGAGCGTCTGAACCGTATGGTTAATATCTGGAGCCAGTACCAGTGTATGATTACGTTCAACTTCTCTCGTTCTGCAAGCTTCTTCGAGAGCGGTGTAGGTCGTGGCATGGGCTTCCGTGATTCTAATCAGGATCTCGTGGGCTTCGTACATCAGATTCCAAGTCGTGCTCGTGAGCGTATCATCGACATCGCTTCTACACAGTTCCCTGACGGTGGTTGCTATCACCAGTATCAGCCACTTACAAAGCATGGTAATAATGATATCGGCGGTGGTTTCAATGATGATCCATGCTGGTTGATTTTCGGTACTGTAGCTTATATCAAGGAGACAGGCGATTTCTCTATCCTTCAGGAACCAGTACCATTCGATAATGAGCCTGGCACAGAGGTTTCACTCATGGAGCATCTCCGTATCTCTTTCAATCACGTTGTAGAGAATCTCGGTCCTCATATGCTTCCTCTTATCGGACGTGCTGACTGGAACGATTGTCTTAACCTCAACTGCTTCTCATGGGATCCTAACGAGTCATTCCAGACAACAGAGAACAATTCAGTAGGCTCTAAGGCTGAGTCTCTTATGATTGCAGGTCTCTTCGTCGTAACTGGTAAGGACTATGTAGAGCTTTGCAAGCAGATTGGCGATAATGCTGAGGCTGAGCGTGCCCAGAAGTGCATCGACTCTATGGTTGAGGCTGTTAAGAAGCATGGATGGGATGGTGAATGGTATCTCCGCGCATACGACTTCTACGGCAATAAGATTGGTTCTAACGAGTGCGAGGAAGGTAAGATATTCATCGAGTCACAGGGCTTCTGCACAATGGCAGGTATCGGACTTGAGGAAGGTATGGTTGACAAGGCTATCGATTCTTGTAAGAAATACCTTGATTGTGAGCATGGTATGGTTCTTAACAATCCTGCTTATACTACATACCACGTAGAGATGGGTGAGATTTCATCTTATCCTGCTGGATATAAGGAGAATGCTGGTATTTTCTGCCACAACAACCCTTGGGTTATCATCGGTGAGACTGTTGCCGGACGTGGTAACGACGCTTGGGAACTCTTCCGTAAAATCAGTCCTATGTACCTCAAGGATCAGGCTCTCCACAAGGTAGAGCCATACGTGAACTGTCAGATGGTGGCAGGTAAGGATGCCGCTAAGCCAGGTGAGGGTAAGAACTCATGGCTCACAGGTACTGCCGCTTGGATGTGGCTCACAGTCAGCCAGTATCTGCTTGGTATCAAGCCAACATACGATGGTCTCATGATTGATCCATGTCTCGATTCTGATATTAAGGAGTACAGTGTTAAGCGTATTCTCCGTGGTACAGAATATGATATCACCGTTAAGAATCCTAACGGCAACCAGAAGGGAGTGAAGAGCATTTCCGTTGATGGCGTGGCTATCGAAGGCAACATCATAAAGGCTACTCCAGGTAAGCACGTTGTGGAAGTCGTAATGTAATTCATAGGTTAGAAGGTTAGGAGGTTAGAGGTCAGCATCGCTTTTGAAATTAAGAGATTTAAGATATTAATTTTCAATTTTCAATTGTCTAAGACCTTAAAACCCTCAAACCTTAAAACCTAAAAACCTAAACAAATTATGAACAGAAAATCCTTATTTGGTAGTATATTACTATCGTCAATTTTATATGCAACAGCGACAATGGCACAACCTGCCATTGCCGCTGATGCTGTTATAGAAGCTAAGATAGATGCGCAGATGGCTAAGATGTCATTAAGGGACAAACTTGGTCAGATGGTTGAACTCGATCTTCGTGGCATAATGACCACGGATGCTAAGGGAAAATTCATTATCGACCAGCACAAGTTGGATTCTCTCCTTGTGAATTTCCGTGTCGGTTCTTTCCTTAACACCCCTGGTCCTACGGGTGTTCCTGCGGCAGAGTGGGGCGGTTATATCGAGCAGCTCCAACGTGCTTCTATCAAGCATCTTGGCATTCCTACGGTCTTTGGCGTGGATGAGAATCATGGTGTTACCTATACCACCGACGGAACGCTCATGCCTCAGAATATCAATGTCGGTGCTACTTTCAACAGGGATATAGCACGTCGAGCTGCTGAGGTTACGGCTTACGAGACTCGTGCTTGCTCTGTGCCTTGGACATACTCCCCAACAATGGATCTATCCCGTGATGCACGTTGGCCTCGCTGTTGGGAGAACTTCGGAGAGGATTGTCTTGTGAATGCAGAGATGGGTAAGGCTATGACATTGGGCTTCCAAGGCTCTGATCCAAATCATATCGGACAGAAGAACGTGGCTGTATCGCTCAAGCATTTCATGGGCTATGGCGTTCCTGTGACAGGTAAGGACAGGACTCCTTCTATCATCTCTATTCAGGACCTGAAGGAAAAGCATTTCGCTCCTTACAAGGCTTGTGTTGAGGCTGGAGCCTTGACAATCATGGTCAATTCCGGTAGTGTGAACTATGTTCCGATGCATGCAAATAAGGAAATCCTCACAGGTTGGCTGAAAGAAGGACTTAACTGGGATGGTATGCTCATAACCGACTGGGCTGATGTCAATAACCTGTTTGGTCGTGAAAAGGTGGCAGCTAATAAAAAGGATGCTCTCGAACTTGCAGTCAATGCCGGAATTGATATGATTATGGAGCCTTACGACTGTAGTGTCGTTCCTTTGATGGAAGAACTCGTTGCAGAGGGAAGAATCCCACAGTCACGTATTGATGATGCCTGTCGCAGAATCCTCCGTTTGAAGTATCGTCTGGATCTTTTTGATCATCCATATCAGAAATTGAAGGACTATCCAAATTTCGCTTCTGCTGAACACAAGGCTGTGTCTTATCAAGGTGCTTTGGAGTCTATCGTCCTTCTGAAGAACGAGGACGTTCTGCCAATTGCCAAGGGCAAGAAAATTCTCGTTACTGGTCCAAATGCCAATTCCCTTCGTGCACTTAATGGCGGCTGGAGCTATACTTGGCAGGGTAATGGCACAGACGAGATTCTTGCGAAACTTGCTGAGGATACAGCAAATCGTAAGGCAAAGGATGGCGGTCCGTTCATCAAGCCTAATACCATTTATGAGGCTCTCTGCAAGGAATATGGTGCTGAGAATGTAACTCTCGACAAAACCCTTACCTATAAGAATGATGGTGCTTATTATGAGGAAACACTTGCTGATGCCAGTATGTCGGCTGTCAAGCAACAGGCACAGAATGCAGATATCATAATCGCTTGCATTGGCGAGAACTCATATACCGAGACTCCTGGTAATCTCACAGACCTCAATCTTTCAGAGAATCAGCGAAATCTCGTAAAGGCCCTTGCATCTACTGGCAAGCCTGTTGTCCTTATCTTGAACGAAGGTCGTCCTCGTATCATTTCAGATATTGAGCCACTTGCAAAGGCTGTTGTCGATGTTATGCTTCCTGCAAACAATGGTGGTGATGCTCTTGCTGCCTTGCTTTCAGGAAAGGAAGACTTCTCTGGCAAGTTGCCATTCTCATATCCTCGCACTATCAGCGCATTCAACTGCTACGATTATCGTGTGTCTGAGGTGGTAGGCACAATGGAAGGCTCTTACGACTATAGTGCAGATGTGGCTTTCCAATGGCCTTTCGGTTATGGCAAGAGCTATAACACCTACTATTATAGTAACCTTCGTTGCACTCCTTCTGAGTTTACCGTTGACGACGTTCTTACCGTAAGTGTCGATGTCCAGAATTCTGGCGAGATGAACGGTAAGGAGTCTGTACTTCTCTTCTCAAGCGACCTCGTGGCTTCTCAGACACCAGAGATCCGTCGTCTGCGTGACTTTACCAAGATTGACCTCAAGGCTGGCGAGAAGAAGACCGTAACATTCTCTCTCCCTGCTAAGAACCTCTCATTCGTAAATTCACAAGGCAACTGGGTATTTGAGCCAGGTGAGTTTACGCTCCAGATTGCAGATCAGGTGGTTAAGATAAAGGGAAAGTAACAGACCCACCCCCTAACCCCTCCCGTAAAGGGAAGTCCGATGTTGATAATATCGGAGTATGTGTCAGGGGAGTAGATAGTATTTAACCCTCATAGCAGATAACGCTTTACTCTATAATAATACAAAATTAACTCTAAACAATAAATAATTTACAAAATGCGAAACCTTATAACGAAAAAAGGTAACTACTCCCTCCCATTTATGGGGAGGGTATGGGGAGGGGTCTTTTTGGGTCTTCTCTCCACTTCCTGTACCTTTGCCCAATCCATCAAAGTCAATCAAGTTGGTTACTACCCATCCGAGACTAAGGTGGCTGTTATTGAGCCAACCGTAACCGCAAAGTCCTTTGTTCTAAAGGATGCAAAGGGCAAGAAGGTATGGAGTGGCAAAGCGGTACGAACCTCTGTCTCTCCTTTCACTCAAAAGGTTCGTCAGGTCGTTGATTTCTCCACAGTAAAGACACCTGGCACATATACCTTTGTGGCAGGTAAGGAAGAGCAGAAAGTTGTCATCAAGGAGAATGCCTTTGCTGATGTTGCCAAGGCTGCGATGAAGGCTTTCTATCTTCAGCGTACAGGTATGCCTATCGAGGCAAAATATGCTGGTGCCTATGCCCGTCCTGCTGCTCACATGGATGATAAGGTCGTTGTTCACCCGTCTGCTGCATCTCCTTTGCGCCCTGCCGGAACAGTCATTTCTTCACCTTACGGATGGTATGATGCCGGAGATTTCAATAAGTATATCGTGAACTCAGGTTTCACAATCGGTGTGCTTCTTCAGGCTTATGAGATTAACAAGGCATACGCAGACAAGATGAATCTCGTCATTCCTGAGTCTGAGGATGCCGTTCCTGATTTTCTCGATGAGGTTATGTACAACCTCAAGTGGATGATTACTATGCAGGACCCATACGACGGAGGTGTTTATCACAAACTCACCACTCCTAACTTCGAGGGCTTTGAGATGCCTGTTAATTGCCATCAGACCCGCTATGTCGTTCAGAAGAGCACACAGGCTTCTCTCGACTTTGCCGCTTCTCTTGCACAGGCAGCACGTATCTATTCTGCATATCCTAAGTATCAGTCTTTTGCAAAGGAGGCTGTCAAGGCTGCTGAGCGTGCATACGCTTGGGCTGTGAAGAATCCTACCTTCTACTATGACCAGAATGGCAATAACCAAAAGTATTCTCCAAAGGTAAATACTGGTATGTATGATGATAAGGCTTCTGCTGACGAGTTCTTCTGGGCAGCAACCGAGCTTTATCTCACCACAAAGCAGAACTCATATTTCGAGCAGGCAAAGTCATTTATGCCTCAGAGCTATCGTGTTCCTACTTGGGGAGAGGTGTCTGGTCTTGGTGTTCAGCAATGGATTAACCAGAGCCTCCTCGGTAAACTTGACGGTATAGACTTCCCTGTTGAGAAGATGAAGGCTGACCTCCTCGCTTTCTGTGACGATTGTATGTTGAGAATGCCAACGTCAAGCTTCAATGCTCCTCACGGCAATCGTGTGCAGGACTTCCCTTGGGGTAGTAATAGTGAAATGTGTGCCGGACAGGGTATTGCCCTCACCTACGCCTACACGCTTACTAAAGATCATAAGTATCTCTCAGCTGCTATTGCTGATGCCGACTATCTCCTTGGCCGTAATGCAACGGGCTATTGCTTCGTGACAGGCTTCGGAACAAAGCAGGTGATGCATCCTCACCAGCGTCTTTCTGAGGCTGACGGTATAGATGCCCCTCTGCCAGGATTCCTTGCAGGTGGTCCAAACCCAGGACAGCAGGACATCGCAAATGTCACCACATATCCTTCAAAGGCTGCTGACGAGTCATATACTGATGATATGAACAGTTATGCAAGTAACGAGATTGCCATCAACTGGAATGCCTATCTCGTTGGCTTGATGATGACTATTGATGCAACTCTAAGTAAGTAAACGCAAGTGGTATTAAATATCAATAATGGCTGTAAACCATACGGTTTACAGCCATTATTTTTTTAGTGTAAGAGAGAAACTATTTTAGTTGTAGTTGTTAATGCCAAACTTCTAAAATCCCGTAATTATCTAAATCAATGAGGGCTGTAAGCCCGCCACCTAAAAGGGCGGTGCGTTAGCGCCGTTGATATAGATAGGTGTAATTCAAAGAGCGCCGTAGGTGCGGCACCTATAATAAGTGTCGGTCCTTCAGACCTCAGATTTCTATAATATCCATAAGATAACGGCTCTTACGAACCGCCCTTTTAGGTGGCGGGCCTTCAGCCCTCGCAGGATTTTGTGTCTTGTTTTAATTCCTCGGACTCACTTTTTATAGATGTATATATGGGTAGGCATCAGCTTCGATGCAAATCCCATGCTCCTCCTAACCGAGTTCGGTTAGGAGCCATAACCCCGAAACCCACACAAAAAAAGCACCCGCCCTTGGAAGGACGAGTGCCTATATTTAATTTTTATGTTACTTTCGCTCTTGATTAGTAAGAGATAACAAGTACGTTGCTCATGCTCCAGAAGCGAGCTGCGTCTGTGATAGTGAGAGTAGATGACTTGTCACCAGTCTTAGTGAGAGTGTAAGAACCTGCAGGAGCCTGTGTGAGGATCTTAGGCTTAGCGCTTGGGATGTTGAATGACTTCTTAGCGCGCATATCGATCTTAGTGAGCTTAGAGAGGTCACCAGCAGAGAGGTCGAGCTTCTTCTTAGAGAAGAGACCGCCACCTACCATGAGGCCCTTAGCCTTGAGGTTCTTAGATGTATCGATGATGTAGTAAGCCTCGTTCATCTTGTCAGTCTGATCTGTGATAGTCTTAGCCTGAGCTACAGTCTGATCAGTAAGCTCTCTTACGTTGTTACCGAGGTTAGTAACCTGAGTGTTGAGCTCAGCGATGCTAACGTTCTTATCCTCGATCTGCTTCTTGAGATCCTCGATCTCCTTATCCTTCTCATCAAGCTGAGCCTGCATCTTCTCGAGCATTTCCTGCATCTGCTTTGCGTGAGCGCTCTTCTGGTTGCGGAGGCTAGCCTGGAGCTTAGTTACCTTATCACGATACTTCTGGAGGATTGTCTTGTAAGCCTCTACGTTCTGCTTGAGACGCTGACGGTTTGGAACACCACCCTCAGCATTCTTCATGAGGATACCCTCAGCAGCTACAACGCTATCCATAGAGAAGTTGATCATGTCTGTGAACTCCTCGTCAGCCTGAAGCTGATTCTGCTGTTCTGCTACTACGTTACGGAGAGAGTCAAGCTCCTTTGCAGCCTGCTCTGCACCATTGTTACATGAACCCAATGTCATTGCAGCGAGTGCGAAAGCTGCAACAGAAAGAAAATTTTTTGTTTGCATTTTTATTTTTATATTAGGTGAATAAATCTTTTATACCATCTTTGTTAATCCCGCGAAGCTCATAAAGCTTTTTGAAAGATTCCTGCATCCCCCCCTTTAGTTCCGATTCCCTTACAAAAACTCTGATGTTTTCTTCATCCGACTTCCCTGCGAGAGAGGGCGGGGGAGAGGTTTAATTCCGAGTGCAACGTGCAAAACACCTCGCACGAAGGAAATAGTCAACGTCAGCAACAAGCTGGTGAACGTCTCTGATTTCTGAGTGCAAAGGTATATAAACCAAATGAAACCACCAAATTATGGCCTCTGATTATAAGAAATAGTAATACCCTTTAACATACTTTCAGCATCAAAAAGGCTGTTTTTTTTGGTTGTTAAAAAATTTTTTCATAAATTTGCACTCAAGAATAGAAACCCCCTCTATCTCCCCGAGGGCGAGTTTTTCTATCATACAACAGATACTATCTAAAAAGTCCCTCCCACTCGGGGGAGAAGGTGGGGGGCTAATATTTTATGGACTTAATACCCAGCTTTGCAGTTGACCACACCAATCTTCAGCCTGGCATCTATATCTCACGTCAGGATGAAGTGAACGGTGCAGCGATTACCACCTATGACATCCGTATGACAGCACCTAATCATGAGCCTTGTCTCAATCCTGCTGCCATCCATACTATCGAACATCTTGTTGCCACATACCTCCGCAACCTCGACGGTTGGAAGGATAACGTGATTTACTGGGGACCTATGGGATGTCTCACAGGCAACTACCTTATATTAAAAGGTAAATACTCATGCGAGGAAATCCGTAATCTGATGATTGCCGCTTTCCAGTATGTCGTTGACTATGACGATGAGGTTCCGGGCACTACCGCTGCCACCTGCGGAAACTACCTCATGCACGATCTCCCTATGGCTAAGTACGAGGCACGCCGCTATGTGAAGCGCCTCAAGGAGGATTTCTACAGCGAATACCCGGGAATAGTAAGACCAGAGGACACTAACGGCAAGGTGTTCTTTGACGCCTAGTCATGTACCATTTACCATGTACAATGTACAATTTGCTGGCGCAGTAAGGCAGTATGTTAACTGGTAAATGAAGAAATGCTCAAATGAAAATTGTACATTGTACATTGTACATTGTAAATGGTACATGTAAAATTGTACATGGTACATGGTAAATTGTAAATGTCCATGAGCGATGCAAAATTGTACATTGTACATGGTAAATTGTAAATGCCCATGAGCGATGCAAAATTGTACATTGTACATGGTAAATTGTAAATGCCCATGAGCGATGTAAAATTGTACATTGTACATGGTAAATGGTAAATGAAAAGATGGCTATAATAAAATCATACAAAGGCTTTTCTCCAAAGTGGGGAAAGGAATGTTATTTCAGCGAGAATGCTGCTATCGTAGGCGACGTCACAATGGGTGACGAGTGCTCAGTCTGGTTCGGTGCTACTGTGCGTGGCGATGTTGCCCCAATAACAATGGGCAACCGTTGTAACGTGCAGGATGGTGCTGTGGTTCATGTCACCAACACCACAGGTCCTACCGTTATGGAGGATGACGTGACTATCGGACATAACGCTACGGTGCACGCCTGTACCCTCCGCAAGGGATGTCTCATAGGCATGGGCAGTACCGTACTTGACGGTGCAGATGTAGGCGAAGGTGCTGTCGTTGCAGCCGGAGCCCTCGTACTCTCAAACACAAAGATAGGTCCTCACGAGATATGGGGCGGTGTTCCTGCCAAGTTCATCAAGCAGACAAAGCCTAATCAGGCAGAGAGCTACGCATCCCACTATGTGGAGTATGCGAAGGAGTATTTGAAGGACCAGTAAAGAGCAGCCCCTAACCCCGACCCTTTCCCCGCCACGGGGCAAGGGAGCAATATAGTATTGATTCCTCAGAATTCAGAATAACTAAAACATAAAGAATTTATGCGAAACTACATAGCGAAAAAAAGTAACTACTCCCTTGCCCCGAGCGGGGAAAGGGTAGGGGTAAGGGGCTTCTTCCTTCTCCTGCTCCTTTGTTGTGTATGTTGCTTTTCCCATGCCCAAGTCAAGTTCACCGCCTCTATGAAGCAGACGGCTCCTGATGAGATTACTATCTCCTTCTCAGGTGTAATCAACAAGGGATGGCACGTCTATGCGCCGGAGGAGAAGCATGGTCCTACGGCTGCATCAATCAATATCGATAAGATTGAGGGGGCCCGACTTGAGGGCGGTCTGAAAGCCAACAAGCCTGTTACTAAGAAATATGAGGAGGTTTGGAAAGGCGAGGTCGCTTTCTACGAAGACAATGTTGTGTTTACCCAGAAGGTGAAACTCACGGGTAAGGAATATAAGATTGAGGGCTATTTCGAATATGGTGCCTGCAACGATGAACTCTGCATGCCACCATCAAGCGTAGATTTTAGTTATAGTGGGGAGGTAAAGGCTGCAGCCCCTAACCCCAACCCTTCCCCCATTATGGGGAAGGGAGTAGTTAGTAATGATAGCGTAAAAAAAAAAGAGGGACAACCCGAGGTAAATGAGTTGGATAGTATCACTCCAACATCTACCCCCCAACACCTAACCCCCAACAGCGGACAGAGTGTATCTACTCCCTTCCCCCGGGCGGGGGAAGGGTCGGGGTTAGGGGCTATTTTTTTCCTCGGCTTCCTCGGCGGACTTATCGCCCTCCTCACCCCATGCGTATGGCCAATCATACCTATGACCGTGAGCTTCTTCCTTAAGAAAGGAGGCGGAAAGGGAGCCGCTATTATATATGGTATATCCATCATCGTGATATACCTCGCCCTCGGACTTGCCGTAACCGCCATCTTCGGGGCATCGGCACTCAATGCCATGTCAA
>CAMJKP010000075.1 GCA_946406435.1 uncultured Prevotellaceae bacterium | reverse complement strand
ACAAAAAAGTCAAAAAATTATATATAGACATGACAACAGACATAAAATCTTTCATAGCCAAACAATTACAGCTTGCTGTAAAGGCTGTTGAAAATACTCTCTCATTACTCGATGAAGGTTGCACAATTCCCTTCATTTCACGTTACCGAAAGGAGAAGACAGGCGGACTCGACGAAGTCCAAATCGGCAACATCTCCCAACTCTACGACAAGATGAAGGAACTCATCAAACGCAAGGAGACAATCATCAAGACTGTCAACGAGTTAGGCAAGATGACTCAAGAACTCCAACAGCGTATTGACGACTGTTGGGATAGTACTGAACTTGAAGACATATACCTGCCTTATAAGCCAAAACGTCGCACTCGTGCTCAGTTAGCTCGCGAACTCGGACTTGAGCCTCTTGCAACTACCATTCTGCTTCAGCGCGAACAGAATCCGGAACAGCTTGCAAAGCGTTTCATAAAGGAAGGCGTGAAGGATGCAGAATCAGCAATTAAAGGTGCTCAGGACATTATCGCCGAGACATTAAGCGAGGATGAGGAGACACGCAATCGTCTGCGTAACACATTCCGACGTGAGGCATATATAACCTCCAAGGTGGTGAAAGCCAAGCAGGACTCTGACGAGGCAGCAAAATACTCCGACTATTTCGACTTCGAGGAACCTCTTCGCCGTTGTACTGGCAATAGACTTCTCGCCATGCGTCGTGGAGAGGCTGAGGGTATTCTACGCATAAGCATAAACGTGGATAATGATGAGGCAATCAGCCGTTTACAACGTCAATACGTTCATGGTCGTGGCCGCTGCCAAACGCTTGTTGAAGAGGCTTGCGAGGATGCTTACAAGCGTCTTCTCTGCCCAAGCATCGAGAATGAATTTGCTGCAACTTCCAAACTCAAAGCCGACGAAGAGGCTATCGGTGTATTTGCAGAAAACCTGCGCCAACTTCTGCTTGCCGCTCCTCTCGGACAGAAGCGCGTAATGGGCATTGATCCGGGCATACGTACTGGCTGCAAGGTTGTATGTCTTGATGCGCAGGGCAACCTACTATACCACGATGTGGTAATGGCAGTAGGCTCTCAGGGCAACAGCGAGCGTGCTGCCCAGAAATTCGCAAGCATCGCCAAGAAATATGCTGCAGAGGCTATTGCCATAGGTAATGGTACAGCCTCACGAGAGACAACTGAAATAGTAAAGCGTTCGGGTCTCGACATTCCACATTATGTGGTAAGCGAGGATGGTGCCTCTGTATATAGCGCCTCAAAGGCTGCGCGCGATGAATTCCCTGATGAGGATGTAACGGTACGTGGTGCCGTGAGCATCGGCAGAAGACTCATGGACCCTCTTGCCGAACTCGTAAAGATTGACCCTAAGAGCATTGGCGTTGGTCAGTATCAGCACGATGTGGATCAGACACAGCTCAAGGCTTCACTTGACCGTACGGTGGAGAGTTGTGTGAACTCCGTAGGCGTTGACCTCAACACAGCCAGCATCCACCTCCTCACATACGTCAGCGGACTCGGCCCTACCCTTGCAAAGAACATCGTGGATTACCGCAAAGAGAACGGAGCGTTCACTTCTCGCACCCAATTGAAGAAAGTGCCTCGTCTCGGTCCTTCCGCATATCAGCAATGTGCCGGATTCCTCCGCATTCATAATGCCAAGAATCCTCTAGACGGAAGTGCCGTTCATCCTGAGAGCTATGCCATCGTGGAGAAGATGGCCAAGGACAGCAACTGTACGGTGAAGGAACTGATGTCTTCTGCCGAGAAGCGCAAGGCTATCGACATAAAGAAATATGTTACCGAGGAGGTGGGCATCCCTACCCTCACGGATATCATGAATGAGTTGGAAAAGCCTGGACGTGACCCTCGTGCGGAGATTGAGACCTTCGAGTTCGACCCTAACGTGCATACCCCAGACGACCTCATCGCAGGCATGGTTCTTCCTGGTATTGTAACAAATCTCACGAAGTTCGGTGCTTTCGTGGATATAGGTGTGCATCAGGATGGTCTTATCCATATCTCACAGATGGCGGATAAGTACATCTCCGACCCTTCCGAGGTGCTCCACCTGCATCAGCACGTCAAGGTGCGCGTGGTGGAAGTTGACAGGAAACGTAACCGCATTGGATTATCGCTCAGAGGAGTATAGACTCTCACTATTCATGAGAAAGTTTGTATTCCCAATACATTCACATCATTAAGCACAAATAAAAAAATGCCGCTCACAGGAGATAATCCCATGAGCGGCATTTATTATATAAAAGGTATGCTTTAAGCTTCCTCGTCCTTCTTGATACGACGAATAGCGCGCTTCTTTGTCTTCTTCTCAGTTGGCTTCTCAATCTTAACGCCAGCCAACTCTGGATCAACCAAGATACGACCACAATACTCGCAAACGATGATCTTCTTGTGCATCTTGATATCCAACTGACGCTGAGGTGGAATCTTGTTGAAGCAACCGCCACAAGCATCACGCTGAACGTAAACGATACCGAGACCGTTACGAGCATTCTTACGGATACGCTTGAAGCTCTGGAGCAGACGGCTCTCAATACGAGTCTCGTAATCCTTAGCCTTAGCCTTCAGAATCTCCTCCTCCTCGCGAGTCTCCTGCATAATCTCGTCAAGCTCACCGCGCTTGTCCTCAAGGGCAGTCTCACGGTCGTTGAGCTGCTCCTCAGCACGCATCATATCGCGCTTACGCTCCTCAACCTTCTGCACAGCCTCCTTGATCTTCTTCTCGCAGAGCTGAATCTCCAGTTCCTGGAACTCAATCTCCTTGGTAAGAGTATCATACTCGCGGTTGTTCTTAACCTCGTCAAGCTGACGGTTGTAGCGCTCAACGCTTGCCTTAGCCTCCTCAATGTCAGCACGGCGCTGCATGATAGCCTGCTCGTAGTCGTTGATGTCACGCTGAATCTTGTCCAGACGAACATTAAGACCTTCTACCTCATTCTCAAGGTCTTCAACCTCAAGAGGGAGTTCACCACGGAGAGCACGCTTCTCGTCAATCTGAGAAAGAGTAAGCTGTAACTGATAGAGAGCCTTGAGCTTATCCTCTACTGTCAAATCTGTTGGATCTTTTCTTGCCATAAATTTAACGATATTATTATAAAATCAAACTTTTGTCTATTTCTTACGTGAACACAGAACTAATTGCCACTTAGGAGCTTGCGCTCCTTTTTTTTCTTGGAACAAAAATTATTCACGATTATCAGAAAATTTATTCCAGAAAAATATTTTAAACTCTAAATTATATCTGAACACGAAAAACACAGAACTAACGGAATATCCGTTTCTTTCGTGACTTGCTTTAGCTTGATGAGCTTGTGAATAATTCTGTGTTCAGAAAAGCTTCACGACTTTGCGTTATGACATTAAAAATTTTCTGAATAAAATTTTCTGGTCATCGTCGCTAATTTTCAGGAAAGCCCAAGCACCGTAAGGTGCTTTTCTGGACATCTTTAATGATACCTCAGCGGATTAGTCTGTGTGTCAGCGACATAGCATTTCACTCCAGGGCAGTCACGCTCGATAATCTTCTTAAACAACTGCTGCGTAAATTGTTCACTCTCATAGTGCCCTATCACAGCAAGCTGAATATCATCATGCCCGAAATACTGATGGTAGTGCATCTCACCCGTGATGAAAGCATCCGCACCAGCCTTCTCAGCCGCACCAATGGCGCAATCGCCGGCACCACCCATCACCGCTACCCTACGTATCGGGCGCTTGATAAGCGGATTCGTAATCACGCAACCGCAGTTGAACGTCTTCTTCACAAGCGCAACAAACTGCTCCGCGCTGATCTCCGACTCCAATTCACCGACAGTTCCCATGCCATACTCCACGCCATTCAACTGCTGCGGATTGAGGAAACGGATGTTCTGAAGTCCAAGTCGCTCAGCCATCTCATGATTCACGCCACCGAGGGCAGAGTCAAGATTGGTGTGCATCGAAATGATAGTAATATCATTCTTGACAGCCAACATCACCGAGCGCTGAACCATGTCAGTATCAGATACTTGCGCCAGTTTGCGAAAAATCAACGGATGGTGAGAAACAATCAGATTGCATCCCTTCGCCATTGCTTCGCGAACGATTTCCTCGGTCACGTCAAGGCACAATAAAGCCCCTGAAACTTCCGCCTCTGTCAATCCAACTTGCAAGCCGGCATTGTCCCAGTCTTCCTGCAAGGGCAGAGGCGCGAAACGCTCAAGGGCATCGTATACTTCCTTAATTTTCACGCTATGCGATATTTTTCGAGTGCAAAATTACGAAAAATAATTGATAATTGATAATTGATAATTGATAATTATACCGAGTGTTAAGAAATATTAACACATTTACACCATCACAACAACTATCAACAGAAACCGCTCAGAGCACCTCACGGTGCCAGAACTGACACCCTATTGCGAATAAATTTAACGCTGCGCTCGGCTACATTAATTATCCACGAATTATTCATGAATTGAGTAGCTTGTTGAGCTTTGCGAAAAATAAATTGTAAATGATACATGGTAGGGTGTGTGTTTAAAATATGATAACTATGATAACTGTGATAACCGCAAGGCTATCCAAAGATAGGGCACGAAAGCATATTTTTCCAGACAAAGTCCACTTTCCTTCTTTTTTCACTCTTCACTCTTCACTTTTCACTTACCTACGTCCCCCATCCTATCGCCCATTCTGGAATGGGACTTGCAACGGACTTGAAGCGAAGGAGAAGCGGAGCTAAGAAGGTCGAAGACCCTCTAAATCTCCCTGCGTAGGGAGACTTTTTTTCGCACCCTAAGTGACCGCCATCACCCAACACCCAACACCTATCACACAACACCTAACACCCAACACCTATCACCAGTTTCCGCTCGTGGCCTTTGATTGGAAAACGTGACCTGCATTCTTCACTCTTCGTTCTTCACTTATCTGGTGACCGCCAACACCCATCACCCAACACCCATCATCCATCACCCTTGCGTAGGGAGATTTTTCGACTTCCGGCTCCCTTGCCCCTCCACGGGGAAAGGGTTGGGGAAAGGGGTCTCTTGTCCTTTTCTGCTGCAAAGGTACAATACTTTCCCCAGTCAAACATTCCAACTTTCGGATTTTTTGGTTAACAAATGCTAAACAAAGGCTAAATTGTTGAGAAGGTGCATTTTAAACAAAAACGAAGAAACCTCAGATGGTACAATGGTACAATAGTACAACATTTTTTACACACACCCTACCTTTGACCTCCTTTTCAGCCGACATATATATAATAATAAATATTTATTATATTATATATATGTCGAAGTAGAAGCGCGATATTTATGGGGTCTCTTTATAAAATGTTGTACTGTTGTACCATTGTACCATGCTCGACTTCTAAATATCAGTTCAAAGTATTGGCATTCAATCGTTTAATATACACAAAGAAAAGATTTCAAGGACAAACATTGGTTCAATTTCCACGCAAAGTTATCATGGTTATCATAGTTATCATATTTTTTACACACCCCTATCCCTCTCTTTTAGGCTTAATAATAATAAATAATTAAATTATTATTTATTATTATTACAGTAGAAGTGCGAAAAACAGAGGGTGTCTGTGTAGAATATGATAACTATGATAACCATTAAGCTAAGGGGTATCTAACATATAACTGTTAGGAAAAATAGTGAGGGGGTAAGGCACATTCCCATTTTGGGAATCTGTCTCAATAAAGTGTGATTACCTCACCCTAGATATACAGAAACAATCCGTTCACTAGTTCATCAGTAAAAAAAATTAATAATTAGTTATCAAAAGATGTGTTACCTTCTTATCATTACGGTTCATAAAACTTACTAAGTACTCTTTGTCGAATGTACGGATATTAATACCCGGCTTATTATAAAGACTGAAAATAAAGTCCGTATACTTAATAATCATCATCCATTTTGCTTTACATTCGTTAATCATGTAATTAGCAAGACGTTCTTGGTCTTCTTTCGTAAACGCATTCTGGGCATATGTGCTGAATTCAGAATCATATGGTGGATCAAGAAACACAAAATCCTTCTCTTTTGGTTGGGTTTCACGCAAGAAATCCTCAAAATCAAGGTTATAAATGTGAGTATTTGCAAAGTGATTGAGTAAAGGTTTTGAGCGGTAGTAAGTCAATTTTTTGCCCATATACTTACTATTGTAACCAATTCCACCATACGGGACATTAAACTCACCTTTGTTACTATATCGGAACATACCACTATACGCATAATTTCGCATAAAGTAGAACAGGGCGCAATGCAGTTTAACGTTTGTCTCTGTGATTTTCTTATCATTGTATAGATAGCGGAAGTTCATATATATAGCACTTTTTATAGCAGTTTCTATATTGTCACATACATCTTTCTCTGGGAGTACGTGTTTTTCAATCTCAAGTTCGCGCATGCGTACCATTTTACGGAAAAGATTTACCTGAACTTCTTTGAGTAAAACGGATGGCAATTGAGCAAACAAATCCCCAATAACATCAAGAATCTCCTTTTCTTTGTTCATGCAAAAAATTGAAATAAACTCTTTGAGTTCTTCTTTGCCAATCAAGCCATCACGATAGCCTATATATGTTTCAACTAATGAATAGTTATTCTTAAAGAAAGTCATAGCATTATCCCATGCCCTATCCATCGCCTCTGTATAACTGAAAAAATCGGAATCACTTGTTGCAATAGAACGGTACATTTCAATAAGTTCCGAAGAAAAATCGTTTATATAATATTCTTTGGCCGTAATCCCCATAAAAACAGAGCCACCGCCGACAAAAGGCTCGAAGAATCGTTCGAAACGTGGTGCATTTGGAATTATATGCTTTAATTCCTTTTCTTTGCCCCCTGGCCATTTTACTATAGGTGATAATCCTGATGCAATATTTTCACCTTTAAAGACTTCACCTCTATCATCAGAGTTAAAGAAATCTTCTAGTTCAAAAAACGTTGTCTGCTCTACTTTTGAATCCTCATGCATCATTCCAGACATATTATCTTCTTCTAAATTGTATGATTTAAGATCACTCATTTTTGGTTTGTTTATTACGCTCTCAATTCTTCTTTTTGCAGCATCAAAATATGTTTTATCCAATTCTACACCGATAAAACGTCGGTTAAGTTCTAATGCAGCAATTCCTGTAGAACCAACTCCCATAAAAGGGTCAAAGATAATATCATCACTATTTGATGCTATCTCTATCATTTTTTTCAGAATAGAAACAGGCTTCTGTGCTGGGTGTTTGGGATCAGCCAAACGTTCAGGCCGCATACATATAGGGCTTTCTATAAAGTTATGCATTTCTGCTTGTGAGATAAAGTTCCACGTATGCTTTTTATTCCAACAAGTGAATATCATCTCACAACTATTCAAGAACCCCGCCTTAAAAATCTTCGGTGCAGGATTCGTCTTGTGCCAAATCATAAAGTTTGATGTATCAAACTTATGATCAAGACAATTATACCAACGTCCTAGCTGATTATAAGATGTAAAAATAAAGAGATTTCCTGTTGGTTTGAGAATTCGTATAAACTCATCTGCCCACTCTTCAGGATTAAAATCTATCATATCCCATTCCGCAACATCATTATTCATAGCACTTCTGCCTGGCAATGGAATATTACCAGTTGAGTGTTGCCCCAGATTATAAGGTGGGTCAGTCAAAATGAAATCTATGGAATTGTCAGGGATACGTTTTATCACATCCCTGCTATCAGCATGAAGAACACACTTGCGCCAATTTGAGTTTCTCATTATGAATTTGGCAGATATTTCTTCTTGATTCTTGCAAGAGCGTCAATAATCTTTGGAGCATTGTTTCTATACTCATCAAGCACGATTTCATATCCCCGGTCTGATTTGCAAACAAGATTCCAAAATTTACTACTTATTAACAGTTCGTCCTCAGCAAAAAACTGCAACACACGACCTTGTTTCCATGGTTTCCCTTCCCCATAGCGGTTATATGCAGTAGCAAAACAAATCTTTATTTTATCCTCAGAACCAAGATGATTTGCAAGAATACAATACTGTTCAAGAAGTGCTTCTTTCTCTGAACGAGCCTTCTTGTTATCAAGATCTCCACCTATCTTCAGTTCAATAAGATAGTGCATTCCAGTATCTGGATCTTTTAGATAGTAATCACTCTCATGACGCTTACTATGTTTTGATGTTGTGTTTTTCTTGCTTATGCCTTTATAGTGCAACACACTTGGTTTCTTGTGGTTAATACCACGGGTGTTCTTGTAACTTTCAAGCAGTTCTGCAATATAGTCCGTCTGTTCCTGATAAATTGGCCCTTCTACATGCTGACTAACCTCATAGTGAAGTTCAGCAATAGTAATTGCCATTTTTTCAAGCATATTACCAAGACTACTATCAAGTGAACGTGCAAGAGCGGAATAGTATTGAATGTCAGCACCGAGAGCAGATATAAAGACATTGTGTATTTTCATGTTGATGGTGCCTTCTTCATCATCAAATTCATTTATATGCCTGTCAGAAAATGCAGAAGCGTAAGACTCAACAGCCATCTTGACAACAGCACGTATAGCTTTCTCATTATCAACGTTTGCCATAGGGACGTTCATTAATCATGTGTCTTATGACTCCCTATATAAGACATTGTTAAGTTTCTATTTGCTACTATACAAAAGAAAACGTGGGAATCAACTACTGCCTGTTACCACTTTAGGTCCTAGGAAAACCTGCACAAGTAAACAGACAGAGTGACACCCACGTTATAGTATATGGAATACCGAAATAGTGTGCACAAGGGTATAATATACCCTCTGCACACTCCGGCATGTATATACTACATCCGTAGCATCGACTCTTACCATGCTCTTGACTTGTGCGTTGAATTTCCTAGGTTCAAAGTGGTCAAAAACAAAGCGAGCAAACGCTTCTTTATGTAAAGACTTATATCATATCAACCTGCCATTTTTTCGACAGATGACACCAATAAGCCCTACAAAAATAATAATAAAAATCTAAATATATGAATTTTTGAGAATAAAAATGCTAAAATGCGATATTTTAATGTGTATTTTAGGAAAATAAGTAGTATATTTGTAGCAAAATTAAAATAAAAATTTCACACATGACATCTGCACTAATAGAATTGGAATTATCTAACGGAAGAAAATATACGTTCCCATATTCTGATTTCGAGTTTTTCACTACAAGAAATGAGTTAGAACATAAAGAAAAAAATATAATTATCACTCTTTCTGCATTGGAAAACTCCTTCGTTTATGAAAAAGATAATAATACAGAAGAGATTATAAACAAAGAGTATATACCGAAAGTTACAATCAAGAATATATAGTTTTCGTTTCCTATCATTACAAAAGGACGAAAACCAATCGTGCATCAATAAACTAAAGGATTCACTTCAAAAGTGACACCCTTTGATTTTATCGGAAAAGCATATTAGCTGGGGTGGTAAAACGCCACCCACCTTTTTCAGAACAAACCGTTGAAGAGATGACTCCGTGAAACACGGACTCATAAACCAACGCCCTGATTCGGGGCGGTGGTTTTGACAGTTTAGAACATGAGGTGTTTTGAAACCACCCCATCAAACCACATACCTGATTCAGGTATCAGGTTTTACGTAGTTAAGAGCAAGGGGGTGGTGAATCGCCACCCCATCAAACCACTCCCCTAAATCAGGGTGGTGGTTTTGGCTGTTGCTTGCATTACCGTACAATACAGGTTGGAGCAATTAAAAATGGGCTATTTCTTGGAGGGGGGGGTACTATCGATACCCCTATAAATACGAAATAAGGGGTCGGTAAATTACCGACTCCTTTTGATATACAAAGATAAGGTAGGTGGCGTTTTGCCACCCACTTTTTTCAGGGGAAGCCGTTAGATAGATGACGCCCTATTTTAGGGCCTCATCGAGGACTCCCTATTTTAGGGACTCCTCATTGAGGACGCACCAATTTAGTGCCCCCTCAAAAAGAAATTCAATATGGATGCACATTTCTCTTTCTCTCGTATCCTTTTGTTATTCCGTTGAAAAAATGTAAGGTTTAGCCAATTATTCCGTTAAAAAAGTGTGGTGTTTGCTTGGATATTCCGTTGAAAAAGTGTAATTTTGCATAAAATTACAAGTCTAAGATACAGATAATGAAACACTTGAAGAATAACATATTGCTATGGGCATTGGTGGTGATTGTGTCGGCATGTGAGTTTAACAATAATGCGGCGCAGACATCAGACAATGAATCATATTGGGAAAGGAAAGAGGCATGGTATCAGTCAGATACGACGGTGAATGATGATAAAATCGACCTGTTCTATATCGTTTCGACAAATGTCCTTTCCGCAGAGGATGAGAACGGAGACACAGCATATCAGACCAGATTAAACGAGAACGACAGAAAGGCATTTGATGCGGAATTCAGATATGTGGAGAAGCATTTCTGCCAGTCGGATTTCAACTATTTCGCACCATACTATCACCAGTTTACGTTTGAGGCTATCAGTCTTGAGCCGGAGAAGTATCAGAAGGTGTATTCCGCGGTATCGGATGAGGTGTGCGATGCCTTCGACTATTATATGGAGCACAAGAACAACGGTCGCAGATTCGCTCTTGTGGGCTTCTCGCAAGGCGCAATGCTAGTGCTCGACCTTCAGAAACACATGACCGACGAGCAATATGAGCGTATGGTGGCTGCCTACGCCTTAGGCTACAGAATAACGGAAGAGGACTGTCAGAACAAGCATATCCGTCCGGCATACGGCGAGACAGAGACAGGCGTGACCATCTCGTTCAACTCGGCTTTGAGCACCGATGGCGTGTGGCCGCTCGTTGCCGAAGGTGCCGTGACGTGTATCAATCCTGTGAACTGGAAGACGGATTCCACACCAGCAAACTTCACCTACGAGGGTGAAGAGCATAGCGTGAGCATCGACAAAGGGACTAATATGCTGATAGTGAAGACAAATCGTCCTGAACACTATCGGAAATGGACGAATAACCCAGCATTCCAGAGTGCAAAAGTGCATCTCGATTGTCTGCATCACTGGGATCTGCTGTTCTATTCAGACTTCATTCATGATAATATTATGAAGAGAGCAGAAGACCCCCTCAATCCCCCTGCATAGGGGGAGGAAGGTTAGAGGGGAGAGATTTGAGGTTAGAGATATTTGTAAGTTCCACAATACTAAAATAACGCGCCTTTGGCGCTTGAACTGACAAGAATTACCAATCTGCGCAATCTTTTCAATCTTTATTTTATCAAGAATTAGAGAATTAGAGATGTTTTCTTTTTGAATTTATGCGAATTTGAGAAAGGTCGCTTACGCTTCCGCCAATTACGACTATTCCCAAATGCTACGCAAGTAGCAAAAATTCTCTTCTTCGCATTAATTCAAATATTTCTAATTCTCTAATTCTTGATATTTTTATTTTTGGTTGAAGATTGGTAATTATTGTCAGTTAAAAGCAACTTGTTGCTAATCTTTATCGAATTCGTGTTAAATCATCAGAGGTCTGTGTAATTAGGGATCTCAGGCATGAACTCCCAACGGCATGAATCATCATTATATCTTAGGCAGACGTGCTGGGTGCCATTGCTCATCATGAGATATTTCACGTTGAGCAGGGTGTTGTATGAAAGAATCTGATGAAGCACTTTTTCCGTAATCTCAATATCCGGAGCCTTATACTCCATTATCATACGAGGCTGCATATCGCTATCGTAAAGTACTGAGTCACAGCGTAGTTTCTTTTCGCCAATGGACAGTTGCACCTCGTTGCCTATAAGCGCGGTTGGATAGCCCTTATACTCCACAAGGAAATTAATGAAGCATTGGCGCACCATCTCCTCGGGAGTGAGGCGCACATATCGACGACGGAGAATGTCAAGTACCATTGTCTTGCCATTCTCCTGCCGTATTTTCATTTTATCGTATGGTGGTAAATTCAAAAAAACAGAGTTTTTTTAATTAATAATGAATAATGGATAATGAATAATTTTGCTTAAACGATTAATACTAACCGCCAACACCTATCACCCAACACCCAATACCGCCTTAATATTCTTCTCCATCTGCTCTACCTTGCTAACACCAACGAGGACGGAGGTAACGCCACGCTGATTGAGAATCCATTGCAAGGCAGAATCTGATAGCGTCTGACCGTTCTTCTGAGCCTCAGCAGACATAGCGCGGAGCTTTGCTAGAAGCTCTGGTGTAAGGTTCTCTGGACGAAGGAACTGACTATGTGTCATTCGCGAATCGTCAGGAATACCATTAAGATAGCGGTCGGTGAGAAGTCCCTGTGCAAGTGGCGAGAATGATATGAATCCTATGCCGTTTTCCGCACAATATTCAAGCACACCATTATCCAGAGGCTCACGCTCTATGAGGTTCAATTTGTCCTGATAAATAAGCAAAGGCACATCACGGGCAGCGAGATATTCCTTCGCCGTCTTCAGAGCCTCAAGCGGCCAACGGGATATGCCCACATAGAGAGCCTTACCCTGCTTCACGATGTCCACAAGTGCCTGGAGAGTCTCTTCAAGAGGCGTGACAGGATCATAGCGATGACTGTAGAAAAGGTCAACATAATCCAGTTTCATGCGCTTCAGACTCTGCTCCAGACTCGCAAACAGATACTTACGTGAGCCCCAGTCGCCATAAGGTCCGGGCCACATATCATATCCAGCCTTCGTAGCAATGAAAAGCTCATCACGATAAGGACGGAAATCCTCATCCATCAGTCGGCCGAGAGTCTCTTCTGCCGCCCCGTAAGGAGGTCCATAGTTATTTGCAAGGTCGAAATGCGTCACACCATGATCAAAGGCATAATGCGTTATGGCACGGCTACGCTGAT
>CAMJKP010000074.1 GCA_946406435.1 uncultured Prevotellaceae bacterium | reverse complement strand
AGACTGAGTCCCACATTCCCCCAAGTGGAAGTATGGTTGATAGTAATGTCAATATAAGTATTCGTTTCATGAGAAATTGAAAATTAATTTCTAAACATCTTAATTTGTTTGCAAGGCTCATCAAGCTACGCAAGTCTTAATACCTTAATCTCTTAATATCTAAAGATATCATATCCAACGGTAAAACTTACGAAATGAGTATTGTTATGTCGCTCATTGTAGCCGTAGTCGTTTGCAAGTGTCTCAATAAAATCACTTATTCCGTATGAGTATTCAAGACTGAGCTCAAGACCATTTACAAACTGGTATCCAGCTTTTATTGTAGGCATGAACTGTACTTTCCTGTCAAGTGAACTTCGCAGATGCTGGCGGGTAAGAGCATCTACCTGCTGATAGAAATTGTTGCGGTTTGTCGTATAATCAATGTTTCTTGATACAAACGGGAATGCTACACTCACTCCTGCTCCCATATACATATATGGCGTGAGATACACATTGCCAAGCAGTTGGGTATAGAGTATATCGTAGCGGAACTTGTAGCTCTCCACAAGTCCTGTCAACGGGGTGGTTTTCTTCAACGTGGTGTTAAACATGGTGTAGTCGGCACCCAGTTCCACTCCGATTCGCTTGTAACGCCACTCGCCAAAGAGTCCGATGCGAGGTACCAGATGTCCTTTCTCGATCATGTCGAAGTTTGGACGTACGCTGTAACTCTCAAGGATACCGCCAAGACGTGTGATACTCGTATAGCCGATGCCGAGTCGTGGTCCGAAACGGAAATGGCTTTTCTTAAAAGAAGGGCGGAATGCCTTCGCGGTATCGACAGCAATCTCTTCTTCTTGTTCTATATCAGGCTCTTCTTCTTCTTCAACAGCCTTGCGCTCTTCCTTGACAATAGTTTTTTCTATTTCCTTTTTCACTGGAACTTCTTCCACAACCTGTACAGAAGGCTCTTCCTGTACTTCTTGTTCAACAACAACCTTGCGCTCTCTTTTCCTTTGGGCGTATGCTGTTTGACGAGTGTTGGGTAACGGGCGTGGGGTGTTAGTGGTTTGCTCTTCGTGCTCCAGCTCCTTTTCTACCGGAGAGGGCGTGGGGAGAGAACCCTCACCTTCCGATCTGTTGCATTTCCACAGTAATCCGCCACCTATGAGGAGGGCTAACAGCAACAGCAATAATGCCAGCAGTCTTTTCTTCTTCTGTTTGTTTTCGTTGTTTTCCATCTGCCGTATTACTTAGAGGTTGAAGAGATATCCTACAGAGAACTCGATGCTGTGGCTGTTGGTCTTCTGCTCAGCCCAGTTGAAATCGTTGATTTCTGTACGGATGATGTTCGTAAGACCATAGTGATAGCGTAGGTTTACGTTTAGGCCGATTGGGAACTCATATCCGAAACCGCCACCTATGGAAGCATCAGGACGACCTGTGAGCTTCTCGTTCATCTGCCGTTCCGTCTCCGATGTAGTAGCCCACTCAAACCTTGCAAATTTCTCTTCTTCCTGATTAGAAGAATACGAAATACCCTTCGGAGTAAGGACTGCAGCAATACGACCACCAGCAGAGATATTGAAGCCATGCTTCCATGGATAAACCTTTATTGCTGCCATCAAACCTAGATAGTGATAGCGTTGCTTTACTGTGTATTCCAATCCCTGATTGTCGGAATAGCTGAGATCCGTATATTTCTGGTAATAGGCAAAACCTCCTTCTGCACCTAATATGGTATTAGGTTTATGATAGATGCAGAGCACGTTTCCACCGAGGACAAAGCGTCCTTTATCCTTGAATTCATAGTTTGAGTAATAATCTTCAGGAACGAAGATATCACCTACATTTGTGTTGATGTTGTAGCCTCCAGAAACACTAACGTTTAGCTTGAAGTCTGATTCCTGTGCCATTGACTTCAATGGCAGCAAAGCACATGCCAATACTGCAATCGGCATTTTCTTCATTAATCTGTACATTTTTCTTTTTATATATTGTTTTTATTCTTAGCTTCTTCGCTATTGTATACAACATGACCAACGGACAAACCACGCTTGCCCATAGAATCATAATCCCCATGTCTATACAACTGTCTGAAATATGAAAATAGTTTTTATTGAAATCAAACAAAACGTCAACACAAATTAACTCATATAGAGCACTGAGATATACCGTCCTGTTATTCTGATATACAATAAGTCTGATTTTAAATGCAAAATTACAAATTGTATTCAAATATACAAAAAGAATTTGCAATATGTCGTTATTTTTTAACTTTTAACAACACATAATCGTAACAAAACATTTGAAAAGTGTTCTTTCTTGCAAATACGAGCGTGGCAAAAAATATCTAGTGTGTCTTATTGTGTCAAATAGGGATATTAACGTAGAACCTATGTTATAGCATTGCAGTCAATGAGAGAAATATGCTGTTTTATAAAAAGTATACAATTGTTCATACAACGCATGGTCTCACATAACGTATTACGGGCGAAAACTTGCAAAATATTGCAGTTCCCGCCCGTAATAATTGGTCACAATATCTTTCTTAAGATATGGATTTCATCACTTCCAAAAGCTTGTCATAACTGCTTACCTCGTGGTAGCGGACATTACTTGTTGAAATTTCATTGAACAGCTTCTTGGCACAGTCAATCTTTGCTTTTTCCACACTTTTTAGCTGCATGGAATCCATCGAGCCCTTGGTTTCTGCTATGAAGAAGATGTGTTTGATGCCCATGTTGTCATTGAACGCTATAGCCCAGTCTGGAGCGTAATTGCCTACTGGTGTAGGAATCTGGAATGTGCGTGGCAACTTGGCATAGACACAAACTTCATCGGCTTTGTCAAGGTCTTCAGCGAAATCGCGTTCACCTTTACTATCAGAGAAAACATAGTCCAAGATGTGTTTTTTTGCAGGATAGGCTTTATCCACTGACTGGCGACTCTTTTCCTGTGTGAAGATATCAGTGTCATAAGTGTCTGCTGTGACGTTATAGGAAATGTGCTCTACAATCATCGTGGCTTTCTGCTCCTTGATGAGTCTGACAACCTTGCGGATAAACTCTTCTGGATTGTTCTTGAACATCAGCAAGCGTGCAGGCAAGATTCCTTTCAGAATTCTTACTACCGTTCTGCGAGTGAGCGTTGCACCGCGGGCGATATCACCTACTAGGTCATATGGAACAGTAGAGGTACTGACCTCTCGCATCTCCTGACGGCGTGTATGCTGGTCGCCATCAAAATCCGTACCTTCTCCTTGTTCGCCTGTTGTTACCACATAACGCAGTTGTGTAACGGTCAGGTCTTTATCAATGGCAGCAATGGATTTTTTTATTAGTTCCTCGCTGTCATAGTGAACAGTATAGACATAACGATGGTTTATCTGAGCCCACAGTTTCTTGAACTCCTCTTTCTGAGCATTTGCATTCAGTTTGTCATTGATAACTTCAGCCTTGTCATTAGCATCTTCAATCATACCATCCAGGACAGCAGGGTCGAAGATTCCCTGTATCAGTCGATGTACCTGTTCTGCTATAGGTTGCAGTTTCTTGCCAAGTGGCGCAAGTTTTTCTTGCTGCATATCCTCATGATATGATTGCAAGATGTTTCCTTTATCATCGGTATAGTCATTCTCAAAGAGGTAATTGACAATAGATGCTGCTTCCATAGCAGAGATAGTATGCAGTTCCTCTCCCACCTTGAAAGTCTTCCCCTCGAAGTAAGCAACAGTTGCCTGTTTAGGACGTTCACGCAAGGCTTCGCGAGTTTCTTTCTGAAGGTCTTCGACAAACGAAGAATAGCTCTCGTTGGCAATTACCGTCAGTTTGTTAATGTCATGGACGCTGTCACCCAAACGCTCAGCATCCATACGGTTTCCCTGTTGGTCAACACAAATACGTAATCCACGCCCCACCTCCTGACGCTTTGCCGTAGCGCTATTGGCATGACGTAAAGTGCATATCTGGAACACGTTAGGGTTATCCCAGCCTTCTCGAAGTGCTGAGTGCGAAAATATGAAGCGTGTAGGCTCGTCGAAACTAAGAAGCCGTTCCTTGTCTTTTAGGATAAGGTCATAAGCGGAAATGTCTGATGATATTGTTTCACCACGTTTTACCTCACTGTTTATTGCGTGTCCTTTCTTGTCAATGGAGAAATAGCCGTTATGCACTTGTCCTACAGAGAACTTGCGCAGATACTTCTGATAGTCATCCTCAAAGAGGGATATATTCTCGTTGAGGTAGCGCATATATTCCTCCTCAAACATTTGCCAGAGTTGTCCTTTAACCACTTCTCCCTGCTCATCATAGCTCTTATAGTTTGCTACCTCATCAATAAAGAATAGTGAAAGTGTCTTGATTCCTTGACGGAACAGTTCACGCTCTTTCTCAAAGTGGCTTGCCACCGTCTCACGGATTTGTATCTGCTGTATTGTCTTTTCTGACACATCGCCCATAACTTCACCTTTGCGCAGTTTATCGCCATTGCGGAAATAAATGGTGTTGGTATAGGCGTTTATCTCAGTAATGACAAACTCCTTGTATGCAGGAAGTTTTGATATGTCATAAAGAGAGTCACCCTGCGAAAACTTACATGTCTGGCGACGTGCAGCTGTTGCCCCTTGCACCTCTATCTCCAATTTCACCTCTGGTGCATGGTTTTTCGACAGGATGATATTGTCAAAGTAGATATAGGCTTGTGAGCCCAATAGGTTTTGCAAGGTGATACCTTTCACCTGGATCTTCTTAACCAATTGTTGACGGTAGGCATCGTAGGCATCAAGCGCATAGATGCAGTTGTGCGATGTCTTGTGAGTAGCCGAATAGTTCAGTACAAATAGCGGTTTGAAGTTTTTTAGCGCTCGCTGGGTTGCTGCGCCCTCCATCTTCTGCGGTTCGTCCATGATGATAATAGGACGGTTAGCTGCTATCACGTCTATTGGGCGGCGACTCTGGAAGTCGTCACGCTTGGTGTACATAATCAGGCTGACCTTATTCTTGCCATCTTCCTTGAAATCACGAGCAAATGCCTGAGTATTTATAATCATCACATTGATGGCAGCATCGCTACTGAAGGAATCTATTTGAGTGAGGTTGCCACTGTCATAGATAAAGAAGCGCGCTTTCTTGCCGTACTGCTCCATGAAGTGGTCTTCAAGCATCGTGAAACTCTTGTATACACCCTCACGGATGGCAATACTCGGTACAACCACTATGAA
Source organism: uncultured Prevotellaceae bacterium (assembly GCA_946406435.1). GTDB lineage: Bacteria > Bacteroidota > Bacteroidia > Bacteroidales > Bacteroidaceae > Prevotella. Next base: position 8,627 of record CAMJKP010000074.1, on the reverse strand, counting down.
CTTTGACCATCCATAACGTTTGCTCAGTTCAAACATGGTCTTGATATAGACGTAGGTCTTACCCGTACCCGTCTCCATCTCGATGTCGAGGGCACAAGCCCCTAATCCATCAGGCTTGCTCAACAATTTGCTTTGTGGAATATTGCTTTCGACCTGCATCTTCTTGATATTATCCAGAAGCTGGCGCTCGTTGAGTTCTACATCGTTATTGCGCCATCCCACATATTCCTCGTCATAGACAATGCGTCCGTTTGTTTTACCCAAGTCTCGACGGTACTGCGCATTGGTTTTCGATGGTTGTCCGGCAAACACGTTCACCGTCTGCTCCACAGCATCCGTTTGGTATTGTTGTATCTTGAACTTAAACTTCATGAGTCTGTCTACATTTTGTTCGACATTTCTATATATGAAATTTATATTGGGGCATTGCTATTTGCAACCCCACATATGATTATCTTTCATCTTTATCAGGAGCTTGATATTTTTGTTTAGTGAGTTGTGAATAAACAAACTCATCATTTAATAATTCCAAGAAAGCCTTAGCATTTGATTTATTAGATATCTCGATATACTTCTCACCTTCTTTTTCTTTAATTATCAAAATATTCCGAAGTTTTTCATCATTATTTATAAAATCAAATACGTCTTCCTTTGGAATATCTCCATTCAAGATTTTAGAGGTAGATAGTACTTTTACTAACTTTCTGCTAAATGATAAGTTTTCTTTGTATTTGTACAGTTTTTTGTAATCTAACACTAAGTTCTTATCTTTTAAACGATTCATACATCTAGTTGCTTGATTGTTCAAGACAGCATGAAGGTCAAAAGTACTTTCGGCAAACTTATCATCCAATAATATATATTTGTCGGAAACATAAATAACTTGGAAATTCGGGCCTATTCGTAGTAACTTTCCATTAAAACTTTCTAAAACATCTTGTCCCATAATTCCAAAAATGGATTTTGTGGATTTAGTTAGTTTTTCAACAGTCGAAAATGCTTTATATATAGAAAAAACATGTCCATTGCCATCAGAAATAACCATTACAAGATGATCCAATTCTTCAAAACCATTATGACTAAAATCATAATTTGCATAATGCGCATTTCCGATGACTTCAGCCATTGTTCTCATATTTGCAGGAATATCATCCAAATCATATTCGTAATAGCAATTCTTTCGTTCGTCAGAAGTTGAGTAATTTACTATTCTATAATTTTTATTTATCAATAGAGTGTTTACTCCATAAGCCATAATAGATATAATCTCATTTATAAGCTCTGGATTAACATTGATTTTATAAGGATTATTGCATTCTTTCCTGAATGCATACATCTGCATTTCTATGTGAGTTTCTTCAGATAAAATGAAATTCACTTTATTTACTAATGTTTCTTGAGTCATATTAAATATTTTATATAATAGTAGTTAAAACGCCAACTCCATCAGATAACATTACATATTGAAATTTATCATTAACGGATAATTCTCCCTGACATATAACAATCAGAGATTCTTTTTTTTCTACTTCTTCTACTTTTTGTGTAACTATTTCGGCATTGTATAAGCGAAATCCAAGTAATGCTAAAGTAGGATTATTATAGAATCCATTTGATTTACAGAAGATAAAGCCAATTATTACGAGCAATAATAATAATACTATCCAATGATTTAATTTTACATAATTAAAACTAACAAGTGGAACAAAATATGATGCGATGAAATTTAGAATATTGTAATTCAAATCTTCTTTCTTGACAACCATGACTGATAGTTCTGCAGAGTTCTTGTTCCATGAACTTTTTAAGTATTTGTACACTCCTAATTCAATTATTAGGGATATAATAACAATATATACGCCAAATCTACTATTATTCCATAGTTGTGTCCAGCCTATGAATTCTCCTCCGATTTCAAAAGGAATATCCATACATAAAAAGCCGACAATGACAAACAGAAATGCCATTGACAAAATGTAGAAGGCTACTTTTTGTATAATTCTCATAATTATAGTATTTTCTTAATTGTATCCTTACTATAGTGATTGAATATCTGCTCGAAGTTGTCGGCAACCTGATCGTTGGCAAGACTGCTGTCGCGCATTACGAAATAGTATGGGTGCTGACGGGCGATTTCCGTGATGGTGGTCTCGTTGACTTCTTCATCGAAACAAGCCATCAGATAGCCGTCGCTAACACTCCAAACTGCTTTTCCTGCAATGCTATGCTTTTCTATCTTGGCTGACAGTTCTATGCCCAGTTCTATCATTGTCTGGAACAGCAGGTCTTCTTCTGTACGGTCAGGCTTTATGTTGTCGTCAAAGAGTTTCTGTTCGTTGAATTCTGCTGGAGTATAATATACATCATTCATGTTCGAAGAATCAAGTTTCAGTACACGGAAACCAGTGTCAAGGTCTTGTGTGGTCAAAGGTGAATTCTCTTTGATTTTCTTTCCGACTCTACGAATACGCTCTTTGCCTATTTCACAGATGTTTTTATAGCCAGCCTTATTTGCTTCACTATCTGCTAAGGTAGGCTCAGGTAACTGAACCATTATGTATCTACGTTTTCCGTTATCTTCCGCATTCAACTGCATTACAGCATGTGCTGTTGTGGCTGAGCCAGAGAAAAAATCAAGGACTATGTCGTCATTTTGGACATTGGAGGCAATAATTGAATCTTTGACTGCCTCTGGAGCCTTAGGAAAGTCAAATAGTTTAACTGGTCCAAAAATGTTTGTAAGTGTTCTTGTACCATTATCACGAGCAGAGTAGTCTGGCTTATCCCACCATGTACGAGGTAAAGAACCCTCATCATTTAGATATTTTTTTCTATACAATTCATATCTTCCGTTTTGTTTCTTAACCAATATGTCATTTATTATCGACTTAGTCCTTTCTATTCCGTATTTCCAAACTTTTTCAATTCCATCTCCAGAATTTGGTAATATGATAATTTCGTTAGCTGATATATCCTCATTTAAACAATATTCTTTTTTACTATCCTCCCAATGTATATCAGGAACTCTCAACATATTATTCTGAGTATTTAGGACAATAGGATAATATTGTTTAGGTCTATCCATCCTATCCGAATCAGTTCCATTTTTTCTAAAATTCTCCCATTCGTAAAAACCTATATTATCCTTTTCTTTATATCTTGAAACTTGTTCGTCAGAGTGTTTCATTCGACCAAGGATAGCAGAATCGGACTTTGAATAAAATAAAGCATATTCATGATTAATAGAGAAACCTTTTATAGTAGAACGACCAGAAGGGTTGTTTTTAATTACTACTGTTGCCAAATGATTCTCAGATCCGAACACTTCGTTCATTATCATTGTAACTGTTTCTATTTCGCAATCGTCAATTGTTAATACAATTATACCGTCTTGAGCCAGTAAATCTTTTGATACCTTGAGCCGGGGATAAATCATATTAAGCCAGTCTGTATGGAAACGACCATTCGCATCTGAATTGACAAATAAAAGGTTGCCAACCTCATCAGTTTCTCCGCTATTAGTCATATAATCTTCATAACTGGAGATAAAATTGTTCTTATAAATGAGATTCCTACCTGTATTATATGGTGGGTCAATATATATCATCTTTACCTTGCCGAGATAGTTCTCACGAAGGAGTTTCAAAACTTGCAGATTATCCCCTTCAATATAAAGGTTTTGTGTATTGTCAAAGTTCACACTCTCTTCACGACACGGACGTAAAGTGTCTGTTGTCGGAGCATTTGCCAGACGGATGGCATTGCGTTTATCAGGCCAAGTGAATTGATAGCGCTCTTCTGGTCCTTCTACAATATCCTTTGACAGTTCCTGACGGAGTTGGTCAAAGTCTATGGCAACTTCCGGCTTCCCGTCGTTATTAAGCCTTTCAGTTAAGCAATTAGGGAACATTTCCCCTATACGTTTTATATTCTCATCCACGATGTTCGTGGTCTGCATGTTCAGTTTATCCATATTATTTGTTTTCTATTTTATCTGCTATATTATTCAAACTGTCTTTGATTTCATTAAGAGTATATGAATCCATGTCAGAGACAACACCAGCTATTGACTCAATGGGACTGGGAATTTGGAATGTTCCTAAGATGTTGAAATCTCTGATAGTGAATTTTTCTTTGATGGGATATTTGTTGTTGTATTTACCATTGATAGTTATAGCTTTGCTATCGTATTCTTTGAGCCAATTGTTTATCTCATCTTTAGTCCGTTTTTCTTTCCAAGGAAGTTTAATGTTATATTCCATGATTGATGGGCTTATATAGAAATATCTTTTAGCTCCTCCTTTTAAGACAAAACTACTATCTTTTAAATCGACAAAAACCTTTTTGACGAAATCATATAGGTTGTTCTCTATTGGTAAACCACTAACATATACCTTAATATCGTATGCGGTTTCTTTACCTACATTTTCAACACATAGATAATACCCATGCATGTGCTTGATTATGGAAAAATCTATTCGTGCTCTATTATCTTCTATTCTTTGCTTACGCTCTTTATGCAACAAGTAGAAGCTAACCCCCAGGGACATGAAAGCAATAGCAGCCATGACAATATTAGATATTGCGCTAACTGCCTCCCAATTTACACAACATATTAGCATGCTCATTTTAGTTTCTCCTTTAACTTTATTATCTGTTGATGCAGTTCGTACTTCTTACGAGTCTGCTTCTCTGTACGGCACTGCTTTTCTAATGATTCTATCTGTCGAAGCAACTTCTCTAGTTGCTCACGTTGAATAATCTGTTCCTCAATGCTTTCTTCTGCCTGAGCATCCAAACCTCCGATGGTTGCAACGATATTATTCCAGACATCATCAAGCGTCAATCCTTGTAAAGTGATGGTGGCTTCGTCAGTCGGCATCCATACAGATTGTTGCAGTCGAGTATGAAAGATGCAGAACTGTGTCTGCTCCTCAAATTGGAGGGCGAAGATGAGCTTCTGTGGTATCAACTTTTGAAGCATGAGGATGTTCTTAGAGTCATAATCCTTTCGCTTCAACACTACTTCCAAGACGTAGAACCCCTCTATTTCTTTGCCTTTCGTCAAAGCCGGAACTGTTGCCGATGATACCCTTGCCGCCAATGCCATGCGGCTTATGTCCGCATCAAAACGATCACGCTCAACTGCTTTGAGATTGAACTTCTCAAAGACAACCTTCTTGAAGAGCGACTTATTGATGAGTGTATTTGGTGGCAGTCCGTACATATTCGTTACTTGATTACGAGGAAACATATCAGTTCAAAGTCGTCAAGCCCAGTGATGCGCTCTTCAAATAGTTCGCCCGCAAAGCCATCGAGGAAACTGTCCATATCAGACTCTTCCTTCTTTGTTACAATGGACTCTATCGCCTTGCCCAAAAGCTCTGAGTACTTACCCATACGCAGACCGTCGCGCGTTTCTTTATTGAAATCGCTGCATAGTTTGACATCAGGTTTGGTCATGGGTTTGCAGAGCAGACGCATCTTGTCGAGCAAGTCTTTCGGATGCAGATGGTCAACAAGCACTTCTCCATCGTCCTTGATATAGACCATGTAGAACGGATGCAACTGGTTCTTGTGGTCGATGTTTATGCCAGCACTTCTGTTCTTCAAAACAAAGACTGTTCCTGCTGGTGCCTGGTCTGTAGCATGTACAACGGCATGAAGCCCAAAGGGGGTATGCTCCACATCATGATTACTGTTGATGTATTCCAGCAAGTCAAGTCTGAACTCATTCAACCCCAAGTCCATGATGCTGACACCCGTATTCATCTCTTCAAGGTCAACAACATCTTCTTTCAGTCGCTCCAACTGTTGCTTGCGGTACTCCAAATCATCTTTCTCTTCCGGTGAAAGAATGTTGTCATCGCCCGTTGCAGTCATTACAGTCACCTTCATACGAGACTCTACTCGTCCTTTCAAGTTGATGTATTCATCGAGGGTCATGTCAGGCCAATAGTTCACCAACTGAATCTGTGCATTCTTCGATCCGATACGGTCTATACGTCCGAAACGCTGAATAATACGCACTGGATTCCAGTGAATATCGTAGTTCAACAAATAGTCGCAATCCTGCAAGTTCTGACCTTCACTGATACAATCAGTGGCTATCAGCACGTCTATTTCGTCTTTCAGATGTGGATAGACGGCTACACGCTCCTTGGAAATTGGCGAGAAGAGGGTCAACACTTTGTTGAAGTCAAGTTTCTCCTTCAATTTGAGGGTGCTTCGTGCTTCTACATCACCTGTCACTAAAGCCACGTTTAAGCCATACTCTTTCTTGATGGGTTCTGCCAGACAATCATATAGGTACAATGCTGTATCTGAGAATGCTGTGAAAACAATGACTTTCTTGTTGCTGCCATTGATAGGATGAGCAAACTTATCCTTCAAGTCAGTAATAAGTTGTTGCAGCTTACTGTCATGCTCAGGCGTAATACTCTGGAGCATCAGCAACAACAGGCGAATGATTTCAAGGTCATCCTTGATTTCCTTCTGCCACGATATATAGTCCATATCCTCCAAGAGGATACGGTTTTTCTTCTTGCCAATGGTGAAGTCCTGCTCGTCCTCATCACCATCCACACTTTCGTAGTCATCCACAGAAACACGTCTTTCGCCATTTTGGAAACGGACGATGGCATCAAGTGTCTCCTGCATATAGTCACGGATGCGGGTAAGGGTCAGACGGAATGAGTTGACCGATGACTCCAGACGTTTCAGCAGCTGTATGTTCATCAGTCGCTGAATACCTTGTTCACGCTCTTCGATACTCAGACGGTGACCAGTAGTGCTTTCCTCTTCCTTATATTTCCAGAGCTGGCTGGGTAGAATAAAGGCAGAGGGCGCATAGATAGCAAGATGAAGCATCTGCAGCTGCTCGAATATCTCGTTGTAGTTGATGGCTGTGTCAAGGTCTGTAAGATGCGGACTTCGAGAAATGGGCTTCAACCTTTCTGGGAACGTGCCAATATCGGCGGTATCGTAATACTGCTGGATGTGCTTGCGGCTTCGGGCGATGGTAACGGCATCCAGTAATCGGAAGAAGTCGAAGTCGAGCATCCGCAGAAGTCTTTCCGTGGTACGCTCTTCTGGTGGCAGGTCTGCCCAAACGTTATAAGAGCCTTGTGCCTGACGGAAAATGTCATCAATGCCACGATTGGTAGGCAGCAACTTGTCAAATGCTTCCGATTCGCCTTCGTATGCTAACTGTAACTGGTTCTTTAGGTCGTTGAAACGATTGTTGACTGGAGTTGCAGAAAGCATCAGCACCTTGGTCTTTACGCCAGAACGGACGACCTTATTCATCAAACGCAAATAGCGATTCTCACGGGGATTCTCGCCATTCTCGTCGGTACTTACCTTACCGCCATTACGGAAATTATGGCTCTCGTCGATAACCACAAGGTCATAGTTGCCCCAGTTTACGCGTTCCAAATCGAGGTCATTGCTCCGTCCATAGTCACGTGAAAGGTCGGTGTGGTAGAGTATATCGTAATTCAAACGGTCTTTTGCCAATGGATTGTTGACATAGTTCTGCCGATAGGTGTTCCAGTTTTCAAAGAGCTTCTTGGGGCAGAGCACTAAGACTGTTCGGTTACGGCTCTCAAAATACTTGATGACCGACAGGGCAGTGAAGGTCTTTCCTAAACCTACACTATCGGCAAGGATGCAGCCATTGTACTTTTCGAGTTTATTGATGATAGCAAGTGCTGCATCACGTTGGAAGTTGTAGAGCTTATCCCAGATGGCTGAGTTCTTGAAACCAGTAGCCTCTTTTGGCAGATCGTCTTCGCTGATGTCCTCCAAAAACTCATTGAAAATGTTGTAGAGTGCCACGAAGTAAAGGAACTCTGGGGCATTCTCCTTATAGGCATTGCTAATGCTGTCAATGACTTCTTCCGTAACCACCTGTAGGCGACCACTGTCATTCCATATCTGGTTGAAGAGGTCGATGTAAGCTTTTGAGAAAGGAACTTCGGCTTTCTGAATCATCGTATAGGCGGCATTGCCTTTCTCACATCCGAGGTCAACCGTCGTAAAGCCATTGATGGGTGAATAGCTGATGTCATCAAGGTTGATGAACCCCATCATCTGCTCATTGGTCTTGTTTGACTTGAAACAAGCCTTCTCCCTTATCCATTCAGCACATTCACGTGCAATAGCCCTTTGGGTCAGTTCGTTGCGAAGCTTCACTTCAAACTCAGAGCCATAAAGTGTGCGCTCACGGTCTAAACGTGGAATGTAGAACTCACGCTGCTGCTTTGGAGTCTTCTCTGTTGTAAATGTCGGCGAGGTGAAAATGAAACGGAGTTCCTTGATGTCTTTCAGAGCCTCCTTCAACTCCTGAAAGGCATAGATGGAGAAGCAGGATGCCGCTATGGATAGTCGGCTTCCGGCTTTCATTTGCGCTACGATGTCATCTCGTAGTGTCTTGTTGATGTTGTTAATTAGCTCCATCTATCTTAATAAAAAAAACAGGCAGTGTCTCGATAGGCGACCAAGCCTTTTTTACACTACGAGGGAATCCCATTTTATAATTTTCGCCTATTGGCATTTTGTGGTCTTTATCGAGGATATCCGACCACTCAGTGAAAGAGGGGAAATACATCTCTTCCTAAGAGACG
>CAMJKP010000073.1 GCA_946406435.1 uncultured Prevotellaceae bacterium | reverse complement strand
GTACTGTTGCCATCATCTCTGCTGGTTGGGATCCAGGTTCTGACTCTATCGTACGTACTCTCATGCAGAGCCTCGCACCAAAGGGACTCTCTTACACAAACTTCGGTCCTGGTCGTTCTATGGGCCACTCTGTATGTGTTCGCTCAAAGGCTGGTGTTAAGGACGCACTCTCAATGACTATCCCTGTAGGTGAGGGTATCCACCGTCGTATGGTTTATGTAGAGCTTGAGGAAGGTGCTGACCTCGCAGAGGTTACAAAGGCTATCAAGGCTGACCCTTACTTCGCAAGCGATGAGACTCACGTATTCCAGGTAGAGAGCGTTGACGCACTCAACGACGTTGGTCATGGCGTGAATCTCACTCGTAAGGGCGTAAGTGGTAAGACACACAACCAGCTCTTCGAGTTCAACATGAAGATTAATAACCCTGCTCTTACCGCACAGGTACTCGTAAACGTAGCACGTGCTTCTCTCAAGCAGCAGCCAGGTTGCTACACAATGATTGAGATTCCTGTAATCGATATGCTCCCAGGCGATCGTGAGAGCCTTATCGCACATCTTGTGTAATATTTAGAGTTTAGAGATTAGAGGTTAGAGGGTAGAGTTTTTACCTTCGACATTATATAAAAAGAAAACCACCTTCGCCATTCGCGAAGGTGGTTTTTTATTATCAAGAGCAGTCATAGAGCCAATTAACTCTAAACTCTAAACCCTAACCTCTAACCTCTAAACTCTAAACTCTAAACTCTAAACCCTAAACCCTAACCTCTAAACTCTACCTCTCCTCAAACTTCCGTTTCTTGCTCTCCATTATATCGTCGTAGAACTCAAGGGATTTCTTCTCGAATTGGATAGCTGGCATACGAGTTGAATGGTATGCTGAGAAATATCCGAGGGTGGTAGGGTTGGAGAAGTTCCTTATAGGATTTGAGGCTGACTGCTCGGCAACGTAAAGCGCATACAGATAGTCGTAGGTACGCTCGTCAATTTTTCTCACTTCAACGGCAATATCCTCACCATCCTGAAGAATGTCTTTGTTGTCTTTGTCAAGGTCGCAATATACGAAGCATGGCACGTTTATGCTCGTTGTTTCGCCATAGCCCTTGTTACCCATGACGTACCATTTGTATGGCTTACCGTTACGTGTTACGAGGGTGTAGAAATAGCCGGTGCTGTCGGTCTTGTAGCCTGTTACATCAACGTGATAATATACAATCTCGTCTTCAAGCATCTGCTCCTTGTACATGTAAATGTCATCGATATTGAACTGCTCCTGCATCTGTGATGTTGACTCCGTTACATAATCGCCAATCTGCACCTTTATGGTGTATTTATGTCCGGTAACAGCCTTAATAGCTGATGAAGAATAGCATCCTGCGCTATCGAGGTGAAGTGTGCATTGTTCGCCGTTGTCGGATATAATCTGAATCTGTGCATTATCCACAGGACGGTTGCTGATCTCGTCTGTAACGTTCTGTGTCTGCGAAATCCTTGCCACGGCACCTACCTCTGATATACCAGCCTCTACCACATAGAGAGGCTCAATGGTGTGATAGTCCATGTCAATCTCTTTTTCGCAAGAGGTGAGGAGGAGGACAAGAAGACCCACCCCCATACCCCTCCCGTAAAGGGAGGGGAGTAGATTGCTTTTATCGCTATGAAGAGTACGCATGATTATCTGAAAAATATTTTTCATACTGTTATTCATTTTCTTATATATGGTTTATAAATAGTTTTTATTAATTAGAAATACTATCTAAAATCCCTCCCCCTCGGGGGAGATGGAGGGGGGCTCTTAGAATTTAAGCGTATACGCCACAAACGGAATCGCACCGAAGAGGGCTGTCTGTGTGGCTTTTGTGCCGCTTGCAGAGTTATCGTCCTCAGAGAATGTGATAACGTATGGGTTCTCACGATTGTAGATGTTATAGACCCCGAATGCCCATTGACGCTCACAGCGCTTCAGTTTCTTGTTGTATGTGGCGCTGAGGTCAAGGTGATGCGTTGCTGGAGCACGATAGCCGTTGCGCTCTGCGTAGTAATACACCGTATTGCCGTCAATCTGATACTTGGCACTTGGAGCCGTGAGAGCCTGACCAGAGTTGAATATGAATGATGCTGATACATTCCAGCGGTCATTGAGCTGATACATTCCCACGAGGTTCACGTCGTGACGGCGGTCATTGTTGGCTGTGTACCATCGGTTTCCGTTGATGCCGTCAATCTTATTCTCGCTCCATGAAAGCGTGTATGAAATCCAGCCTGTGAAGCGACCGTTGTTCTTGTGGGCGCTCAGTTCCATACCATAGGCACGTCCCTTACCTCCAAGAATGATATTCTCAATGGCGATGTCAGATTCCATATTCTTGCCATCCTTATAGTCGTAGATGTCGCTAACACGCTTGTAATAGCCCTCGATGCTGAAGTCGTAATCACCTTCCTTTGTCATGCCGAAATATCCGAGACTCACCTGATCTGCCTTTTCAGGCTTGATAAAGTCGGTACTCAGCGTGTAGCGGTCCATTGGCATTGACGTGCTCGAACTGCGTATGGCGTGTATGTTCTGCGCCGTGCGACTATATCCGCCCTTCAGACAATGGAACTCATTGAAGCTGAGTTTCATGCTTGCACGTGGCTCTATGGCATCATATTTCTTGAAATTGTTGTAGCGAACGCCAAACGACAACTCCATCCATTTCGCAACCTTCCAGTCATCGTTCACCCAACAGGCAATCTCCGTGCCGTAACGCTGCTCCTTTTCGTGAATGGTGAGATACTCCCATTCTGCAGAGATGATATCATTATATGCTGCCTGTGCGCCGATTGATACGGCATGGTTTTCTGAAGGACGCCAGTTTATATTCTCCTTTAGAATGGTCTGCTTTATATGTCCGTTCTGCATATAGTTAACGTGTGCCCCATTGAATCCCATCTTACTCTTATATATATTATAGGAGAGCGAGGTGTTGAAACGCAGATTCTCATTCATCGTGTATTTCCAGCCACCTGAAACCGAGGTGTTACCCCATCGCATCTCTGCCAGATCTTCAATAACCATATTATCCTTGCCTCTGTAGAATGACACAAACACCTTGCTGACAGGAGAGATGTCGAAGTCTGTGCGGAAGTTGATGTCATAGAAATTCATGGTGTTCTCCCTGTACTTCTCGCTAAGCTGAAGAAACAGGTCGAGATATGATCTGCGGGCGGTGAAGAGAACGCTGACCTTATCCTTCACTATCGGACCGTCAAACGCAATCTTACTTGCAAGAAGTCCGATGCTCACGCCAGCGTGCCATTTATTCATGTCACCTGCCTTGGTGGCAATATCGAGAACCGACGATGTGGCACCTCCGAACATTGCAGGAATCTGTCCTTTATATAGTGAGGCTGTCTGCATAGCCTCGTCGTTGAAAGCTGAGAAAAGGCCAACGAAATGACCTGCGTTATACATCGGGGCATTGTCAATCATCACAAGGTTCTGTGCTGCTGTGCCGCCTCTCACCTGAAAACCGCAAGAGCCCTCACTCTCTGCTTTTACACCCGGAAGCATCTGAATTGATTTCAGAATGTCTTTTTCGCCAAACAAGGTTGGAATTTGCGTCATCTTCTCAATGTCAATCTTCTCAACTCCAATCTGAACCTCTTTCATCCTCTTACTTGCAGATTGTGAGGAAGTGACAACCACTTCATTTAACTTCTGTACTTTCGTCGTGCTGTCATTGACTTCTTGTGCCTGAATACTTGAGCCTTTGCGAATAATACTTGCATAGCCTTGGCAAAAAAAACTTGACGTTACAAGTAATGTCAACAGTAATAAGCTTTGTTTCATACTTCTCATCTTTTTGCATCCCCCCGCCCTCTCCCTTTGAGAGGGTGCTGTTTCAATGATGGGGGATAGCCTGTTATTATTTACAATTATGTTATTTACTTTCTACATTTGACTTCCTCCGTATGGGGAATGGCGGGGGAAAGTCCGTTTCCTGAATTTCGAGTGACAACGTGCGCAGCACCTCGCCCGTCTCTGATTTTCTGAGTGACAATGTGCGCAGCACTTCGCCCTCGAAAGATAGCGAACGTCGGCTGCAAGCCGGTGCGCGTTTCAATCTTTCGAGTGCAAAGTTACAAACTTAAATTTGCAATTTGGTTGCAAAACGGATATTTTTCTGGAAATACCGAAAAATGATGATGTGTAATAAAAATATATATAAAAGGTGAAAAAAATGCTCGAAAGCTGTAATTTTTGGCGATTTTTAGCGTCATCAGTTTAGAAAGGTGATGGTGCGAGGGTATGATTTTCGTGTTTTTTTGTCTATGCTTATAAGTGTTTCTCACCTAAAATAGGTACTTGCTTTAGTTGATGAGCCTTAGCGAATAATTTTCAATTATCAATTATCAATTTTCAATTGCCACGCTATAGGGTCTGTGTAAAAAATGTTGTACTATTGTACCATTGTACCAAAAACACATTAATATATGATTATCCTCATTTAATGTGAATTCGCACCTTTGGTGCTTAAACTGACAATAATTACCAATCTACGCAATCTTTTTCCATTAATTTTCATTTTTTATTGGTTTAAGATTGGTAAGATTGGTAATTATTGTCAGTTAAAAAGCAACTTGTTGCTAATCTTTGGTTATTTACCCGAATGTCGGGAACGGAGTCAGCTACTTCACATGGAAGAAATCGAAATCTGCATTTCCGCCTAATGTCTTTGTAGGGAAATAGAAGAGACCGAAACGGTTGCCGCAGAAGTCAGGCCAATCGAAATACAGCACATGCTCATCGCCAATCTTCTGCCATTTCTTACCGTCAAGACTATACTCGTAGAAAGCCTTGTCGTGGCGGTCGTCGAAGTCTGCCTGCGCACGGAGATAAACCTTTGTACCCTTGAGCAGAACCTTCTCCTTAATCTCGCCCGTAGCATCGCCCTTGTCGTTCGCACGGCGCATCACGATGTGCTTCTTGCCGTCGATGAACTCAACGCCTACATAGCCGTAGCGATTCTGGAAGATGGTGAGACCTGCGCAGTCGCCGTCCTTCATGCCGCGAGTGTCGAGTAGGGTAGTGGCAGAACATTTTGGGCCCCACATGCGCTGTGTGAGTGTGTTACGAGCCTCACGTATGTTATTGGCGAGGATGCCGCCCTTGAGGCGCAGCCATCCCTTGCGCTCTGTGAGAGTCCAGTAGCGGTTGTCGGGGTTGTGATTCCATTGCCATTCCTTCTTGAGGATAGATGTGGTGAGGTCGTATTCGCCACCCTTGCCAAGACTGTTGGCATATGTGTCAGAAGGGTAGTAGCGGTCGGACTCCTTGCCGTTGTTGAACTCGTCAGAGACAACGATTGATGCAGTTCTGTCGCCTACGCCCTTGACAGGCATCTCCTGAAGAACGTCCACGCTCTCACCGTTGTTGCCGAAGACAGGCCATCCGTCAGCGCCCCATTTCAATGGGATGAGAACAGGCATACGACCTACTGCCCCCTGATCCTGAAACAGCATGGCATACCACTTGCCGTCGGGTGTGTCGAAGATATTACCCTGTGCCACGCCACCGCTCTTCTGGAAGACAGAGCCGTCCTCATTCCTCATGTTTCCTACGAACACCTTCTTCACCTCCCAAGGCTCGCCGAAGAGCGCCTTACTCCTCCAGCATATCTGCTGACGCCAGGCATCGCCCTTGCCACCCTGAATCATGAAGATATAGTAGTAATCGCCAATCTTATAGCCGTGGTAGCCCTCGGCACGGAGTCCCTGAATAGGATTGTCAGCCTGTGCGTATGAGAGCATCTCCTTGCGCTCGCCGAGCTTCACGCCACCCTTGCCGTCGGATATTATCTCGCAGATATAAGCCTGATATTGCTGAAGACTGCCGTTAGGATGCACCACGTATTTCTTACATTCCGTGCCAGTATCCTCGAACAGGAAGCCAGGGTCGTAGCACATGCTCACCTCGTTGCGATGCCAAGGACCGTGCTCAATGTCGGTTGTGGTGAAGATATACGACTTCTGCGTTGTGTTACAGGTCACGATGAGGTAGAAACGCTTCTCGTACTTATCGTAGCGTATGTTAGCCGCCCATGAACCCTTTGAGTAATCGTTCTTGCCATTCTTCAGGGCAAACTCGTCAATTTCCTCAAGCTGGTCGTGAGCATATCCGGCAACCGACCAGTTCACGAGATCCTTTGACTTCATGATTGTGCAGCCCGGACTCATGTGCATGGTGGTGCTAACCATGTAGAAAGTGTCGTCAACGCGGCACACGCATACGTCTGGTACGTCGGACCAGATGACAGGGTTACGGAATGTGCCGTTTCCCATGTCGCGGGATGTCTGTGCACTTGCACCTATGGCGCAAAGAGCGAGTAGGAAAGTTAAGAGTTTTGTTCTCATTGTTGTATTTTGGTTAAGTTTTTTTTGTTAAAGGTCTAAAGTCTAAAGCCTAAAGTCTTTTTGCCTTTCGACTTTCGACATTTTCTCTGATACCCCTCTTTATGTCCGTTTCGTTAGGTAATATCTTTGATATTAGGGAGTGGATTAGAAACGAATTAGAAGTGAAGGAGAAGCGGAGGTGAACCCTCTAAATCTGACACATACTCCGATGTTATCAACATCGAACTTCCCTGTGTAGGGAGACTTTTTTCGACTTCCGGCTCCCTCCCTACGGGGGAGGGCGGGGGGAGAGGCCGTGTCCCTTTTCAATCTTTCTGGGTGACAACGTGCGCAGCACCTCGCACTCAGGACTTGCTTAGCTTGTTGAGCTTTGCGAAAAAATAGGGCTTGTCGCTCGCAGAGCGGTGCCCGTCTCTGATTTTCTGAGTGCAAAGTTACGAAACTTTCCCCACTCAATCATTCCAACTTGCGGATTTTTTGGTTAATAAATGCTAAATGATGGCTAAGTCGTTGAAATACCGTGCTTTAAGTAAAATGAAGAAGCCTCAGATGGTACAACAGTACAATAGTACAACGTTTTTCACACACACCCTTCCCCACACACCTTCCCATTTGACCTCTTTTTTAGCCAATCAATATATAATATATAATTATTAATAATTATATATTATATATTGATTGAAGTGGAAGTGCGATATTTTGGGGGTCTTTATAAGGGTCCCTTTATAAAATGTTGTACTGTTGTACCATTGTACCATGTTTGATTTGTAAATATTGACTCAATGTATTGATAATCAACCATTTAATGTGTATAAAGAAAAATATATAGATAAGCAATGATCCAATGTTACGCAAAAGTTATCATGGTTGTCATAGTTGTCATTTGCATTTCTTGTGTATTCGCAATGTGAGGTGCTTTTGGTACAACGGTACAATAGTACAATAATTTTTACAGACACCTATCCTCGTAAGCTGCAAAGGGTTGCGGGGATGTTTTTTTTATGTTTTTTGTAAAAATGTTTGGTGTTTTAGAAAATAAACCTTATCTTTGCAGCAATTAAATTATTTTTTCATTTTAGATTGAGTTTAAATGGAACTCCTCGTGTAACCTGTGAAGGACAGCGGGTAGAGAAATAACATTTACTTTAATATCCCCTGCACCCTGTGAAGACTGCGGGGGATAATTATATTTGCTTTGGGAGGATTGCGCAAAGCGTTTTTGGGTACAACGGTACAATAGTACAACATTTTTTACAGACACCCGATAAGTTATAGCAGTCCATTCATACTGTCTATAATCTGACCGTCGTATAGGTTGATGATGCGGTTGGCGTATGCGGCATCGTGCTGAGAGTGAGTAACCATGATGACTGTGGTGCCCTCGGCATTAAGCTGACTTAGAAGCTCCATAACCTCCAAACCATTCTTTGAATCGAGATTACCCGTAGGCTCGTCGGCAAGAATGATCTTCGGGTTGCCTATCACGGCACGTGCTATTGCCACACGCTGCTGTTGTCCGCCAGAGAGCTGGCTTGGCAGATGCTTGCCACGCTGTGACATATTCATCCGTCGGAGAACCTCAAGCACACGCTCCTTACGTTCCTTTGCCGGCACGCCCATGTAGAGTAGGGGCAGCTCCACGTTTTCGTTCACGTTAAGCTCGTCGATAAGGTTAAAGCTCTGGAACACAAAGCCTATCACACCCTTGCGGATGTCGGTACGCTCATTCTCTGTCAGGGTACTCACGTCCTTGCCGTTAAGAAGGTAGGTGCCTGTGGTGGGAGTGTCTATAAGTCCGATGATGTTGAGGAGAGTTGACTTTCCGCAACCTGACGGTCCCATGATGGCAACAAACTCGCCATCGTTCACTTCAAGGCTAACGCCATTGAGAGATGTTGTCTGCACTTCTTCTGTGCTGAATATCTTTGTTATGTTATCTAATTTAATCATATTGTTTTCTTCTTTAGTAGTACAAGGAGTACAAGGAGTGACGCTCCCAAGGTCGTTTAAGGAGTACAAGACGATAGTAATTCTCGCTGAAAGTCAAAAGTCAAAGGTCAAAAGCCTTAGTCCTTAGTCCTTAGACCGTATAAGACATTTGTCTTGTACTCCTTGCACTCCTTTTACTCCTTTTACTCCTTAGGATTTATTCTTTCTTTATCAATAACGCAGGGTTGATATGTGATATTTTATATATCTTCTGCCATACGGTGAGGAAGGTGACAAGGACTATAATGAAGAATGCCACGCAATAAACAGTCAGCACTTGTCTGAGATAGGGGAATTTGATAATATATAATAGATAGTCTAAGCAGTAATTCCATATTAAAGGGAAAATAAATCCTATGACGAAGGCTATCGCAAGAGTTTTGACATAGTTGCGACTGAACAACTTGATAATATCCTTTGTCTTCGCACCGTTCACTTTGCGAATTGCCACCTCTTTCTGACGACCTCGTGTTTCAAGGGTTATGGATGAATATATGGTGAGGATGATACAAATCAGACAAGTTACCATCAGTATGTTGCATATTTTTATTGTGTTGGTAGATACCTTGTGCCTATGGTAATCTCTGTCATAAACACATTCTATTTCCATATTAGGATTGACATACATTGTTTTAATCTTTTTGATAATGTCAGCCTTGTCTTTTTCATCACCTTTTATTGTGAAAATACAATCACAATAAGAGGTGATGTTCGTGTTATATAAGCGATAGTAATACTTCTCTATGTCGGATATTACATAGAATGAAAGCATTGGAAAACCATGGTGATCTCCTTGGAGAGGTTTCATATAGCCAAGCTTCACGTATTTGCCTCTATCAGGTAGTAGCATTTCCTGCATAGAAGCCTTATGTGTCAAATCTATCTCTTTACTTATGCTGTCTATGTCCTCTGCATTTGCAAAGACAGGTATCATAATCGTGTCTTCTGGAGTTTCAAAATTAGGCTTTGAAGACTCTTGTATTTTGATGTTGTAGATAGGCAGTATGGATGAATCTATGACTTTCATTCCATAAACATAGAATGTGTCTTCACTACTAACCTCAGTAATTTCTCCTCTTAGCTCAGGAAATTGTTTGCTCTTACCAGTATAACGAATCTGCAATATCTCGGCAACCTGGTCAACTGTTGGTAGTGAACGGAGTGTATCTTCTATTCCACTTTCACAATTACTAATATATATGGTTTTCTTCAGTTTGTCATAACTTTGATAAGGATGCGATTCTGTTATGTGAATAATACTGGACAGATAACAGATAACGACAAAATAAATCAGGCTTGCAGCAATACTGTATTGAACTATCTGCATTATGCTATTCCATCGTGATTTTGATGGCATACAATGGTTTATGGTAGAGTTGGGGCTTACATTCAAAACCTTGCGAACTCTTAACCAAGCAATGCCAATAGAGATGACAAGGGCAATAATTGTTATTGTAATTTCAATAGGTAGAAGGGTATCTGTTGAAATCTTTATATTGCCAATCATAGTTTCTGTTATAGTGGATGTGTAGGATGATAATCCTGCTGTTATTATAATTGATATTACAATAATGGCAAGGAAAGTTATACCAAGTTCAGTACATAAAAGCTGGAATAGTTGCATTGTCTTTGCACCATTACATCTGCGAAGCATTATCTCACGACTTCGAAGTGCAAATAATTGGAACTGCATTTTCAGATAGCCAGAAAGACCAACCATTAGTACGCTTGTTCCTATGAACATTATGAATAAAGCCAATGAAAGCATTTTGAGGAAATCCATGTTCGTAGGCACATCGGCATTCATAATTATTATCTTGCAGTCTTTTGGGAATATTCTCTTTGCGCAGTTGTAGAGATCCATTTTTGTAAAATCTCTGTTGAGAACCACCTTAGTCACACCTGATCCTCCCAAATCTATATTGGATAGTTCATTTGGGGCATCGGTAAAATCTGATACGATGAAGGCCGAATTTGCAAGTGTAAGTGTTGGTGAACTTATGGTATCAGAAACAGTAAAGTTTTTGTGCTTATAGTATTTACCTAATGATTTATTAGCGTATGAAGCACATTCTTTAGCACAGTCTTTATTGGGGTACTTTTCAATCAATGATTTCTCAATGAGCATAGTACCATTCTTGATGTCGTCAAAATTTTTACCATTAATAGAACTGTATTTGTTACTTTTTAGCCAACTTTTGTTTACGAAATAGACTGCGGGATATATTCCGTCTGATCCTTCGACAAAGAACGACAATAGATATTGCCTACAAATATCAACCTCTTTTATGCATTGTTGATTCTGTAGTCTCTTTAACTCTCTTAGGGTAGGAGGGTATACCATGCCATCTCGTTTGACAAGAAATTCTATTTTGTCATTGAAATATTTTTCTGCAAATGGAAGGATATGAGTATCTTTTACTGCGACAAACGTTGCAGCAAAGCATATCACGCCTACTGAGAGACACAGCACAGAAATCGTGTTCTGCACCTTGTATTTTAGGATGTTGCGCCATGCGGCTTTGAGATTGTGAGTTATTAGCATAACGTTTGGTTTTTGAGTTGTTTTTGTAGCTCCCCACCAGCCAGAGAACTGGCAGGGAGTTGTTGATTGTTTTCCGTCACCGGTGTCGGGTTGTTGTTGTTTTCGATTACAAAATTAATACTTTAATCGTATTCTGCAATGGATGTTTTATGTGCAAAATGCAGTTTGTATGATATTTTTACACTCGGTTGTATGATTTTTTTACACTTTTGTTTTTCAGCAGGATGATTTCTTGTGTTTTTTTGATGTTTCTATTTGTTTTCACCAGAAAAATATTAACTTTGCAACTATGAATACAATACTGATTGTGGATGACAATACCGCCATCCTTACAGCTTTGAAGATATGCCTTGATGGGGTGTTCGACCGCATCATCACTCTTTCTACGCCCGATAATATCCTTACAACTCTTAAGCAGGAACATGTGGATGTGGTGCTTCTTGACATGAACTTCACGCTTGGCGTGAACTCGGGGCAAGAAGGACTGCTGTGGCTGCGTACCATCAAGAAACTGCATCCTGACGTGCCCGTAGTGCTCGTAACGGCTTATGCAGACGTGAAGCTTGCCGTGCGAGGGCTGAAGACTGGTGCTGCTGATTTCGTCACAAAGCCTTGGGATAATGATGAACTTATCCGAGTCCTGAAAGATGCTGTTGACAAAAGCGAAGTGGTTGTGCCTTTGGATCAGCTTGAATCGGAGCATGTGCGTAAGGTGGTGGATAAGTGTCATGGCAATATGAGTAAGGCTGCCGAACTGCTGGGCATTACGAGGCAGACGCTGTATAATAAAATTAAAAGACCCACCCCCTCACCCCTCCCGTAAAGGGAGGGGAGTAGTTACATTTGAACGCTACGAGGGGAAGTCGCCATAAACTCTAATCACTAATCTCTCAACTCTAAACTCTCAACATATGCCTTCCGTTATCTTAAATACTATCTACTCCCCTGACACATACTCCGATATTATCAACATCGGACTTCCCTTTACGGGAGGGGTATGGGGGTGGGTCTTCTTGGGGCTGGTCTTGGCTCTGGTTTTCTTTCTCTTCTACCGCCACCAATCCCTTCTTCGCGACAGGGCGCACCTTATGCGTGAGGCTGTGAGGAATCGTGAGTTTACTTTCTCGCTGCCTACTAAGGGATTGTTCTTTGGAGAAAGGGCTTTGCAAGAGGCTCTTAATGACATCGGACAGGAGGTGAACAAGCTCGTGGCGCAGAATGAGGTGGAATCGTGGCAGAGATTGACACGTGTGCTTACGCATGAGATTATGAATGCTACAACGCCTATCCAGAGCATAAGTCAGGCTTGTCTCAGTAATCCGAAGATAAAGGGAACTGTGTATGAGGAGGGTATTCGCGCTATCTTTGAGACAAGTAACGGACTTGCCAGTTTTGTGGATAGCTATCGCAAGCTAACGCAGTTGCAGAAGCCTGTGTTGGAAGAGGTGGGTATCGGCAACCTTGTTTCTTCTATAAAGACACTCTATCCCGATTTGGAATGGAGGATTTCTCTACCTCCTTTCACTACAATGACGGTGGATGAGAATATGCTTCGTCAGGTATTGATAAATCTTGTGAAGAATGCCGTTGAGGCTGGGGCGAAGATGATAGATGTAAGGTATAGACCCTCTAAATCTCCCTTAAAGGGAGACTTGGTGAGCGAATCGGCTCCCTCCCCACGGGAAGGACGGGGGGGAGAGGCCTTGTATATCAGCAACGATGGTGCGCCAATCCCTGCTGATGCGAGGCGTGAGATTTTCGTGCCTTTCTTTACCACAAAGTGCACAGGTTCAGGTATCGGCTTGTCGCTTTCCCGTCAGATGATGATGATGCAGGGCATGAACATCGTCCTTGCCGAAACGCCTGTAAGTGGATGCCACGTTACGTTTGTTATAGGGAATGATTAACCTTTTCTCGCCATACGAAAAGGTACAATGGTACAATAGTACAACATTTTTTACACAGACCATATCATGTACCATGTACCATTTACAATGTACAATTTTCATCAGGCCAAAACAAGTTCCTATTTACTCTTTACATCAAGCTAAAGCAAGTCCGACCTGAAAACCTTAAAACCTGAGAACCTTAAACCCTTGAAAATTTCATAATCCCCATACTGCGCTAGCCTCTTGCTCCTTTATGGGGAAAGATGTCCGAAGGACAGAAAGGGGGCTTCATTCTCCTTTCAGCTTCGCAATATTCACGTCTTCGCCTACAACCCAGAGGATGTCGCCACGCTTGAAGGTGTAGTAGGGGGATACGTTGCTGAGACTTTCCTCGCCTGACTCAAGACCTACTGCCATGCAGTTGTATTTGTCGCGTATGCCACTCTCCATGAGTGTCTTGCCAAGGTACTTGCTCTTGCTGTCGATGATGATGCGCTCAAGCTTCATCTCACGGCGCTCAATGTCGTAGTCCTCGGGATGTAGCTCCTCTTGTAGCGTGGTGTCGAGACTGGTGAGGTGCTCGTCGTCGCCTATGACGCTGAGACGGTCGCCCGGGAAGATGGCATCGTTGGCAGAAGGGATGTTGATGCGCCTTGAGCCTCGCAGTATGCTTGCCACGTTGATGCCGAAGCGCTGGTTGAGTTGCAGCTGTCGGAGTGTCTTTCCTGCCCATAGACTATCGTCGGGCACGGTGACCTCGGCTATATGCAGGTCATGGTCTAGCAGACGTCCTTCGAAAAGGGGACGGCGCTTGCCTGTTGCCTGTGCGGCTATGTCGCGTGAACGCAGGTTCTGCAAGAACATTCTCTCCATGCGGATGCTGCTGCGTTTCAGGGTGCGCGACATCACCATTATGATGATGGCGATGAGTGCTACGCATAGCATAAGGGCGTTGGAGAACGTGGTCATCTCCTTGAGGACATAGAATACGAAGCTCATGGCGATGACGATTCGTGCCAGTATGGTGGAGATGAGGGGCAGACGGTTGTGATGGCTTTCGAGCCACAGCGCCTTGAACTCCTCGCTGTTGTTCTTCTTCACTATCATGGCGCGAAGGAATGGGGAGATGAGGAGTATGGTGAACAGACTGCATGCAACGGCGGTCCATT
>CAMJKP010000072.1 GCA_946406435.1 uncultured Prevotellaceae bacterium | reverse complement strand
TTACCGTAGGTGGCAACTGCTGATGATCGCCTGCAAAGATAACCCTCGACACCTTGCGGATAGGTATCCAGCAAGCGGCCTCAAGAGCCTGTGCAGCCTCATCAATAAACAAGGTGGTGAACTTCATCCCGTCAAGCACCCTATTGGCCGCTCCTGTTAGCGTACAGGCAATAACGCGAGCCTCCTGGAATATCTCTGCATTGATACGCACTTCAAGTTCTGTGGCACGACTTTTAAGCCTATCCAACTGCTGATGATAGCTATCAGAACCGCGCTTGCGCTTTGCCCTCATATCACGTATAGCCTTACGGAGCGACCATAGCTGAGGATATTCCGGATGGCCTTCAAACTTACGCTCATAGGTGAACGAGAGCATCTTGTCATTTACGCGCGTAGGATTACCCACACGAAGCACAGGAATGCCTCTATCCACAAGTTGCTCGCTTATCCAGTCAACAGCCATATTCGACTGAGCACACACCAGCACTTGACTCTCTCGTCGGAGAGTCTCGTTGATTGCCTCTACCAAAGTTGTGGTCTTGCCTGTTCCAGGAGGACCATGAACCACCATCACATCCTTTGTCCATAGCACCTCATTAACGGCTTTCTCCTGAGTCTTGTTGAGCCACGGAAACTGCATTGGCTGGAAAGAGAATCGCTCTACTGGCTGATGCGAATAGAAGAGGTCGCGAAGATATGCCAAGCGGTTTCCTCGGGCATGCATCACACGCTCAAGGGCATCAAACATTAGGCGGTAGGAGGTTTCGTCGAAGGAGAGGGAGACGTAGAGAGCGGCCTCTCCCCCCGCCCTGGCACATACTCCGGTGTTATCAATACCGGACTTCCCCCGTAGGGAGGGAGCCGATTCGGATACGGAAGAACTGGCTGATTGCAGTTGCTGAACATAGTCATCCTTTGGCAGAGCAACAACCATTCTGTCGCCATCCACAAAGCTGACCGTACCTGTAACGTTCAGGAACTTCACCTCTGACTTATTCTTGTCATCCTCTTTAGGTACTGTGCGGAAGAAAGCAACTGGTCTTCCGAACTCAAAGTTATGCTCTATATCCTGATCCTCTGTGCGGAAAATCTCGACGCACATCTGGTTAAGGGAGTTATAAAACGATTTCCCCACACGGACATTAGCCCATGCGTCACCACGCTTCACCTTTCGGCGAATGCCTATCGCCTCCGTCTGCTGCTGATAAGCCTGTTTCTCTGTGTTATACTCCAGTTTCAGCAACAAATGTTGCTGCATGAGTTGTTGTAGGGCTGTTGCCATTGCTTGTATTTATTTTTACAGATTCAGGTGTTTTCGTAATTAACGAGGGCTGTAAGCCCGACACCTAAAAGGGTAGTGCGTGAGCGCTACCATAATATGATTGTGAGATTAAAGAGCGCTGAACCAACGGTCGACGGCTGAAGGGAAAGTCAAAGTGCGACACTTATTATAGGTGTCGTACCTTCGGCACTCATGTTAGTATAAACCTAAATATAACGGCTCTTACGAACCGCCCTATTAGGTGTCACCCCTTTGGGGTTCTAACATTTATGGCGCAAAGATATGAATTATTATCCATAATACAAAGGTTTTTGCGTGTTTTCCATTTGCGATACCTTGTTTTTCAAATGTCTCATTGTCTCATTTTCTCATTTGCCAACAAAGATTATGTACAATTTCATTTATCTGATTTCTCACGCTTTCTACGTTTGGCAGCTTTCTTAGCCTCCCTTTTTTCCTTTTTTGTCATTTCAATTTCACCTGTATAATCTTCATTTAAGGTCAAAACGAAAAACTGATTGTAGTTTTCTTCCGTGACCTGAAAATCCAAGTTCTTATAGCCTACATAAAGGACTGAAACTGATACAGGCAACGAATCAACTCCAAGAGCAAATTCTCCTTGAGTGTTGCTTATTGTATTGATATTTTTAGAATCATCTGCAACCCTAACTGAACATCCGTGTATGGTTTCACCACTATCATCAACAATCTTACCTTTGATGATATATTTACCCGTAGCTTCGTTATTCAAAGTTGTTGTTGTTATAGGCTTCGGCTCAACAACAGAAACCTCTTGTGCCATAGCTGGAATAACGCCAAGCGACAACCCAGCCACCACCACAGCCTTACCGAGCATCTGGCGCTTGTGCAACTGGCCTTCAAGATACCTAACCTCTGCCTCGCATTTAGGACAAGTACCCTTACAATCACCCTTGTACTGGCATTCCTCTACAACATACTCTATGTCATTCGCCTCAGCTATCTGCCTGCGAATCTCCTTCAGTATTCTGCAAGTTGTCTTTCCTTTAGCCATAAAAACTTTTTTATTTTATGGCGCAAAGATATGAATTATTATTCATAATACAAAGGTTTTTGCGTGTTTTCCATTACGATTTCGTGTTTTTGAGAATGTCTCATTGTCTCATTTTCTCATTTGAACTTGTATTTTACATTCAGAAATATTGCAGGAAAATACAAGAGGGGATGAATAAAAACTACAGTTGAAAAGGCGAATGTTTTATATCATAAATGTTACACAATAAAATATCAGAAAGCATCATTGACAGAGTATCAAAAACAGTATTTTTCTATGATTTTTTCAAATGAGTAAATGAGACAATGAGACATTTACTTTTCACGGTATATCGAAAAATCCTTATATAATAATGTTCGCGCGAATTAATTTAACTATATATTTTTTTGCAATACCCCCCCTTTTTCAAATGTCTCATTGTCTCATTTTCCCATTTGTCTGGCTTTTAACACTTCCAGGGGTATGAATGCAAAAACGTAGAGTTTTTTACCACAAATTTCAGATGCTTTTTAAAACGCAAAGACGCGAAGGCGCGAAGAAAAATATTAATGTTTTAATTAACGTCATAATTCGTGTCCCAATTAATGTTTCGTCAAAATACGATAGAAGAAAACGTCAATGGTTTTTGCTTCGCATAACATTAATTAAACGTTAATGATGACATTAATTGAGACATTAATTTTTCAGGATACAGACTTCGTTTATTCCGTGGATTTCGTGTTCAGAAAAAGAAGAAATGATTATTTGCATTTACCCGATAGACAGCCTGAAAGGCTAGCAAGCTAATAGCCTAGGGCATCGCCCTAGGTGAATGGAGGTCGGTATTTTCGCCCTGTAAGGGCAAAAGCATTGATTCTCGTTAGGGCTTTTGCCCTTACAGGGCGTTAGCTCTTCCTCTAGCTCCCCCATGGCGATGCCATGGGCTAGTAGCTCATTGCCCCTTCGGGGCGCTATCGTGAAAAGATGAAACTCCATTTAATCTGTGGTTAAAATCTCTGCGCCTTCGCGTCTTTGCGTTTATAATTAAAAAAACAAGCAACGCAAGGTGCCCTCTGAACCCCTTCAGAATGCTTTTTTCATTTTTTCTGAAAATTTTTTGCCAAAAAGCTTGACAACCCACTTACGCATTTTGTATCTTTGCACCGTAAACGAATTGAAAATTACTGAGTACGTTTTTCTATCAAAGGCCACGAGCGAAAACACTATTTTGTATTTTTCATTCTTACTCGCTGAAGCTCGTCAAGCTAAAGCAAGTCACTTTCATTTAAGAGTCAAGCGTGGTTCCCCTGTGCTTCCGCTATGATTCCAATCTATAATATAATAACACGCACGTAGTAATGGACTTTAAAGAGATTCAAATGAGACAATGAGACATTCAAAAAACACGGTATCAAAACTTAATGACACCGCGATTCAAGAGAAATAGTTCTGCCCAAAAGGTATGTTCAATGGGAAAACATCCAAGTTCAAAACTGTCTGGAAGACAGTACTATGAGTAACCCCATACATACGAGTGAAACGAGGATGTGCGGGGATTAAGTCCACAAAACTTTCTACTGCCTGGATGGCAGTACATCGCGAAAGGTCATGCGTAAAAAAGCCAATCAGGTACAGCCTTCCAGGCTAGTAAAGATGGTGATCGTTTCTATCCGAGGGCATCCTCTCCCTCGTCGAGTATGCGCCTCGGTTACTCATGGTGTTGCCTTCCAGGCAATAAAGGACTTGCAGAACTTAATTGATTCTGATAGAAAGGTTCTCTTTATCAAACACCACTCCCGGACGCTCCACGAATCTGGAGATGATGCCCAGCTCCGCCAACTCACGAGGTGTACCGATATGCAAACCGCCATCGCCCATCACCCAACAGCTATCGGCCATCTGAATGGCAATCTCCACATCATGCGTTGAGAGGAAAACAGTCTTCTGCATGTCATGGCAGAGAGCGAGGAGAAGCTGCATCGTCTCCACCTTTGAAGGGAAGTCAAGAAAAGCCGTTGGCTCGTCAAGATAGATAACGGGAGTCTGTTGCGCAAGAGCCTTGGCAATCATCACCTTCTGACGCTCTCCATCGCTAAGGGTATCAACCATACGATCAGCCAAAGCCGTGATTCCGACCTTCTCCATAGCCTCGTTCACTATCTCACGGTCATCATCATTCATACCTCCCCAGAAACCCGTGTAAGGCATTCTGCCCATCGCCACAAGGTCGCGCACACTCATATACTCCATCTTCGAGCGTTCCGTAAGCACCACACCGATAAGACGAGCACGCTCCTGAGGCGTGAAATCGTCAAGTGCACGACCATCATAAGTGATACTTCCTGCAAGGGCAGGCTGAAAGGCAGAGAGAGTGCGCAGAAGGGTTGACTTACCGGCACCATTAGCTCCCAGCAGACAAGTCAGTTGCCCACTATTCAGTTCTGCGCTGATGCCGTCAGCCACAACTATGCTGCCATAGCCTATTGATATGTTATCGAGCGATATTGTCATTTCTGAATGATTTAATTGCAAAGATAAACAAAAGAATTTACACAGCCAAATAAAAAGTTTAAATTCTGAGAAAACAGGATTTTCAAACGCAAAGACGCGGAGGTACAGAGATTTTATCTGAAATCTGTACAATTTTAAATTTTTATCAAGAATTAGAGAATTAGAGAAAATTTTTTGAATTGATGCGAATTTGAGAAAGGTCGCTTACGCTCCTGCCAATCACGCCCATTCCAAATGCTACGCAAGTAGCAATCTTCTCTTCTTCGCATTAATTCAAATTTCTCTAATTCTCTAATTCTTGATAAAAAATATTGGATAAAGATAGAGTGGATTGGTAATTATTTTTCGCTGAAACCAAATAATCTAAAGTAAGTCACAGAACAAATGGTAATCTGTCGTCAAGAAAATCTTCGTGTTTTCCGTGGTCAAGAAAACACTTCGCGCCTCTGCGTCTCAGCGTTCTAAAAAATCTTCGTGTTTTTTCGTGTTTTCTGTGTTCAGAAAAAACTTTGCATCTCTGTGTTTTAAAAAGCATTTGTGAGTTTATTGAACAGTTATGGAATAGGCAAAAATACCGAAAATGCAAAAATAATTACCTTTTCTTTTTGAAATCTCACATATTCTAATTATCTTTGCACTCTGAAAATAAAGACCCTCTTCCCCGCTCCCCCTTAAAGGGGGAGAGCGTGAGAACCTAAAAAAAGTCTCACTTTAAGGAGATTTAGAGGGTCTGATAATGGGGCTTGATAGTTCAATGGATAGAACAACTCTCTCCTAAAGAGTAGATCCGGGTTCGATTCCCGGTCGGGCTACAATAGAAGTTAAAAGTGTAACGTAGAGAGTAGAATATTGATAGCTCAAAACGCAAAACTCTAAACACATAATTCTAATCACTAATCTTTTAACACAAAACACGAAAATGAAAGACTTAATGGTTTACAAAGATCTTTCTCTTAAAGAGGCAAGTATCCTGAGAATATATGAGATGGCAGTTTGTCTGTGTGACGAATATGTCAAGAAAGTACGTAGTGGTGAAGGAACACCACGCGACCTTGTTCATGCCGCTTGGATATATCGCAAATATATCTATTGCCTTGACAGAGCATATTACTTTGTAAGCCAGTGTGCTTTCCTCGGCTCAAAGGGAAATCTCATCCCTGCAGGCAAGGCTGTGATACAGCTATTCAAAGATATCCTCTCTTCTGCCAGCACTAACCGCAAGACTATCAAAAGCGTGTTGAAAGGCGGATGGGCATATCAGCTCATGGATAACTCTATCGGTAGGGTTGTATGGAACGACGAGTTCAAGAAGAGTGTGGCAAAGGAGATGTATGACTTCACACATACTGCCGATCTCCTTGACGTCGGTTGTTCTCATTTCTCCACCCGTAAGGACTCACGTGTTGATGATCGCGGACAGATTGTAGTGATAGAATTCATTGCCTACGATCACGACCCAATCATCACCTTTGCCATTGCCGATGCTATGGGCAACCTACAGTATCAGTATCCTATTGACTTTGCCACATATCGTCCTATCATTTTGAATGAACTCCACGATGTTCATTTCCGTTGGCACGATGCCTCTGAAGAGCAGGCAGATAAATACTGGCAAGTACGCATGACCACAGAAGAGAAAGAATAACGACTGTAAATATCAATTATAATATAGAGCATTCTCCATGAATGCTCTTTTTTTGTCAAAAATCCTTAGCTATGTATATGGATTAGTAAGATTCTGATACATAAGCGTATATCTGTATTATATCAATAATAAAAAGGATAATGCAAACTAATTGCAAACAAAAAATATCATTTTTCTGCAGAAAAATGATTAATTTTGCATGCAAAATCATAAAGCAATGAAACAGATCCTAATAACATTTATAGTATTTCTATTAATCGGATGCAATTCAGAAAACAATAGCAATAAGCCGTACGTCCTTCAAGGGGCATGGACGCTACGGCAGATTGTATATCCTATAGGAAAAACCGAAACTTTCTCTGAGAAAGAGAGAATCCCTTTCCGACTATACGATGGTGACAGCCTTATATACTCATGCTTTGTTAGCAAAACAGAAACAGGATTGGTTGTAAACCGTAGTTCACAAGACCACATTACGCTTATTAACAAGGGTAATGGCGAGTATATATATCTGGAAAATGATGATCCTCATCCTCTCAAAATAACCAATGACTCTACTATTGTAATTCAGCAAAATGGCGCTCTCCTTACTTGGCATCGTGCTGACGATATTGAGAAGGAATGGGGTATGGAAATAAAGAACATCATTACTACCGACCTAAAGCAAACGGACGAGGATGGCATACAAAGCTATGTACTTTCGTCAAAGGAACGGCAACAGAGCAATGTAATA
The DNA here is from genome assembly GCA_946406435.1 of uncultured Prevotellaceae bacterium. Classification (GTDB taxonomy): domain Bacteria; phylum Bacteroidota; class Bacteroidia; order Bacteroidales; family Bacteroidaceae; genus Prevotella. The sequence continues at coordinate 6,817 of CAMJKP010000072.1, read as the reverse complement.
CATGGTTTCATTTTTGCCACCATCATAACTATCATATTGCTATTGCTCATCGCGCATATTGCTGTACAGAACCGTAGGGCAAAACATAGGTTACAACTACAGATTCAGCAGATTCAGGAAGTGCAACAAGAGCGCCCACAGGCAGTCAGACAAGCCATAGAGTCGGTTGAAACGGCTTTCTTCACTTCTGACCAGTACATAGCATTACAACGCCGTATAGCTTCAGGACAAAGATTGAAAGATGAAGACTGGCTGGATATTGAAAACCATATTAGAAAGGTATATCCAGGCTTTATAAGTCAGCTACGAGGACTGTATGTCATGTCAGAACTCGAATATCAGGTATGTCTGCTTATAAAGCTCCGCATCGCACCTTCGGACATTGCCTCTGTCATGGCTCGTGATGTGAGTACTATCAGTACCGTTCGCAGTCGATTATATAAAAAAGTATTCGGACAAAAGGGTGGAGCTAAGGAATGGGATGATTTTATCCTTTCCATCGGTGCTTAAACGGCATGCAAACACATTGCAAAGTGAAAGCAAAGAAGATGCAAAATCCAAAACTAGCGAGAAAAGCGAAAAGAATATAACTTTGCACTCGCAAATCACAAATGTCTAACCTAAAAACAAAAGATTTATGAAACAATTAATGTTAGTAATGGTAGTGACACTCATGAGTGCGCTACAGGTATGTGCACAGAAAGCGAAAATTGCTGATAAGGAACTCGTCGGCTCATGGATAATGGAGTCTATGCAATGGGAGGGCGAGAAGAAAATTATGTGCGGCAAAAATACTGGCTACGTGCAATTCAAATACTATGGCCCTAATGGCGAGTATGCCTGTGCTGAGATTGCCTTGACAAAAGACGGTAAATGCGTTGTAATGCCCCATGAATACGGCACTTACACGTTCAAAGACGGCTGGTACTCGGAAATGGGTAGAGAGAAAGTCAAGGATGCTATAGTATGGGTTGACAAGACCACTACTAAAGGCACATGGCAGAAAAGGCACGACATCTGGAAGAAACAGGTGAACATGCCTGAAAAGCTTCGTAAATACATCGTTGATTGCTGTAGAATGAAGGATACACCTGCCGATATTCAGCAGATGATTAAGACTACGATGTTTAAGTAACCCTAATCAGAGTTTTATAAGATATACTTTACGTAAAAGTAAAGTTAGTGAAAGAAAAAATGAGTAATATCCGCGGATTATTCTGGAGGTAGCAGCGATGCTCTCTCCAGAATTTTTTTGCGTGAATCCTATAGACCCCAACAGAGCATATCCAGATGGGGGTGCTATGTCTGAAATGAGATACGCTTACACAAATTTCCTTATTGTTACCTGTTACTTGTTACCGACACGTTTTCTGCGATGCTGTCTCCAGAATCTGTTATATTGCCGAGGTATGCCTCAACATATTTTTGTGAATAAAACAAAAAAATCTTGCTTGTAAACGAAAGTCTTAAAAAAAATTACTATATTTGTCTTTGTTCTTGTTTGAGAAAAATTTGTTGAAAAAAATTTCATTCCCAACTTAACTTTTTCTTACTTTTGCAGTATATAATGTAGAATGACGCGAAAAGAGTTTGAAATAATCATACTTCGCTTACGACCTTTGATGGTGAAGGTCGGACGTGATTTCTTCGGTAATCAGATGGATGCTGAGGATGTTGCGCAGGAAGCTCTATTGCGTCTCTGGAAATACTGCGAAAGGTTGAATGCCGACCGAAACCTCGAAGCCCTTGCCGTAAAGGTGGCAAAGAATGTGTGCGTGGATTTATATAAGAGTCGAAACACATACGAGGACGAGATAACATCTGATATCGCCTCACCACCGTCACAATCTGCTGATGCCGAACTACATGCCAAAGAGGTACAACAGAAAATTGACGAGGCAATGGAGAGGCTCAATCCACGAGAACGTGACTTGCTTAAGGCTCGGCAACTCGAAGGAAAATCAGCAGATGAAATCTCAGAGCAGACAGGCATTCCGAAGTCATCAGTCAAGAGTATGATTTCGACGGCAAGAAAGAAACTTAAAATAGACTTACAAAAGCATTTGAAATTATGGTGAACAAACAGCAATATAATAACGAGGAAGAGCTCTACCAGCAGATAATGGCAGAGCTTGAGCCTGGTGCTGCGGAATTCGACCGCTTGATGGCAAACGGCGAGAATCCCGCAAGCAAGGCGAAGAAAGTGCCGCTTGGAAGGAAGTGGTATGCTGTAGCTGCATGTTTCATCGGCTTGCTGATAATCGGTACAGCATATATGCTTCATAATGATTCAGAGGAACAGATGGCAGAAATAAAGCCAACCGTTGCTCCCAAGAATATTGAGCCTATGACAGCTCATGCTATCGACAATAATATAGGAACAACATCATTTGATAAGGCTCAGAATGCTCCCAAACGTAAGGCATTACAAAGAGTTGCAAAGAAGGAAGAAGATTATGTCTATGTTTGCCAAGAGATAGAAATCACTCCTTCTGAAGAGGATGCGATGGATATTGTCGTGCCTGCACCAGAACGTCAGCGTTCGTTTGACGTGACATGTATAAATCTCCTTCCAGATGCAATGGTAGAAGGTGGTGAAGCTGATGTCATGGTGATTTGTGATCAGATTTATTTTAATGATATTCAAACCTTTTATTAAAAACGTACAACTATGAGAAGAAATTTAATCACTATGTTGCTGTGTTTGCTGACTGCTGTCAGTTTTGCACAGAAGGAGAAATTCCTTGAGCCTGATATCAAGGCTGAATTTCCTGATGGAGTTGCTGCTATGATGCAGTTTGTGAGAGATAATATGAAATATCCGAAGGATTGCGAGAAAGAAGGCATCTGCGGTCGTGTAGTAGCTGCATTTGTCGTTGAAACAGATGGTTCTCTCAGCAATCTTGAGGTGTTGCAATCACCGGACGAAAGACTAAGTAAGGAAGTGGTGCGTATTATAGGTCTTATGCCGAAATGGAGACCTGCAATTCGTGACGATAAGCCGATAAAGATGAAGTACACAATGCCTGTTAGTTTTAATCTGCCAAAGAGAGGCACTATGGAGGCTTGGCCTGTCGAAATGTGGTCTTGTGTTAACCCTAAGATTGAAGGTGCAAAGGAAGATCCCAAAGGCTTATATAAGCTCGTAAAGTTTGCATACGAGGATGGGTCAAAACGTGATGTCCCCTTTGAACAGTATAAATACTGTGGCGACAGTATTACATTGCAATTGGTAGAGAAGAAAAATACCAATAATGATTATTGGATGGATATCTATGATAATGATGGGTATGAGTTTAAGTATTCTGCCTCTCTGAATGAACATAACACCCAGATTTACGATAGTAATGACAAGGGCTTTAAGTTTAAGTGGTATAGTAATTATACTAACAAGCCGCTGTTTCCGTATCATCAATACGTGACTGAGATGTATAGCTCTGAATATAGTATTCCTTATTCTGCAAGGCATGTTATCGATTTGCTGAAGATGAAGACTGCCACTGATAGAAAGATTTATGGTTGTTGGTATCGTATTGGAGTTGTAACCCAGGTTGAGGGCTTGGATATGTTATTGGCAGCTCCTGCTCCTCAGGAACTATATCAGGTGTTCGACAAAGATATGAGTCTGCAAGTATATGATCTTACACCGGGCCAAAGGCTTAGAGCTTATTGTGTGCTCCGTCCTATTACTTACAAGGAAAATGACATTATGGTTCAGCGTGGAACTGAATATAAGATAGATTGGATTAATGATGATTTATTCAAGTTGAATTTCGACCGTGGTGATGGCACTATCGTCACAGAAGTATGGAAGCGTTCAGGACTACCAAGAAACTATCAACGCATCTTTGCCACTAATCTCCCAACGTATCAGATAGTGAATCCTGACCCGAACTATTTCCGCTTAGAAACAAGACAAGAGTAAGATATACTTTACGTAAAAAGTAAAGTTAGTGAAATGAAATAAAAACGAGTAATGTCCGCGGATTATTCTGGAGGTAGCAGCGATGCTCTCTCCAGATTTTTTTTGCGTGAATCCTATAGACCTCAACAGAGCATATCCAGACGGGGGTGCTATGTCTGAAATGAGATACGCTTACACTAAAATCCTTATTGTTACCTGTTACTTGTTACTGCAAGGTTAGAAATGCGGTTGTGCCTTCGCTATGGGTTCGTTCTGCCTTCGCTCTGCCTTCGTTCTGCCCTCGCTTCAGGTTCGCTCCCATCGATGGAGCATCAACGGACTTATAACGGACCTGAAACGGAGGTACAACGGAACTGCATCGGAGGGAGTTGAAAGTTCTCGCAGAATCTCATTGAAGCCTGTATTAATTTTGGGAGATGGTTTTGGAATGGTTTTCACGTTCTTTAGAAGGATAATGTGCATATTGTGATTGCTATTGAAATTAACGGAATTATTGTTACCAGAGCATTTTTTAGCGTTTTTCAAGCATACTGAACAAGGTGAAGCTGCCCGAAATTAATGCTTATTGTTATGCTATTGAGACTGTCAGCCGCCCATATCTTGCCCTATAATTTGTGCGTAACAATCTCATTATCTTTATCTTAGATAGCCACAAACAAGATTAGAGTCTCGCTCAACAAGCAGCCGAAATCACGATCGGTAACGGGTAACGGGTAACAATAAGGATTTTAGTGCATGGCCAAGAATTTTACTAAATATTTCTAAGGAGTTTATATACCTTATTATATATAGAAATAATAAAATTAGGGCAGCAGCTACACTATTTTTCTTATTGTTACCTGTTACCCGTTACCGACAAGTTTTCTAGGATTATGTGGGGCAAGATTCCATTAGGGGCAGCTCATCGTTAATATACAAAAAATGCCGCTTATGGCAGATAATCCATAAGCGGCATTATTATATTACATCCTTCCCTTTGGAAAGGCTTGGGGGTTACTTTGTCATAGGATCTTTCTTATCACCATAGATGACAATTACACGACCTGTCTGCTTGTCAGGACGCACGTTGTTGAGCTGATAAGAGGTCACCTCGCCGTCCTTCCATTCAAAGTCGATAGTATAGCCACCACGGCATTTAATACCCTTTACAGAGCCTTGTGCCTTCCATGCCTCTGGAAGTGCTGGGAGAAGAGTGATCATGGCTCTGTCACGCTCTACAAGCTCACTCTGTACGAGCATTTCTACCAAACCAGCTGTACCACCGAAATTACCGTCAATCTGGAAAGGAGCGTGAGCATCGAAGAGGTTAGGATATGTGCCGCCACCTGAACGACGGTCAGGACCCTGATAGCCATCAGGAGAAACATAGTTGAGAAGTACGCGATAGAGGTGATATGCACTCTCTGCCTCACGAAGACGAGCCTGAAGGTTCACTCTCCAACCTGTGCTCCAACCTGTTGTCTTGTCGCCCTTGATCTCAAGAGTGCGCTTGCAGGCAGCAGCAAGGTCTGGTGTACGTGTTGTAGTAATCTGATGACCTGGGTAGAGACCGAACAGATGACTCTGATGACGATGCTGTGGGTCTTCATCAGCCCAGTCGTTGAACCACTCCTGAAGATTTCCGTTCTTACCTACACGATAAGGAAGGAGGTTCTTGAGGACATTGTTTATCTTCTCAATATAGTCATGATCCTCACCGAGGATAACAGCAGCATCACGGGTGTTTGTAAGACATTCACGAATCATGGCAATGTCAGCAAATCCACCATAGAGAGTAGCGCCTACGAAGCCAGCAGGAGTCTTGTATCTGTTCTCAGGAGATGTAGAAGGAGCTGTGATGAGATAGTTGGTGTTAGGAAGCTGTACGAGCCAGTTCATACAGAAATCAGCAGCACCCTTCATAGTAGCATATACCTGACTGAGATATGACTTGCTCATGTTGAAAGCATAATGATCCCAGAGGTGAGTGGAAATCCACGCTCCACCCATATTCCAGTTAGCCCACATCGGCTCACCACTACCCTCGCCTACCGGGTTTGTCATTGCCCAGATATCAGTATTGTGACCAAGACACCAGCCTTCCTTTATTCCGTAGTATTCATCAGCTGTCTTTACGCCGGTAATAGGCAGTCTCTGGATAAAGGTGAGCAGAGAGTTGTGCATCTCAGGGAGGTTACAGAGCTCTGCTGGCCAATAGTTCTCCTCTACGTTGATATTACTTGTATAGTTAGAAGACCAAGGTGGAAGGATTGACTCATTCCAGAGGCCCTGAAGATTTGCAGGAACTGCATTTGTGCGAGAGCAAGAGATGAGGAGATAACGGCCATAGTTGAAGTAGAGCTCCTCAAGGTCAGGATTTACTGTTGCGCTATCAGTATATTCACGAAGCTGCACGTCGGTTGGCTTTGTAGCAATAGAATCAGCTGTTGTGCCAAGGTCGATGCTCACACGGTTATAGAACTGCTGATAGTCATTTACGTGAGTTTCGAGCATAGTGTCGAATGACTTGATAACAGCGTTGCTGATACGTGTCCTAACAATATTCTCATAGTCAAGACCATCCATTACAGGATCCAAGTCACTTGCGTTGAAGCTTGTAGCATTAGCGATAACAATAAGAGCCTCAGAACAGTTGCTTATTGTCAGTTCATTGTTCTCAGCACTCACCTGACCATCCCTATTTACAACATGGAGAATAGTACGGAAATGAATACCGCGCTTCTCGTCGTACTGGAAGCTCTGATCACCACCTACATAATTAGGCTTGCTTGTATAAGCACAATAGCCATCGATAATCATCTCATTACCGACAGTAGAGACTGTATTCTTCAACTGGCAGTTATAGCTCAGACGCTTGTTAAGGAGCTTACCGCCTGTTGACTTCAAGCGAAT
>CAMJKP010000071.1 GCA_946406435.1 uncultured Prevotellaceae bacterium | reverse complement strand
GATGAAGAATCACCCCCATAGCCTCAAAAACGATATAATCCGTCAGGCACATAGCAGGAAGAATATCAAGATGCCCGCGCTCACGTGCCAGTTGACACAATCCGCAATGGGTATAATACAATGTGAATTCCTCATCCACCTTACCCTGTTTGTAATGTGCTATCCAATTATACGGCGAGTCGATGCGGTTCTCACGCTCCGAACGCTTCATCAGCCCCTCCTGGAATTTCCTTGTGAAAGGCTTCGCCATTCCTGCCAGCTTGAGCATCAAAGGATTGGAGATGGAAGCGCGGCACATCTTCTCATAGAGAGGAATCGACATCCGCTCGCCATATCTCTCCTTTGCCGTCTCATAGATGGCTATCCACACCATACCGCCTGTGAGGTTCTTCTTCAGACTGTTATCCCGATAACTGCCGATGGAAGGAGTCGCATCAACTATTTCCTGATATCTTTTCCTTGCATCTTTTCTAAGCTTGTCAATATCCCATTCAGGACACTCTTCACGCAATACCTTAAAACATCTGCCTTGCATGAACTTCCACATCAGCTTATCTGCCAAAGTATATTTCATAAATCTAATTTTATAGTCGAAAGACTAAAGTCAAAAGGCGAAAGTCAAAGGCTAAAAACTCTAACCTCTAATCCCTAACCTCTAACCTTTGGATTTTCGAATACAAAAGTACTCATAAATTCCCTTGCCCACAAGATATTCCTATGAAAAAAACGCTTTTTACCTCGTAAAATACTAATTTCTTGGTATCATTTTCTATTATCATGGAATTTCTGGCATACTCACATGTATGTATTTTCATTCGCATTTATCTCCATTATTTGCACAATAGGAAAACATCATCTAACTTTGCAACAAAATTATAAGGTTAGAAGGTTACGAGGTTAGAGGTTAGGAGGTCAGAAAGGCAAACGGCAAAAGACAAAAGACTTTAGACCTTAGATTTTAGCCTTTAGACATTTAATAAGTGTTATTCGCTAAAGCTCATCAAGCTAAAGCAAGTCCGACCTAAAAACCTTAAAACCTATAAACCTGATAACCCCACAAACTTGAGCTTTGCAAAAGTTTTTTATTAATATAAATTATGAAAATTCAGAAAATCGTAGGTCGTGAGATCCTTGACTCACGCGGTAATCCAACCGTAGAAGTGGATGTAGTTCTTGAAAATGGTGTAATGGGACGTGCTGCTGTGCCTTCTGGCGCAAGTACTGGCGAGAACGAGGCTCTTGAGCTTCGTGATGGTGACAAAGGTCGCTATCTCGGTAAGGGTACATTGAAGGCAGTGGCTAATGTGAACGAGATTATCGCCCCTGCACTTATCGGTGATGATGTATTCGCACAGCGTGCCATCGACCAGAAGATGCTGGCTCTTGACGGTACTCCTACAAAGAGCCGTCTTGGTGCAAATGCAATCCTCGGCGTGTCTCTCGCTGTGGCTCAGGCTGCTGCAAAGGCACTCAACATCCCTCTCTACCGTTATATCGGCGGTGCTAATGCCTATACCTTGCCAGTTCCAATGATGAACATCATCAATGGCGGTGCACACTCTGATGCTCCTATCGCTTTCCAGGAGTTCATGATCCGTCCTGTAGGTGCTCCTTCTATCAAGGAGGCTGTGCGTATGGGTGCAGAGGTCTTCCATAACCTTGCAAAATTGCTGAAGAAGCGCGGTCTCTCTACTGCCGTTGGCGATGAGGGCGGTTTCGCTCCAGCTCTTGACGGTGTTGAGGATGCCCTCGACTCTATCTGTCAGGCAATCAAAGATGCTGGATATGAGCCAGGCAAGGATGTGAAGATTGCAATGGATTGTGCTTCAAGTGAGTTCTCAGTTGTTGAGAATGGTCAGTATTTCTATGACTATAAGCAGCTCAAGAACGGTAAGCAGAAGGACCCTAACGGCAAGAAGCTCACAGCCGAGCAGCAGATTGACTATCTCGAACAGCTCATCACCAAGTATCCTATCGATTCTATCGAAGACGGACTTGATGAGAACGACTGGGAGAACTGGGTAAAGCTCACACAGCGCATCGGCGACCGTTGTCAGCTTGTAGGCGACGACCTCTTCGTTACCAACGTGAAGTTCCTCCAGAAGGGTATCGCAATGGGCGCAGCCAACTCTATCCTCATCAAGGTCAATCAGATAGGCTCACTCTCTGAGACACTTGACGCTATCGAGATGGCGCATCGTCACGGCTACACCACCGTTACCTCACACCGCTCTGGCGAAACAGAAGATACTACTATTGCCGACATTGCCGTTGCCACCAACTCCGGTCAGATAAAGACGGGTTCACTCTCACGTACCGACCGTATGGCAAAGTACAACCAGCTCATCCGCATCGAGGAAGAACTTGGCGATGTGGCAAAATACGGTTACAACAAAATTAGGTGATATTAGTACAGAGATAAATGTAACCTTCACACATAATTTGTGTGACCAGAAAAACTTTTGAATAAACCATTTTGAAAACGGGCTACATTGTGAAATGTGGCCTGTTTTTTTATCTTATCCCTTTACCCTTTTCCCTTTACCCTTTCATTGTCGTGTGGTATTACTAAAAACATGTAGATTGTGTAGACAAAAAACTCTTCGTCTCCACCCTCAGTATTTAGAACGCAAAGCCGCCAAGTCGCAAAGTTTTTTCTGAACACAGATTGCACAGATTAAAGGGATTTTTCGCAAGGCTCAACAAGCAACGCAAGTTTCTCGCTTGCGCTCGTGATTAATATCCCTAAGATCCCGAATATCTGTGGTTAAAGACTAAAAATTAATGCGATATTAACGTGAAATTTGTGGTCATTAATGTTTCCTCACGGAGTGAGACATATAATATCGCATTAATACCACATTAATACCGCATTAATTTTCAATTTCAAGCACCGCAAGGTGCGCATTCCGTTCTTTTCGTGTTTTCAGTGTTCTAATCATTCTCTGCGTCTTAGCGTCTCTGCGTTCGAAACAATTTTCAATTCAGAAAAAAAATCTGGCCTTTCTTGCACTAAAATCTGATTTTTTTCATATCTTTGCAACCAAAGAACTGACATGGTGCATAAGAAAGTTGTAGAATCTTAATTATTTAATCAATGAGAAGAATAATTTTTACCATATTAATTTTGTTTCCATTGCTTTTGTCCGCTCAGATATTGAAGGGAAAAGCAGTAAAAATAGCTGATGGTGATACCTTCACTTTGCTTGTTAATGGCCATGATCAGGTAAAGATCAGGATAGATGGCATTGATGCTCCTGAGAAAGGACAAGCGTTTGGAAATCGTGCCAAAGAACACCTGTCTGGTATGATATGGGGACAGGAACTGACTGTAACTGTCACGAAAAAAGACAAATGGAAGCGTTCAATAGGCAAGGTCTCAACTCCTGAAATTCCTGATGTGGGTTTTGAGATGATCAAGGCTGGTTTTGCATGGCAATATCGAGATTATAACAATGAAAAGGCATACGAAGATGCTGAGAGCCTGGCACGACAAAACAGAAAAGGACTATGGCTTGATAATAATCCTAAGAGGCCTCAAGATTTCAGGAAAGAAAAGAGGAATCAAAATAAATCTCAATAGTTTGACTACTCTCTCCCAAATGCTTCCCCCTTTAATTGGCTATGTAAAGGAAAATGCCTTGCGGCTTGGGAAAAGTGACGATTTTATGCTACAGAGTAGCAATTCTGAATATTTTCCAGACGAAGTCTATTTTCCTTCCTTTTTTCCTTACGAGACAGGTCAATTTTCACTACCTTCAGCTTGGTGAGATTCAGCGAACAAAATAAGCGCCGAAGGTGCGACACCTAATAGGGTAGTACGTAAGTGCTACCTATAATGATGTTTTTTTTGTGAGCACCGTAGGTGCGACACCTGATAAATACAATAAGTGTCGGTCCTTCAGACCTCAGATTACTATAATATCCATAATATACGGCTCTTACGAACCGCCCTTTTAGGTGTCGCTCCTTCAGAGCTTCTTCAACACGTTTTTTAACAACGTACGAGTTGGTGAGCTAGCGAACAATTTTCAATTATCACTTGCTTTAGCTTAGTAAGCTAGCGAACAATTATCAATTATCAATTTTCAATTCAAAAAGTGGTCACCCTTCCTTGATGTCATCAGGCCACCAGAACTGTTGTAGTTCATGAACGATGTCATCCCAATCCTGCATGGTGAACGTACCTTCGCCCATCATCATTATGGTCATGGTGATGTCGTTGTAGGTACGATAGATATTCGTGTCCCTGAAACCGTTACGTAGGTAGAAAGCATGACGGCGTTTACGCTGATCAATGTTTTCACACACCTGTGTCGGACTTTCCATGTCCAGAACACAAGTCTGTCCTTTATAGTGTTCTATCAGCTGAGAAAGAATCCTCTGACCATATTCCTTTCCCCGCAGTTCTTCCCTAACCGCGAAATACCAGTACCAGTTGAATGACTTACGCGGATAAACGATGGTAAAGCCAATGAACTCTTCACCATCATAATACGCGGTAAAGTCCAATGGCATTTCCCCGACGAGTCGCATGAGATCATCCCAAGGAATCTGCTCTCCTTCGGGAAAAGCCGACTCATATAGTCGCTTTATCCTTTCATCTGCATTGGCTGCTGTTATCTGTCTTGTGTTCATAAATCTGATATTTGTGGACTTATCCCATTTGAATCGCAAATCCTTGCAATCTCGGCAATGAACTCCTCTTCCGATGGCTGCTCATCATATATGTATGCAAGCATATCACTTACAGCTTGCTTGGATTGTGAGAGTATATGAAGGGCAGTTACGCAAAGCCCCTGAGAATATCCCATGTCCTGCATTTGTGCCAATAGTGCCTGTTCGTTACTTGTCATCATCTTTCCTCGTTTTATTATATTCCACTCTGAGCCTCTTCATAGCCTCTGTAGAAAGGTCATGCGTCTCAATGAGCAGAGGACTCTTATGATACTGCACAATCTTTACCGAAACCGTATTGTGTCGCTGCTTCGCCTCGATGCACCTTGCTATCAGATCAGGATTTGCAGAACGTGGGGTAGGGGCTTTGTCGAAGTTCTGTATGTAGGCGGCATTAGTGAGAAACACGATGTCAGAACCCTCGGGAACAATCTCCATGGCATGAATCATAACAGATAGAATCATGCGGAACTCCGTAGTGTGGTCGTCAGCAATCACGTATCTGTCAATTATGGCTTCATCTTTCTGCATGATGTAGGCACCACCGCTGCAACGTTCCTCATGACCATAGTCACACGACCCACCGCACCACACATAGTAAGTGCCTGGTGTCATCCGCATTTTATGCTCCTTCTGTTGCTTCAGTCTTTCTTTTCCCATGTCGTTTTTGAAGTGAGGAATGCCGATAAAAGAGTCTCACGATTGCCTGAAACCTACTCCCTCGTAGAATCGCTTGGCATACCCCTGAACTTCTTCTTAACTCGTTTCACTCCTTCCACTCCAAGTATGGTGATACCACCATACTGCAAGGTCTTAGCCATGCCGAAAAGTATGAACCATAGTATGCCTTTCAACTCAACTGATATCGGAAGAGTCATTTGCGCGAAGGAGAGGATATAGCACGGAATGCAGCAGAGCAACACTATCACTCCTGTTCGGAATGATAATCCGCTAAGCCATACTTTTATTCTCGAAAATAATGATTTCATAAAAACTTTAGTTCATGCCGTATCAATCACTCCCTTACAAATTCTTATATCCCTAATTCCACTTCCTTGCCGAATGGAGCGAGCGATAATCCAGCCATCTTGAAGTGCTGCTTGCCCCATGGAACTCCTATCACCGTAATGCAAAGCAGTAATCCGAAAAACACGTGCATTATCCATGACCACAGACCTCCGAATATCAGCCAGAGGATATTCAGGGGTATGCGTATGCAACCAGTCGGGCTCTTCGTGTTCTTGACCTTCGAACCGAACGGCCATAAGTATAAAAGTCCAATCTTGAAAGTCTGCAAGGCTATAGGTAATCCGATAATGGTAATAGCCAATGCAAAACTGCCCGTGAAATATCCAATGGCAGCTTCAAGCCCGCCAAAAATCCACCAAATTATATTGCCTAATATCTTCATTTACATATATTTTTTTGTAAGGAGTAATAAGGAGTACAAGGAGTACAAGACGAATGTCTTATATGTTGAATAGAGTTTTGTGGAGTAAGGAATAATGTTTGATTCTAACAAACCCTCATCCTTCATCCCTTCAACCTTCAACGGTAATGTACTCCCAAATTTCGCAAGTTTCCTATCTGCGCAATCTTTTCAATCTTTTTATTTTTATCAAGAATTTGCGAATTAGAGAATTTCTTTTTTTGAATTGACGAGAGATTTGTCGAAGACCCTCTGACCATAGGGAAGAAATTTGAGAAATGTCGCTTGCGCTCCTGAAATCACGCCCATTTCCAATGCTACGCAAGTAGCAAAAATTGACATTCCCTTCGGCCGTCGAGCTAAACCTTCTCTTCTTCGCATTAATTCAATTTTCTCTAATTCTCTAATTCTTGATAAATATAATTAAATTTGAAATACTATCGTCTTGTACTCCTTGTACTCCTTGCACTCCTAAACTGCACTTGAGTACCTCCCCCTGACTGCCTTTGGCAACTTGGAAACAACGAGGTCGTATGCCTCCCTGATCAATGTCTTCACGAGCCCCTCTTCCAGATGCTCGTAATACACATCACTCCAATGCTTCTTGTTCCAATGCCACGCAGGGGTAATGGAAGGGAATTGTTCACGGAGTTCCTCATTCCTTTCAGGAGTCAGCTTCAGGGCGAACCTTGGTTCCGAATCCCTCATGTCATGCTGACCTCCACCCAGCCAGAGGCAAAGGAAGATCTTACCCTCAATTCGAAATGTAATGATATCATCACCGAAAGGCTGGTCTTCCGTAACTCCAAATATAGACAGCGTATAATCCCGTACTTGTTCTACATCCATAGTTATATCCATTCATTAAAGACTGTAATATCTACTGCAAAGATATAAATAAATTTCATACTATGAATCATCGTCCCATAAAACTTATGTTTTTTTATGATTGACAGTCGTTAGGTAAACCAACTTTCGATTCGTTTCACCTTTGAGGGCTGAAGGCCCGACACCTAAAAGGACAGTCCGTAAGGGCTGTTATACTAAGCGTTTATACAAATTAGAGCGCCGTAGGTGCGGCACTTATTATAGGTATCGCACTTACAGCGCTCTATTAATTATCTCAATCTCTATCAACAGCGCTTACGCACCGCCCTTTTAGATGCTGCACCTACGGCGCTCGCAGCTCTGTGTTTCTGTGCCTGTGTGTGTGTAAACGCAAAGACGCGAAGTCGCAGAGAAAATCTTTGCGTCTTCGCGTCTTCGCGTTCTAACAATTATCAATTTTCAATTATCAATTGTTTAAGACCCCTAACCTCTACTCTCTAAACTCTCTCCCCCTATGCAGGGGGACTGAGGGGGGCTGCTTACTTTGTAGAAGCCAGGAGCTCGGTGTTGATTCTAAGCTCGTTATTGATCTCGATGGTGTTGCGGACGGTCAAGTCGAGGATCTCCTCGTATTTCTTGTACTGCTTGTCGTTGAGAATCAGCTTCATCTGCTTCTTGTGACGATTTACAATACTATCAACTGTCTTGCCTGTAGCTATCAGATCAGTGAGTGCATCCATTGCTTCGTTGAACTCAGTCATTGAAATCTCTACTGTCTCTATCTGATTTTTATCTAGTTCGAGATAGCAACCTATTCTCTTGAAGAACATTGATGTGTCGTTACTCTGTGCGTTAACACTCATTGTCATTGCGAACATTACCACGAGGGCGGAAATAATCTTTTTCATCATTTGTTTTATTTTTCTGAATACAATATATGTTTTGTTTTCTTAGTGTAAGCTGTCTTTCGACGTTTTCCTGAATCACCAACCTCTAACCCCTTCATGCAAGGCTATGGGTGATGTTTTGTGCTTTTTTGCTTGATATTCGTCAAGAATGGTTCAAACAAAAAAAAGAACCTAATCAATTAATTGATTAGGTTCTAGCGGAGAGAGAGGGATTCGAACCCCCGGTACCTCTCAGTACGTCGGTTTTCAAGACCGATGCAATCGACCACTCTGCCATCTCTCCAAAACTTCTTTCGAAGTGCATCAGTTGAGTGATTTCTGAATTGCGATGCAAAGGTAGTAACTTTTCGTGAAACTACCAAATTTTTTCTCGTTTTTTTAAGAAAAACTTTCGAAAAAAGCTTTTTTCTGCGTAAAAGTGCGAACTTTTTGCGTATAAGCGAAGAAATGCCTCATTGATTACTATAGATGTAATGAGGATTTGAGGTCGTCAGCATCGAAGGTGGTGAAGACATGGCCGAAGAGACCGACTGATACGGTCTTTGGCTTGTCGTCAATATCAATTTTGCCAACGCTGAATACGAAATAGTTGTCAACGGTCACAGCTGTATCGAAAGCTGCACCAAGTACTGTTGAGGTCAGCTTGGATGTGATTTTTGAAATGCTTTTTCCTAAATCCGAGTCGCCTAATCCCACTTTGTCCTTGATAGCGGTATCGATAGCGCCGTTCATTTCTGCCATGACAGCATCCTGATGTGCCTGTTTGTCAGGGCAAGTGACTATTGCAACCAAAACGACTGCAATAATGATTACTAATGATAAAATCTTTTTCATACTTTTGGTTTTATAGGATTAACAATTTTCTATCTTTCTTTTTCGGCAGCATGAGAGAGCTGATGTTGGCTCCGTTGATGAAGTTGTCGAGATCTACATAGGTCCAGATGCCTTTCACGTGACCTCTTTCCGAGCGTTGCCATAGGATAGGGCGTATCTCGGGGTGGTCGGGCTCGTGGGAGTAGTGGGCAATCCAGAGGGGATAGTCGTTGAAGGTTGGGGCGAGGTGTCTCTTGTAATAGCCCTGATTGCTGTATATGATTGGCTTTGCCCCAATCTCTGCCTCTATGAGTTGGGCAAGGCGCAGTACGCTGTCCTTGAGGTTGGCGGTATTCTGATATGGTGTGCTGAGGTCTTCTATGTCGATGACCGTGCGGAGGTCCTGTAGCGGCAAATCGACTATTTTCAAAAAATCGCGGAACTGGCTTTCGACCGACAGGCTCATAGTGAAGAATATATAGGTGCCCACGGGGATGTGGTACTTGCGTGCCATCTCTATGTTGTAGTGGTAGGTCTGGTCGCGTCTGGCATCCTTGCCGAATGCCCTTATGAAGATGAATCTCGGCTTCTGGCTTGCCATGCTGAGTGAGTCCCAGAATATCCTGCCTTGGTGCTCGGAGATATCAATACCGTCGAAGAACTGTGAGTATTCGGTATTGGCAAGCTTATCCTCCTTTGGCCAATCAGGCACCACGTGTCGGGGCTTGTCCTTCAGATATGGTGGCGCCACCTCTCTCGTCATTTCCCAGATGACGAGGATGCCTGCTCCGGTGAGGAGTAGTATGATGAATGCAGTATTCAGGTATATTATCTTCTTATAATGCATAGGTATGTCGGGCGTATTGATTTGCAAAGTTAAACAAAAAAGATGAAAACGCAAATCATTTTTGGGATTATTAACGTCAATTCAATTTTTATCTACTATGAGATTTACCATTAATGTTTTCCGGAACGCAGAGACGCGAAGGCGCAAAGATTTTGTTTTGAACACAGAAAGCACGAAAGGAACGGAATTCGCACCTTGCGGTGCTTGAACTGACAATAATTACCAATCTTACCAATCTTTATCCAATAAAAATTTTAACTGATGGTAAAAGATTGCGCAGATTGGTAATTATTGTCAGTTAAAAAGCAACCTGTTGCTTGTCTTTATCAATTCCGTTTATTCTGTGGATTTCGTGGTCAAAAAATCATGGTATTATGAAATGGAAAAAAGACGATATTCGATGTGAATACCGCCCTTTTTATGTTTCTAAGCTTTTTACTTTTATCTTTATTCTTTATTCTTTATTCTTTATTCTTTATTCGCAAGCTCATCAGCTTCGCAGTTCCTCTTTCTACTTTATTCCAGAATCAAAGATATCGTGTTCTGTTAGGAAGCACATAATCCATACCTGCTCCGAGAACATCGGCTACCTGATTGATTTCGAGGAATGAGGTGTGAGTGCCTTGTTTTCCACCGCTGAGGTATGCCACCATATCTGTTGGCTGAAGAACACCGTCGTCAAGGAGCTTGCGAAGGGCTGCGAAGTAGTATGCCTGTCCGTTAGCCTTCTCAGGCATGAAGATAGCCTCTACACCGTAAGAGAGGGCGAGGTGGCGCATTGTCTTCTCCTTGTAGCAGATAGCGAGTACCGGGTATTTGCCACGGAAAGCAGCAAGGTTGCGTGCCGTGCGACCAGAGAAACTATCGGTAATGATAGCCTTGATAGGAAGCGCGAATGTTGCCTTTACTGCCTGCTTTGCAAGATATGACGTAACGGTTGGGTTCTCCTCAAGTGGGATGCGGATATCGTTATCAACGAGCTTATCCTCCTCTGCCTGTGCTGCAACGGTTGTCATTGTCTGAACAGCCTCTACCGGATATTTGCCGTATGCAGTCTCACCCGAAAGCATGATAGCATCAGTACGATAGTAGATAGCGTTTGCGATATCTGTGATCTCTGCGCGTGTTGGACGTGGATGCTTGATCATGGTGTGGAGCATCTGTGTGGCAACGATGACAGGCTTCTTGGCGAGTACGCACTTCTTGATGAGGATACGCTGTATGCCTGGGATGCGCTGCTGTGGAACCTCTATTCCGAGGTCACCGCGAGCCACCATAATGCCATCGGCAACGGTGAGGATTTCGTCGATGTTGTCAACGCCTTCCTGATTCTCAATCTTTGCGATGATCTGGATGTCAGAGCCGTATTCGTCGAGGATCTCACGGATGTCGAGAACGTCCTGCTTGGTGCGTACGAATGAGTGTGCGATGAAGTCGATGTCACGCTCGATGGCGTATTTGATATTCTCCTTGTCGCGCTCAGTAAGTGAAGGAAGGTTGATGCGAACGCCTGGTACGTTAACGTTCTTGCGTGAACCGAGAGTTGATTCATTCTGCACCTCGCAGAGAAGATAGTCTTCGTGCTTCTCAATAACCTTGAGCTCCATCTCACCATCGTCGATGAGGATGTCGTCGCCGTTCTTGAGGTCGGTCACGAATTTAGGGTAGCTGACGGCAATCTGCTCGCGTGTGGTGAGAATATCTGGATTTCCCACGATGCGAACCTTGTCACCGATATGGTATTCAATCTGGTCGGTGTCCTGAATCTTTGTGGTCCTCACCTCTGGTCCCTTGGTATCGATAAGAATAGCAATACGATTACTAACCTCTCGCACATTGTTTATCAACTTGTCCATACCCTCGCGTGTGCCATGAGCGGTGTTCATACGAACCACGTTCATTCCTGCCTCGAAGAGAGAACGGATAAAATCTACTTCGCATCGCAGATCGGAAATCGATGCAACGATTTTTGTCTTTTTTAGCATCATAACCTTTATTCCTTATTAAAGTTGTTTCTGTTTGTGTTGGGATTTGTTATTCTAAAGTTCATCTTGCGGGTGCAAACTATTAGGTTCGCACGAAAGAAAAAGTGCGTGTCAGCCCTCAAGGCTGGCGCACGGTCTTCGATTTTCGAGTGCAAAGTTTAGTTCGCATGAAAGAAAAAGTGCGTGTCAGCCCCCAAGGCTGGCGCACGGTCTTCGATTTTCTGAGTGCAAAGTTACGAAAAAAATCCGAAACAAGCGCAATTCGCCTCTTTCTTGTGATATTTTCTTCTGAAAATGCCTTTTTTCTTGAGATTGGATAATTGTTTTTGGCAGAAATGTTGTCAGTTAAAAGCAACTTGTTGCTAATCTTCATCAATTCATCGGATTCGCGTTAAATACAGTCAAAGGGGAAGGTTTTTACAGATGAAATTTGCTATGAAAAATGTCAAAATTGTTTTTTTGCGCATTTTCTTTGCAGTTTGTTTTTTTTTGATTAATTTTGCACGAGTTATCTGTAAAGATTATAGTTCTAACTAAAAGAAACAACATCAAGAATGAAGAAGAAACTGTTATCCTTGGGCATTCTGTTACAGACCCTGAGCCTGCAAGCAGCTACCGTGCCTAATGATGCCATCTATGTTTGGACCTCACCCACGACATACGACTGCTATCTCGTGAGCGGTACCCCGACGATTGACTATGACGACAACAGTCTGGTCATTCAGGTGGATGGCGTAGAGGCAAAGCGAATCAACCTGTCGAGTGTGGAAAACGTGGAAGTGACCTACGGCATCAAGTATCCGCTCGTAACCCTCAACTCCAAGGGCTATGCCACCCTGTCGTTCAAGGCAGACATGGTGCTCTCAAGCAACTTCATGAAAGCCTACACAGCCAAGGTTGATGATGACAAAATCATCCTCTCGGAGATAGCCGACGGAGTAATCCCTGCGGGCAATGGCGTTATCCTCTACGGCACGCCTTCAAAGTCAGCCCAGTTGGTAGCATCTGACGAGGCTGCAACTCTGACCGGCAACGACCTCCTTGCCACGACAAAGGCAGACGGTACGCTTGCCGAGATACCGACGAGTGGATATAACTTCGTGCTCAACGGCGATAAGTTCCTGCAATACACAGGCACGTCCTTTGCACCTGACAAGGCTTATTTCAATCTCAACTATAATCCTGTGACTACAAATGGGGCTAAACTCAGTATTGTCTTTAGCAAGGATGAGAAGACCACAGGCATAGCAGAGGTGGGAAAGTCTGAGACCACGACAACCTATTACGACCTGCAAGGACGTAAGGTAGAGCATCCTACGAGTGGTATCTACATAGTAAACGGCAAGAAGACGGTAATAAAGTAGCGATATGAAGAAGAAAAAATACATCAAGCCACTTCTTGAAGTAGAGGAGATGAATTTCCAGTCCATCGTGGCATTGAGTTTCGGTGATGGTAATACCGACACGATGGAAGGGAAGTCCACCTGTTTCGACTACGAGGAAGAGGAAGATAATAATGAATGATAATGCAATCCGCATTTTACAGAACGGCGTTGGGAATAAATCAACGAATAACAAACAGAACAGATATGAAAAGAATTTATTTCACATTAATTGCACTCATGGCAACATTAGTTGTAAGTGCACAGACCATAGAGGTCTATGAATACAATACCGACGGCAGCTTGAAGAGCGTGCCGGCATACACTTCAACCAAGAAGGTAAAGGTCATCTTCAAAGAGATAGTCCATGAGTATGTTGACCTCGGCTTGCCAAGCGGAACGCTCTGGGCAACCTGTAACGTTGGTGCGGACAAGCCAGAGGACTTCGGCGACTACTTCGCTTGGGGCGAGACCACCCCGAAGGACGCGTATGACGAGGAAAGCTACAAGTGGATGAACGATGGTGAGTCCACATGGACACAGATAAACAAGTACACCGTCGCCGATGGTCAGTTTGCAGGCCGCTGGTATTACGGAGGCACCTTCATAGGCGACAACAAGAGCGAACTCCTTCCAGAGGACGATGCCGCTACTGCCAACTGGGGTAGTGACTGGCGTATGCCGACTCATGCTCAGCAGATGGAACTTTTAAAGTCAGCCTACACCGAAACGGAGTGGACAACCGTGAATGGTGTCAATGGCTATAAGATAACGAGTAAGACGAACGGCAAGTCAATCTTTCTCCCTGTTGCCGGTTATTTTTACTATGGTTCAATCTACAATGATTCCTACGGTGGCTACTGGTCTCGCGAGGTCCATCCGAACCGCACGGACCTCGCATGGCGAATCCAATTAGGTTCGGACTACATCGGTGCGAACGACCACGCCATGCGTTTCTATGGGCTATCTGTCCGCCCTGTGCGTAAATAATACTATCACAAAAGAAATGCAATTTAGTTACAGATAAAGTTTCCATTCAGATTAGGAGGGCATCTCGCGAGAGGTGCCCTCTTGTTGGTATGTAAAGCTCACTTATGTGACTCTTATGTGACTCTTATGTAGCTCTTATGCTGCTCTTATGCAACTCTTATTCTTAATGGGAGTTGAGAGGGTATCATAAACGGCTTGCCAAGAACCTTTTTTCCCCATCGAGCTCACGTTAATTTAGATTGGCTCTAAGACATTAGGGGGGAATTAGAATGGGAAAATGATGGTTGTGATAAAGATATTGGCGAAGAGGATGATGAAGTTCATTATGAGACCTACTTTCATGAAGTCGCTGAATTTATATCCTCCAGGCACATACACGAGAGTATGAGTAGGTGAGCCTATCGGGGTGG
>CAMJKP010000070.1 GCA_946406435.1 uncultured Prevotellaceae bacterium | reverse complement strand
TGCGCTCGTCGCGGTCGAGTGTGAGGATAACTGCCTCAACCTCGTCACCAACGTGCAAGAACTCCTGTGCTGAACGGAGGTGCTGGCTCCAAGACATCTCTGATACGTGGATCAGACCCTCTACGCCAGGAGCAACCTCAACGAATGCACCGTAGTCAGCGATAACGACAACCTTACCCTTGATGTGGTCACCAACCTGAATGTTAGCATCGAGAGCATCCCATGGGTGTGGAGTGAGCTGCTTGAGACCAAGAGCGATACGCTTCTTCTCCTCATCGAAGTCGATGATAACAACGTTGATCTTGTCGTCGAGAGCAACAACCTCGTGTGGATCGCTTACGCGGCCCCAAGAGAGGTCTGTGATGTGGATGAGTCCGTCAACACCACCGAGGTCAACGAATACACCGTAAGATGTGATATTCTTAACAGTACCCTCGAGAACCTGACCCTTCTCAAGCTTAGAGATGATCTCCTTGCGCTGAGCCTCGAGCTCTGCCTCGATGAGTGCCTTGTGAGAAACAACAACATTGCGGAACTCCTGATTGATCTTAACAATCTTGAACTCCATTGTCTTACCTACGAATACGTCGTAGTCACGGATTGGATGTACGTCAATCTGGCTGCCTGGAAGGAATGCCTCGATGCCGAATACGTCAACGATCATACCACCCTTAGTGCGGCACTTGATGTAACCCTGAACGACCTCCTCATTATCAAGAGCAGCGTTAACACGCTCCCAAGACTTGCTGAGGCGAGCCTTCTTGTGAGAAAGGATCAGCTGACCCTTCTTGTCTTCCTGATTCTCAACGTAAACCTCTACAACGTCACCTACCTTGAGGTCTGGGTTGTAACGGAATTCGCTTGCTGCGATGATACCATCGCTCTTGTAACCGATGTTAACAATAACTTCCTTCTTATCAACAGAAATTACTGTACCGTCGACTACCTGATGCTCAGACACCTTGTTAAGAGTTGAATCATAAGAGGCAGTCTGCTCCTCCTTTGATACTGTTGTGCTACCACCATTCTCGAACTGCTCCCAGTCGAAATCTGCAAGTGGCTGTACATTTTTAAAGTTTGACATGTTAATTAATAAAAATAAAATAGTGAATAATAACGCAAAGCGGTTTCCTCAACAGACCTGCCAAGCGCAAAATCGGGTGCAAAATTACAAAAATTCGGTGAGATAACAAAATATCCGGCCGAAAAATTTGATTATACAAAGAAAAAAAGCTAAATTTGCACAAGCAAACTAAACTAAACAGTATGAAAAAGTTAACCATCCTATTCATTTCCCTCATTATGTCGGTATGTAGCACGAACGCAAAAAAGCCAAAGACGGTAACATTGAAATTCATTGAGACTACCGATGTACACGGCATGTTCTTCCCTACAAACTACACAACGGGCAAGCCTGTCGGCGGTTCTATGGCTCGTGTAAGTTCATACGTGAAGAGCCAGCGCGCCTCTTATGGCGACAACGTGATTCTTCTCGACAACGGCGATATTCTTCAGGGACAGCCAACAAACTATTACTGGAACTATATCGACACTCAGGACGAGAACATAGCCGCAAGCGTGGTGAACTATATGGGATATGATGCACAGGCATACGGAAATCACGATATTGAGACAGGGCACAACTGTTACGACAAGTGGAACCGTGAGGTGAGATGCCCTGTCCTTGCTGCTAACATGATAAATACGGAGACAGGTCAGCCATACACCCAGCCTTATAAGATAATAGTACGTGAAGGCGTAAAAATTGCAATCCTCGGTATGACCACCCCAGCCATTCCAAACTGGCTAAGCGAAAACCTCTGGAGCGGAATACGTTTTGAGGAAATGGTATCATGCACCCGCAAATGGGTAAAGACAATTAAAGAGAAAGAGAATCCTGACCTTATCGTTGGACTTTTCCACTCTGGACTCAAAGGCGGTATAGAGAACGACGAATACGATGAGAACGCAACTCTTGCCGTTGCACTTAGGATTCACGGTCTTGATGTGATTTTCTACGGTCATGACCACCTCTCAAACTACGGATTCGTACGTCAGTATGAAGAAAAGACCGACGAGTATCCTTTCTACTTTATCACTAAGGACGGAGGCCCTTCTTCAGCCGTATCCCTCTCTAAGACCGACTCTGTGCTCATCGTAAATCCAGGTAGCAACGCCTATAACGTAGGCGATGTAACTGTAACTCTGACAATGGAAAACGACAAGGTTGTAAGCAAGAAAATCAACGGACAGCTTGTATCTATGAAGTCGATGCCTATCGACGAGGATTACATGAACCACTTTGCCGATGACATCAGACGACTACAGGAATATGCCACAAAGAAGATTGGCACCTTCGAGAGCTCAATCAACATGAGCGATGCCTTCTTCGGCTCATCTGCATTCATAGACTTCATCCTTAACACTCAGCAGAAGATAACAAATGCCGATATTGCCTTCAATGGCCCGTTGGCTATGAACACTACAATAGATGCAGGTCCGGTGACAACAGCCGATATGTTCAACCTCTACAAATACGAGAACAAGCTCTACGTCATCAAGATGACAGGAGCAGAAATCAAGAACTATCTTGAGATGAGCTACGCTCAATGGACAAACCAGATGAAGTCGAGCGACGACCACATCCTGCTTCTTGACGACAAGCCAAATGAGCGAACCAACTTATTTAAGAACTTCTACGGGAACTTCGACTCTGCCAGCGGAATTGACTATACCGTAGATGTTACAAAGCCGGAAGGCCAGAAAGTCACCATTCTAAGAATGAGTAACGGCCAGCCTTTCGGGGCAGACAACTGGTATAGAGTAGCCGTCAACTCATACAGAGGCAGCGGTGGTGGAGAACTCCTCACCAAAGGTGCCGGAATCCCAAAGGAAGAGCTAAACTCAAGAATCCTCTACCGTTCAGAACTCGATCAGCGTCACTATCTTGCAGAAGAGATACAGAAACAAGGTTCTGTGAATCCAAAGCCAAACAACAACTGGCGTTTCATCCCAGAAGACCTTGTAGCTCCCGCAATAGAGAGAGACAGGGAATTGCTGTTCAAGAAGAAATAAAACTTATCCAAGAATAACAGAAATCGGCTTGCAAACATTACGATTGCAAGCCGATTCTTTATATCAAATTTTCTCGTTTTTTAGAACTTATAGCCAACTGTTAATGATAGAGAAGCGAACATTCCGTCACCATACTCACAAACATTACTAAGACTGAATGTGTAACGAGCATCGAATACGAGATTCTTAATCTCATAAGAAACGCCAACAGGCATAGACACGAAGACTGGCTTATAAAAATCCTTCACTTTAACACCATCATCCTCACTTCGTCCCCCCATCTTTGCAGTTGAAAGAATATTGAGGCCTATACCACTCTTTACCGCAAAACCTTGGAATATATAATAGCTGACAGTTGCAGGAATGTAAAAATAATTATTTCTGGCTTTTCGAGAATCAGGATCAAGAGCCCTTTCATAAATACTACCATTAACATAACCACCATAACCATAACCATAATCATAATAACGATAGCGATCATAGCCGGAATAAGCAATATCATCATCATCGACGTTATAACCTGTATAGTTAAGTCCAAGGGCTATGCCGAGTTTCTCTTTCAACATATACATTGCCTCAACGCCAAAAGTAAGACCATAAGCACCATCTACCGGGTCATCAAGACCATCAACAATACCCGTGGTATAAGTAACACCTACATTAGGTTGCCATGTGAGTGAACCCGCATCTGACTGTGCAGAAGCAGAAATTGCCATAGCAACAGCTACAACTAATACAAAAATCCTTTTTATCATATTCTTTTAAATTTTGTTCCTACTCTATCATAGATTTTCGGACATCTCTATATTTCGGGCACAAAATTACATGTTTTTATTCAAAACGCAAAAAGGTTTATACCAAAAACTTTAATAAATTATGAGTTCGACGAGTTCATCATCCTTATGTTTCCCCAAAATACCTCCTATGTAAGTCCGCTGTTCCTCCGTACCAAACTCGGTGATTCTCCGCTCCCCCACCGACTTTGCACCGACTTTGGTACGGAGGAAGAGCGAAGGTACAGCGAATTTACAAGCGACCTTGTGCCTATTCAAAAACCGAGTGAATAAGCACAAAATCCAATTTCATGTAGAAAAAGAGCTGGTATTTACCCGAGCATAGCCTCTACATCCTTCTCGAAGTCGGCAGGCTCTGTGGTTGGAGCATAACGCTTGATGGTAGTGCCATCTTTTGAGATAAGGAACTTGGTGAAGTTCCATTGTATGTCATTAGGCTTCTTGGCTGTAGTGCTGATAGCCTTGAAAAGAGCCTTTGCGCCCTTGGCTTTCAGGCCGTTATAGTCTTCATCTGGAGCCTGTTCCTTGAGATATTGGAATATAGGATTGGCATCATCGCCATTCACGTCTATCTTCTTCATAATCTGGAAAGTAACGCCATAGTTCAGTTGACAGAACTCCTCAATCTGACTGTCAGAACCTGGATCCTGCTCCTTGAACTGGTTGCATGGGAATCCCACGATTACAAGTCCACGGTCCTTATACTTCTGGTTCAGTTCCTCCAGTCCCTTGAACTGAGGTGTGAATCCACACTTGCTGGCTGTGTTCACAATCAGCAGAACCTTTCCCTCGAACTGGGCGAAATCCAGTTCCTTACCCTTACTTGTAAGAGCCTTGAAATCATAAATCTTTGCCATAACATTATTATTTAAGTTAGTGTTCTGATATATTCCATTTGCAAAAATAGCAAAACTTTTGTGAATATGCAAAGATTTTGTGCTTTTCTTCTAACTTATTTGTATTTTCCTTATAAAAAGCAACCAAACTCGATGAAAGTCCGTTCCAGAATAAGAGTTACATAGGACCTTCATCGAGTTTGGTTATGTTTTACTACGGAGATAAAGTTCTCCTTCTACTACTTCACCCCTCTTGCATCAAGAGCCTCAGAATACTTTGCAGCATTAGCAAGATGCTCTTTGTATGTCTTGGCAAAGTTATGAGTGCCGGAGAAATCCTCCTTTGCACACATATAGAGATAGTCGTGATGCACGAGATTAAGCACAGCATCAATACCAGCAACGCTTGGAATACGGATAGGACCTGGAGGAAGTCCCTCATTACGGTATGTGTTATAAGGACTCTGAACGCTCAGGAGCTTGGTGTAGATACGACGAAGCTCAAACTGCTGAAGAGCGAACTTGATAGTAGGATCTGCCTGTAATGGCATGTGCTGCATCAGACGATTGTAGTACATACCAGCAATCATCGGCTTCTCTCCATTATTAGCAGTCTCCTCATCTATGATACTTGCAATAGTGATAACCTCGACAGGATTAAGGTGAAGTTTCTCTGCCTTTGCCTTGCGCTCGCTATTCCAGAAACGGTCACTCTCCTTCTTCATACGGTCAAGGAACTTGTCAACAGGAGTGTCCCAATATACCTCATAGGTATTAGGCACAAACATTGATATGATTTTAGCTGTGTCAAGCCCATATTTCTCGCAGACAGCCTCATCGTTTATTGCATTAAGGAAATCGCTATCGCGGAACATCATGACTTTACCCAGTTCCTGTGCAAGACGAGCCTTTGTACGAACACTTGGCATAACAAGCTTCAGAGGCTCCTGATGCCCGTTTCGCAGATTGCGGAAGAACTGCAAGGCATTAATATCATCATCAAGGAGATAGCGACCAGTACGGATTTTATCCGTATATCCCATGTGACGAGCCAGAGTACGGACAGCACATACGCCTGTCGGGGTGGCAATCTCGGAGAGTTTTACACTAACAGAATCCATATCATCATCATCATCAATGAAGAGATATGATACGCCCTCGTTCTTTGCTATACTCGCAAAGAGGAAGTAGCACACAATACCTATTACTACAATCAAGCATCCAATCGCAGATGAGAGGTATGCTGTTTTTTTCTTTTTCATAATGTTTCTTTCAACCAATTATCTATCAACATTCGGGCAATAGAGAGTTTCTCCGGAATCTCTGGCAGATCATCCTTACGGAACCAACCGCCCTTTGTGATTTCTTCTTCCTGAATCTTTATTTCACCTGATACATAGTCGGCATTAAAGCCTACCATAAGTCCGCAAGGATAAGGCCAAGGCTGAGAGCCGAAATAACGTATATTAGCTATCTTCAACCCTACTTCCTCTGAAACCTCACGACATACAGCCTCTTCAAGCGTTTCGCCTGTCTCAACGAATCCGGCAACCAATCCATAATGCTTACTGCGGAAATTCTTGGCACGAACCAACAGCACCTCATCCTCTCCTTTATGAATAAGGACTATGACGGCAGTTGCAAGCTGTGGCCAAACTTCTTTTCCACAACCAGTACAGCGCTTTGAGATATCCGTTTCCAACTTCATCGGAGCTCCACAAACGCCACAGAACTTCGTGTTCTGATCCCAATAAAGGATTTCGTGACACTTACCCGCTTTCAAATAGAGTTCACGAGGAAGCTTATAGTAAGACTGGCGGAGAGGGCACATCTCATAACCCTCAAGTGATGTTATAGGATTGTCAACCCTTACAGTCTTCACAAGCGTACCATCATCCATAGGGGTGATGTTATGCACAGTATTCCATGCTTTCAAGACAACAGGCGGTTCTTCGCCCATAGGAATAGTAAACATCCCCTCACCTGTCTTCTGAAGCAAAAGATCATCTTGACAGAAAATAAACCAAAACATTTTCATGTACCATATACCATTTACAATGTACAATCTACCAAGTACCATTTTTCAATACACTTTCAAATTGTAAATGGTAAATTGTAAATGTTTCAGGGTGCAAAGTTACAACAATAAATTAATACCGACAAATTTTTTAAGATGAAAACTCTGTCGGGTCTGTAAGTTTACTGCTTTTTCATTCAACAAAGAACATGGAAACAAAAGGGAAAAACGAGTTCAAAAATAGCATGTTTTTATAATCAAAAACAGGCAGTAAAAACTGTGTGGAATTAGAACCTTTTTCATGGATATTCCTTATGAAAAAAGTCAGTAAAAACGCTTTCATTTTTCACTTGCAAAACAGCATAAAGACTTCACCTTTTTATATTAGTCACGAGCATATAGGGGAAAGGATGTTTTCAAGCATTTTTTGATGCATGAAAAGAGAGGAATGAAACATAGAGGAAAGAAGATGAATTCTATATAAAACAAGAAACGTCCTCACTTCACAGTGCGAACGTTCCAATCTCAATAGGTATTAGCTTCTTTAAGGTAAAAAGATTGTATTCAGGATAACGCTTGCAAAGTTAATGGTTTTTTATTTACTTTGCAAATTTTTTATAACTTTTTTTTGAGAAAAATCAATATTTTTACAAAATCGCACTACTTTTAGCCTATTCTTCCGCTATTTTATACAAATTTGAACTATTATTTGTAATTATGTGTAGCACTTTTATAAATTTACGAATATGCAATATTTCATATATCATTACAGAAAAGTAGCAATTTTGTAAATGCAATATTATTTACCGCATAAATGGAACGAATCTGCATCTTTGAGTACCGGGAACTTTTTCCTGAAGCTAACAAGTTCATCCATTCGGATCTCATAAGTAGCACTTGCGATTTTGTCATCCGCACAGGATGCCACAACCCTTCCATACGCATCTATCATTTCCGTACCGCCGCAATACTTGCATTTAGGGTCTTCTCCCACCCTATTGACAGCAGCAACAAAACATTGATTTTCTACCGCTCTTGCCTGTAGCAAAATATGCCAAGGTTTGATACGTGAAGCCGGCCATGAAGCAACGTATAAAGCACAGTCATAAAGACACTCAGAAACGTCTTCGTTTAAAGTGTCGCCACAACTATCTATTTCGTTACGAGAAAAAACAGGGAAGCGAAGGTCATAACAAACCTGCAGAAGAAATTTCACTCCACGCCACTTGACGATTTTTCTTTCCTCACCAGCAGAATAGTGAAGTTGCTCCTTGCCGTATGAGAAAAGATGTCTCTTGTCATAATACTCGACTTTACCTTCCGGACACTCTTCGGTTGGAGGCATAACGAAATAGAACCTGTTACGCTTCGTCCCATCTTCCGCCTTAACCGAAAGACTACCCGCAACAGCCGCATTCATCCTTGCTGCCATCTGTTTCATCCATAACAAAGAAGTAGTATCTTCATCAACAGCATTGAAACCTGTACTCCACATTTCAGGGAGCACATACAAATCAGACAAAGGCGCAGCAAGGATTGCTGCCTCGCTGCGCCTTTGATTTTCAGCAGGATCAGCCCAAGCTATATCCTGTTGTAATAGAGTTATAATCATAAAAAAGACCCACCCCCTTGCCCCTCCCATAAAGGGAGGGGAATAGTTACCACTATTGTCAGCGGGGTGAAACTGTTTTGTTTTTATGAATTTATCTGGATTGTATAGCGTCCTCCCTTGCGTTTATCACACTAATTACTCTCTCCCCTCTACGGGGAGAGCTGGGGAGGGGTCTCTATCACAACGTCACCACACTCTTCAGTTTATTTATTGATATCACCTCATTGGTCTTCTCCATATCACTTGTACGGAATACAAGCACACCCTGACCTTTGAGGAGGAAGGTGTAGATGTATGAGATTGCGATACCAGCATTAGAAAGAGTTTTCAAGGTCTCTGCAGCAGCACCCGGTTTATCGTCAACGTAAAGCGCGAAGACATCGGTGAGTTGCAAGTTTATGCCCTCTTCCTTCAGAAGAAGGTAAGCCTTTGCCGGATTGTCACATATGACACGATAGATGCCATATTCCTGAGTGTCAGCAACGGTAGAGGCAATAATCTGAATACCTGCCTTGCTGAGCATATCGAGAACCTTGATAAGCGTACCGCTCTTGTTCTCTATGAATATTGAAAGTTGTTTGATAGTCATAATAGATTAGATTTATTGATAAACGGTTCTCTTATCCACAACTCTGACAGCCTTACCCTCGCTAACAGGAAGGCTTCCCTTAGGAACGAGTTTCACATGAGGAGTGAGCAGAATCTCATCCTTTAGAGCACGGGTAACATCCTTCTGAAGTTTCTGCAAACGCTGGTAGTCATCAGTAAAGAGCTCCTCAAGCTCTACCTCAACGGTCATGTTGTCGTTGTCGGCATCTGTTGTGAGAGTGATAAGGTAGTTTGTTGCAAGTTCCTTGAACTGCATAAGAATCTTCTCAATCTGGATTGGGAAGATGTTAACGCCACGAAGCACCATCATATCGTCAGAACGTCCCTTCATACGGTCAAGACGCACGTGATTACGTCCGCAAGGACAAGTACGACCAAGAACGCGGGTAAGGTCACGAGTACGATAACGCAACAGAGGCATAGCCTCACGGTTAAGAGTTGTGAGCACAAGCTCGCCGATCTCACCATCTGGAACTGGCTCAAGAGTCTCAGGATCAACAATCTCTACAATATAGTAGTCTTCCCAGAAGTGAAGTCCGTTCTGCTCCTTACACTCGAAGGCAACACCAGGACCACACATCTCAGACATTCCAAATGAGTTGTATGCCTTAACGCCCATCATCTTCTCGATACGCTTGCGCTGCTCCTCTGAATGAGGCTCTGCACCGATAACAAGCACCTTCAGTTTAGTATCACGACGAGGATCAACGCCTTGCTCTACCATTACCTCATGAAGACGGGTAACATATGAAGGCACAGCATGGATGGCTGTTGTTCCGAAGTCCTTGATGAACTTTATCTGACGGAGAGAGTTACCTGCTGCTGCAGGAACGGTAAGCGCTCCAAGACGCTCTGCTCCCAGCTGGAAACCGAGGCCTCCTGTGAACATACCATAGCCGGAAGAGTTCTGGAATACATCATCAGGTCTCAAACCGACCATATGCAGACAGCGGGCAACGGCATTAGCCCATTCGTCAATATCCTTCTGTGTATGGAGAATAACCGTAGGATTACCTGTTGTACCACTTGAAGAGTGAAGTCGAGTACATTTACTAAGAGGTACGCACGCAAAGCCAAATGGATAGTTGTCGCGCAAGTCCTGCTTTGTGGTAAAAGGAAGTTTACGGACATCATCAAGCGTCTGGATATCATCAGGTGTGATACCAGCCTCAGCAAACTTCTTCTTATAAACTTCATTTGTGTAGCAATGCTTGACCGTCGCCTTCAAGCGCTCAAGCTGCAAAGCCTCAATCTCCTGTCGAGAGAGACATTCTTTGTCAGGATGTAAATATTCGCTTTTGTCTAACATTTTTTATTTAGGTTTTATACAAAAATTAGATTTATGAGTACACGGGCGCGTACGAAGCAAAAAGTGTTGGTCAGCTATAAAAGCTGGCGCACGTTTCATTTTGCGAGTACAAAGATAATAAAACCTATCGTAATAAAACTCATAAAAGTAATATTTTTTAGAAAAATTTGCCATTCTGATTATTATTTTATATCTTTGCACGCGAAAAATCTAAACAAATATAACATTTTTCAACAAAACGGTATAAAAAACATGAGTCACTTTTACAAAATGGCAGTTGGAGTGCTGCTATGTCTTTTCCCTTTTAACTACGCCACAGCACAGGAACAAAAGGAAGAGAACAAGACCAAGGAATTTCTTTCTGACGTAATGGATAGAATAGTCGTACACGGCTATGCTCAGGCAGGTTATACATACCAGGACAGGGACAGAGCCGGTGAAAAAGCAAATAGCTTTGACATCAAGCGTACCCTTTTCTTTGCTCATGCAGCCATAACCGACCGCTGGTTTTTCCTGTTCATGCACGATTTCAACTCTCAGGTACAGGAATACTATACTGATTATCGTCTGACAAACGACAAAGCACTTACCGTGCGTTTCGGACAGTTCAAAAACGCATGTACATACGAGAACAAGCTGTCTCCTACCGATATGGAGGCTATTGATGTATATTCTGAAGGTGTGACATACCTCTCTGGTTGTGGCTCTGACCCACTTCTCGGCGTTCAGTACGGTCGTGACCTCGGTGCTGCCATTCTGGGTGAGTTTGCCGAAGGAAAGGTTAAATACGAGGTTGACGTGATGAACGGACAGGGTATCAACAAGAAGGATGGTAACAACGCGAAGGATGTAATCGGACGCTTGGAGGTTAGTCCTGTAGAAGGTCTCAACCTTATAGCAACAGGTCAGTTAGGTAAAGGTCATGCAATAGCAAAATCAATCTACAACCCGGAAATAGAGATAGGACAGAACTATAAGCGTAACCGTTACAGCATAGGTTTCGACTACAAGTCAAAGCCTTTCAACGTACACGGAGAGTATCTTGAGGGTAAGGACGGAAATGCTCTCAGTCGTGGTTGGTACATCACAGGTTGCGTGCCTCTTGTTCCAAAGAAATTTGACCTCGTAGGTTCCTACGACTATTTCAATTTCAACAAAGCACTCGATATGGATCAGCACAAGGCTATCTTCGGTTTCCAGTGGTGGTACTTCAAGAGATGCCGCTTCCAAGTTCAGTATGTCTATAAGAGCGCATACACAGCAAATGGCGAGTTCATAAAGAAGGGTAACAACGCAATTATGTGTCAAATGCAGGTGAGGTTTAATTAAAACAGACCCCTCCCCCAACCCTCCCCATAAAGGGGAGGGAGTAGTTAGTATGATAAACGGAATGGGGAGGTGCAAAACAATCTCGATAAATTCTTAAATTAAATAACTAAAACAAAAACAGTTTCACCCCGCTGACAAAAGTAGAAACTACTCCCCTCCCTTTATGGGAGGGGTAAGGGGGTGGGTCGTATGCTAATAAAAATCATTCTTACCGTCATCTTTCTATTGGTGACTATCGGTGTGGGAATATATTCCCGCAAACAGGCAAAAAGTGTTGACGGCTTCGTGCTCGGCGGACGCTCTGTAGGTCCTTGGCTCACAGCCTTCGCTTTCGGCACAAGCTATTTCTCAGCTGTAGTATTCGTCGGTTATGCTGGACAGTTCGGTTGGAAATATGGTCTCTCTGCTTCCTGGATTGGTATAGGCAACGCCATCATCGGTTCACTTCTGGCTTGGATCGTTCTTGGACGTCGCACGAAACTGATGACTCAGCACATCCAGAGCCGTACAATGCCGGATTTCTTCGGCACACGTTTCTCAAGCGAGGGTCTTCGTGTTGTGGCTTCTATTATTGCCTTTGTATTCCTCATCCCATACACAGCAGGTGTCTATATGGGAATCTCAAAGCTCTTTGAGATGGGATTTGGCATACCTTATTCATATTGCGCAATGATAATGGCAGCACTCACAGCTATCTATGTCATTCTCGGAGGTTATAAGGCAACAGCCATAAATGACTTTATACAGGGTATCATCATGCTCTTCGGTATCACTACAGTCATCTATGTTGTGCTCCACAATCAGGGTGGTTTGACTGAGGCAGTAAACAAGATGGCTGCACAAGTGCCTACCGCACACGACCTTGAAGACAAGAGCGGACTTTTCTCTACATTCCAGTTGGGTGACTTCGCCTCATGGTTCGGTCCTAACCCTCTGAGCCTTCTCGGCGTAGTAGTGCTCACATCACTCGGCACATGGGGATTGCCACAGATGGTTGGTAAGTTCTATTCTATCACAGATGAAAGTGCTATCAAGCGCGGAACTATTATCTCTACAATCTTTGCGCTCATCGTTTCTGGTGGTTGCTATTTCATCGGAAGTTTCGGCCGACTCTACCCAGAGCCAGCTTTCTCTCCAGAAAAGCATAAATACGCTTTTGACTCTATCGTACCTTCTATGCTTGAGACATTGCCAGACGTACTTATCGCCCTCGTAGTGCTTCTTGTGCTCTCTGCATCAATGTCAACGCTTGCAAGTCTCGTACTCACCTCTTCTTCAACAATGACTCTCGACCTTATCTATCGTGATAAGAAGTCAACTGACGATGAGGTTAAGGGTGGTGAGATTGACGATGAGGTTGCAGAGAAGATTGAGCGCAGAAAGGTTGTGATCATGCGAGTTCTCATTGTGTTCTTCATTGCCCTCTCACTCATGATTGCCCTCAACCCGCCACAGTTCATTGCACAGCTTATGGGTATCTCCTGGGGTGCTCTTGCAGGCGCCTTCCTCGCTCCATTCATGCTCGGACTTTACTGGAGAGGCGTAACAACCGCCAGCGTATGGGCTTGCTTCGCATGGGGTGTAGGTCTCACAGTAGTCAACATGATGCTCAGCAACTCTTTGCTCAACCCAATCGACTGCGGTGCAGTTGCTATGGTTGGTGGCTTCATCGTTGTTGCTATCGTTAGTCTCTTCACAAAGAAGATGGACACTAACACCGTTGACAGCATTTTCAAGTGCTACGAGAAGTAATCACAGACAATTCATACGAATAAAAAAAGCTGAGTGGCATTTTACCGCCCCAGCTTTTTTGTTTGCCAAATTTCAATTACTCCGTTATCTTGATTGCTACAGCATGTATCTGCTGCCAACCTGCACGGTCAGTAAGGCGAACCATGAAATGATAATCACCAGTATCAATGTCGGAAGGAATAGCAATATCATGACGCGCTGTGAATGATTTCTGCCCAGAAGGAATAGTGAAGTCCTGATTATACACCCAAGGCTTAACTGGCTGTTTCTGTGCTTCCATAGGACACTCCACAGATGATGTACTATGAGTATGGTGGTCGAAATTATGATGAATCTCGATGTTATAGGCACCCAACTCGGTATCATCCGTGAACAGGAGATTGAAAGGAATCACGTCACCTCGCTTATAGACTTCACACTCGGCAGGAACTGCTACAATATCAGTTGTGTTGATGACTGGATAGGTCATATCCTTTGAATCCTCATCGTCATCAGAGCTGCCGCACGCACTGAGTGCGCACAGCAGCATTAGAGATAAATATTTCTTGTTCAATTTCATATACTTTACACTTTCTACTTTACTCTACTCGTGATGATGCTCGTGCTCGTCCTCATCATCTCCATCATCCTCTACAAGTTCAATATCACTCTCAGCAACAGTTTGCTGACCGCTATTGTCTGTCACTACGAAGTGAAGATGATACTCGCCTAATGGGGCATTCTCTGGAATGTCAATATGCTCGTGGAACTCAGTATTTCGAACACCGATATACTTGCCATCAGTATACGCTTTCTCAATCTTCATCGTACCACCGTTCTCCTGATGAATCTCGATGTTGATACTCTTGATAAGACCTTCAGCAACAACATCTGCCTCAAGATGTAAATCATGTCCAGGATGAGCATGCTTGCTATTATCGTGACCTACTTCCGTCAATGTAATGACAGGCTTTGCAGGCAGATCATCATCATCGTCATCTCCACAAGATGTAAAACCAAGAGAAACTACACACAAAAGAGCGAGCATAAGGCTCA
>CAMJKP010000069.1 GCA_946406435.1 uncultured Prevotellaceae bacterium | reverse complement strand
GCCTATATTCTATCCTCTGATTGTATATAACAGCCTCATTATCTTTAGCTTACAATATTACATTCTCGCTCAATAGGCAAGCAAAATCACGGTCAGTAACAAGTAACAGGTAACAATAAGGATTTTTGTGTATGCCAAAATTTTACAGAATATTTCTAAGGAGTTTATATACCTTATTATATATAGAATAATAAAATATAGGCAGTTTATTATACTATTTTTCTTATTGTTACCCGTTACTTGTTACCAACACGTTTTTCTGGGATTATGAAATAGTGGCTTACCGTAGAAACAGCATATCCGAAGTTCTGTGTCTCGTGTACTTCGGACATGCTTTGTGTCGTTTGCCGGACACCAATAATTTCTAATTCCAAAGGAATACAAAAAATCCCTCAAGCAGTTTTGCCTGAGGGATTTTTATTATATTATTCTTTTCAAAAGAGGCATGGCTTAGGCTCTACTTGCCTTCTTCCTTTCGTTGTGGTCGAGGATAATCTTACGGATACGCATTGACTGCGGAGTAACCTCCACCATCTCGTCTTCCTTGATATACTCAAGACATTCCTCAAGAGAGAGAACCGTGCGAGGAATGATGCGAGCCTTATCATCAGTACCAGAAGCACGAACGTTTGTGAGCTGCTTTGCCTTTGTAACGTTGATTACGAGGTCGATTTCGTGAATATGCTCACCAACCACCTGACCTGCATAAACATCCTCACCCGGATCAATGAAGAACTTACCACGATCCTGAAGCTTGTCTATTGAATATGCGAAGGCTGTACCTGTCTCAAGCGCAATCATACTACCATTGACACGACGGACAATCTCGCCCTTGAACGGCTGATACTCCTTGAAACGGTGAGCCATAATAGCCTCACCCTGTGAAGCCGTGAGAACGTTAGTACGAAGTCCCATAATACCACGTGAAGGTATTTCGAACTCAATGTTCACGCGATCACCCTGACTCTCCATTGATGTCATCTCACCCTTACGGCGAGTAACCATATCAATCATCTTGCTTGAGAATTCCTCTGGCACGTTAATGGTGAGTTCCTCAATAGGCTCACACTTCACACCGTCTATCTCCTTATAGATAACGGTTGGCTGACCAACCTGAAGTTCATAGCCCTCACGGCGCATAGTTTCGATGAGCACAGAGAGATGAAGCACGCCACGACCACTAACAACCCATTTATCCGTTGAGTCCTCGAAAGGCTGAACACGAAGGGCGAGGTTCTTTTCCAGTTCCTTCTGCAAACGGTCATTAATATGACGTGAGGTGACGAACTTACCCTCCTTACCGAAGAATGGTGAGTCGTTAATGGTAAACATCATTGACATGGTAGGTTCATCAATGGCAATAGGAGTCATAGCCTCCGGATTCTCGAAGTCACAGATTGTATCACCAATCTCAAACCTCTCAAGACCGATGATAGCACAGATATCACCACTCTGAACGCTCTCCACCTTTGCGTGGCCCATACCATCGAATACGTGAAGTTCCTTTATCTTCGTCTTCTCGAAAGTGCCGTCACGATGTGCGATAGTCACGTTCATGCCTTCCTTAAGCTCGCCACGATGAACGCGGCCAACGGCTATACGACCGGTATAGTTAGAATAGTCGAGCGATGTGATAAGCATCTGAGGAGTACCCTCAAGGTGCTCTGGTGCAGGAATTACCTCCACAATCTTGTCAAGCAGGTAGTCGATGTTGTCTGTAGGAACATTATAATCCTCAGCCATCCAACCGTTCTTTGCTGAACCATAGACAACAGGGAAGTCAAGCTGATCCTCTGTTGCATTGAGCGAGAACATAAGGTCGAAAACCATCTCATAAACTTCCTCTGGACGGCAGTTTGGCTTATCTACCTTATTGACAACCACGATAGGTTTCAATCCCATCTGCAAGGCTTTCTGAAGCACGAAGCGAGTCTGAGGCATAGGTCCCTCGAAGGCATCCACGAGCAACAGACAACCGTCTGCCATATTCAGCACGCGCTCTACCTCACCACCAAAGTCTGAGTGTCCTGGTGTGTCAAGAATATTGATTTTTGTCCCCTTCCAATTAATTGATACGTTCTTTGAAAGAATCGTAATTCCACGCTCTCTCTCAAGGTCGTTTGCGTCAAGTACCTGGTCAGAATTATTCTGTCCCTCACGGAACAGCTTTCCTGCCAACATCATTTTATCAACCAATGTGGTCTTTCCGTGGTCAACATGCGCAATAACCGCAATATTTCTAATATCCTGCATAATATGTATTTTTTCAGTGTTTTCTCGAAAACGGGTGCAAAATTACTCATTTTCTGCGAGATGGACAAATATTTGAGTAAAAATCTGTACTGCACACAATTTTTTATTAATAAGGCAGAACTACAAATTACTCCATGGCTATAAAAAAAATCGCACATAGATATATTTTTTTGGAATTTTATTAGTACCTTTGCATATCATTAATAAAAGGTAAATGTATAAAAATAAGGGATTTGTTCAATATCTCAAAAATAAATATCCCTTTCCCCAATTAACCACTAAACAAAATGAACGAAAAAAAAGTTATTGGCTTTGTCTCTGACTACGATCCCTTTCACAACAAAGTAGCTTGGAGCGGCACGGTCTATAAGCTTAGGGAAGCTGTAGAAATGGCAGGCTTTGAAGTAAGATGGATTCCCTACAACACTCGTTTAAGAAACCGCCTACTTGATTATTCCGTTATGGGCTGGAATTTCCTTATCCATTCAACAAATAGCTGGAAATACATGCCCTGCAGGAAAAGACTGATGTCCAGATTTCATTTCCGCCCATTAGCAAAAGCATGGGCGAAAGAGATTGACAAGTGTCCCGAAATAAAGAAGTGTGACTACCTGTTTTTCCCACGCGGGGCACAGATTGCCCTTTTCTCCAAGAGTGGGAAGCCGTTCGTCAATGTCTCTGGTTATGTCGTCCCCGATATGCTTGGCTACTATTACCACAATATCACCAAGAAATCGAAGCAGATGGCCATTGAAATGGATGCCGAGGCTGCACAGAAGGCATTCGTAAACATACGCTCGTCTAAGTGGGCAAACGACGGATTGCTCAACTACTACCATTGCGACAGTAGCAAATGCCACATTCTAGAATTCGGTCCTAACATCGACACCAAGGACATAAAGAAAGGACAGACATACAATGGTGGACAGCTCAAGATACTATTCTCCGGCGTTACCTGGGGACGCAAAGGTGGCAATATTGCCGTGAAAGCGGTAGAGAAACTGAGAAGTAACGGCATCGATGCACAATTGATTGTAGTTGGTCCCAAAAAACTTCCAAAGATTTGCAAGGGAAAAGATTATATAGACTTCATAGGTTATCTCAATAAAAATAAAGTTGAAGACTACAACAAATACCTGAGCCTATACGAACGTGCCCATATATTCCTATTGCCAACCAAGGCTGAATGTGGTGCCATAGTCTATTCTGAGGCGGCAGCAGCAGGATTGCCATGCTATACCTACCTCACGGGTGGAGCTGGCAACTATGTAGTAAACGGTGTAAACGGCTTTGCGCTACCTGAGGGCTCATCGGCTGATGCATTTGCCGATCAGATTCTCAACGACATCAATACCGGTCGAATGCCATCACTGCATGAAGGAGCCTTGAAACTCTTCAACGAACACCTGAGCTGGGAAGCTTGGGCAAAAGGCTTTAGCAAGATCATGCAAGAAGCCACAGCATAAGGATAACACAAAGAAATCCCCCTTTCTGCTTGAGCGGAAAGGGGGATTTCTTTCATTTCTGAGCTATGAGGTTCTTAAGCTTGCTTTTTCCGGTAGGTAAGGAACAATGATACGGCGATTGCGATTACCAATGCCACGAGACTGCCGTAGGCAATAGCTTCAGTTGTACCGATGGTCTTTGGACGGAACTCAAGTACTACCTTATGGTTGCCACCCTTTACGTTGATGGCACGGAGCACATAGTTCACACGACCGACCTCTACAGGTTGTCCGTCAACGGTAGCAGTCCATCCTGGATAATACACCTCTGAGAATACCACTACTCCACCGTTCTTTGAACTTACGTCATACCTAAGCTCATTTGGTGCGTAGGATGTAATCTTTACCATTGATGTAGAATCCTGAGCCACGCTCTTGCCAAGCACACCCTCAAACTTCTTATCAGCTACAGCCACATTGTGGAGGTTGATATTACCGATAGCATCAAGTTCCTGATTGGCATTATCCACATACTTCACCTCACTTACCATCCATGCAGCCCCCATTGCGTGTGGGTTCAATACAGGAGTGGTAGCACCGCCCTGAAGCGGCATGATGAAATACTTGGCATTGAGCATATTCAGAATAGGATATACAGAATCACCATTCACCTTCTGCATATCACCCTGAGCATCCACAACCGCACTCATAGCCTTCTGCATCTCTGGAGAGATATACCTCTCCACGAGTTCCTGATAGCGACGGAGCTTAGCTGCATGATAGCCACCGATACTCTTATGGAAATAAGAAGTCTCATTCTCGTTAAAGGTGTTGCTCGCGAAGTTAAGTACACGATAATCAATATCCTTATCCTCAAGAATTTGCTTGTCGGTCTCTGTCATCTCCTGCGGAGCTGTACGGATGGTGTCACTCACAAACATATCGTCATAGAGATAACGCTTGTTCACCTGCCACATATCCACGAGGCAGAGGACAGTAATGATAGCCACCATCATCCCTGCAGACATCTTCTTCAACTTATACACAAAGAGAGCAGCAAAGCCGATAAGGATGATGAATACACTACGCCAGCAGTCAGCCTGGAAGATTGCCACGCGGATGTCTTTGAGGTTTGCAAGAAGCGGATTCAACTCCTCTGGAGGGAACTGTGACAATGCTCTCATCTCAGAAGGACTAACAAACTCGTCGAAGAATAACGTTGGCATAAGGGCAAAGAGCAGAGCTATGCCACCTGTCAAGCCGAGTGAGAGATACAGGAAGTTGAGCTTTGGGAAACGCTTACACTTCACGCACTCAGGATCCTCGATAAACTTCTTCAGAGCAAGCATAGCAAGGAACGGAATGGTAAACTCCGCAATCACGAGGATTGATGCCACCGTACGGAACTTGGCATACATCGGTACATAGTCGATGAAGAAATCCGTGAACGGCATGAAATTTCTACCCCAAGACAATAATATTGACAATATTGTAGCAGCAAGCAAAGCCCACTTTATGCTACCTTTGACGATGAAAAGTCCAAGAATGAAGAGCAGAAGTACGAAAGCACCCACATAAACCGGACCGCTCGTACCTGGCTGAGTTCCCCAATACTGCCCAATCTGTTGATATATCTGGACATACATAGGGTTAGCCTTCTCTTGTGCAATTTCGTTGGCATAGAGAGAAACCGAAGCGCCACCCTTAGTATTAGGCACGAGCAGAGTCCATGTCTCGCTCAAGCCGTAGCTCCATTGGGTGATATAGTCACGCTCCAAACCTGAAGATGTCTGATTACCTGTATCAGCCTTCACCAACTCGCTTTTACCGCGCATACTCTCCTTCTGATACTCCCAAGTGTGGTACAGGTTCGAGATATTAGCTCCAATACCCAATATAGCACCTATGGCACACACGGCAGTAGCCTTGACAAAGTGTACATATTTCTTCTGACGGATAGCATCGACGAGGAAACCCATGATGAGGAATGCGATGATGAAGAGGTAGTAATACGTCATCTGCACGTGATTGGCATTCACCTCAAAGGCTGAGAAAATGCCAGTCACTATCAATCCTGAAAGATACTTTCCCTTATATGCCAGCAGTACGCCCGCAATCATAGGAGGGAGATAAGCCAGAGCCATCACCTTCCAGATATGTCCCGCAGCTATGATGATGAAGAAATAGCTTGAGAAAGCCCATATCACGGCACCAAGTGAAGCCAAATACCAACGGAAGTCGAATGCACGCAGAAGGATGTAGAAGCCGAGGAGATACGCAAACACGTACCACACATTCTCTGGCAACCACAAGTGATAGGCATTCATCACGTTGTTAAGAGTCGTTGACGACTCATACGACGGAGCACTCTGATAAGTAGGCATACCGCAGAACGCACTACCCGTCCAGCGAGATTTCTCACCAGTCTTCTGATAATACTCAGATGTCTCCTGTCCCAATCCACGTCCCGCAGAAGAGTCGTGACGGAAAAGGATTCTGCCTTCAGTATCGGCAGGGAAGAAATAGGCGAACGAGATGATTGCGAAGAGCGCCACCACCAATACGTCCGGCCAAAAACGCATAAATAAAGATTTACAGTTTACCATTTACGATATACAATTTTACACATCCCACAAAATCAATTCTATTAGCGGGAGTTATTTGCGGATGCAAAGATAATAATATTTTTGCAAAAAACAAATGTTTACAACACAGATTTTTATTTCTATTTCAACAAAAACGGTCACAAGTAAAAATCCCCAAGACCTGATTAAAGTCTTGGGGAAAATATTATTCATTTGCTTTCCGAAAGTTTATTCCGTTTCTGATTCATTCTTAGCTTCCTCTTCTTTCTGTGCCTCAGCATTCTGCTCCTCAGCTTTCTTGCCGAGATAGGTAGGTAGAGACATACCTGCCTGATCAAAGAGATCCTGCAATGGAGGTACAGACTTCATGAGTCCGCTAACGAAGTTGGCAGTAGATCCCTTACCATCGGTATTTGCACCAGAGTCCCAAACAGTAACCTTGTCGATATTGATACCCTTGACAGCCTCAACCTGAGTCTTAACAAGTTCTGGGAGTTTTTCAAGCAAGAGCAGAGTGTAAGCCTTTGTAGCATCGCCACCTGCAGCCTGAATCATCTTGTCGTAACCCTGTGCCTGCTTAGAGAGCTGTTCATAAAGACCCTTAGCCTGAGCCTCCATCTTAGCATAGATGGCAGCAGCCTCACCCTGAGCCTTCACCTTGATTGCTTCAGCCTCACCCTGAGCCTTGATAGCTACAGCGTCAGCCTCACCTTTTGCGTTAATAGCAAGAGCATCTGCCTGACCCTTTGCTGTAACACGACGCTGCTCAGCATCAGCCTCAGCAGAGATGACAATACGTTTCTTCTCAATATCCTGTGCAACAAGCACGTTAGCAGCCTGAGTACTACGTTCACGCTCAGCACGAGCTTCCTCGGCTTTCTGCTCTGCTGCATAAGCCTCCTCAAGAGCCTTAGCCTGTGCTATCTTCTCGGCAGCAACAGCCTTACGCTGTGCCTCAGCCTCAGCAGAACGACGCTCTGCATCTGAGTTCGCAATCTCAACCTTTGCCTGGTTCTCACCAGCAACAGCCTTTGCATTAGCCTCGGATGTGCGGATACGTGTTTCCTTTTGTGCCTCAGCCTCACCGATAAGACCAAGCTTATCCTGCTCTGCCACAGACACCTTAGCCTCGTTGTTTGCCTTTGCCTTACCTGTCTGACCAAGCTTATCCTGCTCAGCCACACGAACCTTAGCCTCGTTGATAGCCTTTGCAGCTGCCTCCTGACCAAGAGCCTCAATATATCCAGACTCGTCATTAATATCGGTTACGTTTACGTTGATGAGTCGAAGACCAATCTTCTTCAACTCAACCTCCACGTTACCAGAGATAGCCTCAAGGAACTTATCACGGTCAGAGTTCAGTTCCTCGATACTCATTGTTGCGATAACCAGACGCAGCTGACCAAAGAGGATATCACGTGCGAGTTCCTGAATCTGCTGAGCTGTGAGTCCGAGCAAGCGCTCTGCAGCAGCAGTCATACACTCATCATCAGTAGAGATACCTACGGTGAATCGACAAGGCACATCCACACGGATATTCTGACGAGACAAGGCGTTGGTGAGGTTCGCATCAATACTGATAGGTGTCAACGACAGATACGCATAGTCCTCGATGATAGGCCACACGAAGGCGCCTCCACCATGAACGCACTTAGCCGATTTCTTACTTGCGCTGCCACCATAGATAACGAGAATCTTATCCGAAGGACAACGACGATAGCGATTGATTACAGCAGCGAAGAGTACCACAAGTACTATTACGCCAACAATTGGTAATGCCATTTCCATATTAATTAAGACTCCATCCGATTCTACAACCCCTTTCTGCCCCTATGGGGCATCTTTCCCCGTAAGGGACAAGAGGCTGGCGCAGAACGGATTGCCAGAGTCCTTGTTTTTATTTAGATTAATAATTTAATGATAATTCAATTTTAATTCTTCGTACTGCGCTAGCCCCCTGCCCCTTTACGGGGAAGGGTGTCCGCAGGACGGGAAGGGGTCTCTTACTCCACCGTCAAAACCGTACCTTCCACAGCCACGACCTTCACTCTCTTACCAGTAGCGAGAGCCTCGCCTGTGCTTACGGCATCAAACTCGTGGATGCTTCCGTTCAGACTAATCTGCACCTTACCCTTTCCCTCGCCAGCAGCAGGGATGCGGAGATACACGTCACAATTCTTGCCCACGCAATCGGCAATCTTATATGCTCCGTTATGCTCCAGTTTCTTCATTTTCCTAATAAGGAAGACTGTAGCAAACGAGAACAGACAGCCCACGCAGATAGCTAGGAAGTAAAGCACAGCCTTACTGCTTATGTCGTCATAGAAACTGACACCTGCCCAACCGAATCCCACGAAGAAATTCACGAGCGAACGGATGGAGAACAGACTTACCGCCCCACCCGTGTCCATAGTGTTACCGTCGAAGTCACCAACATCAAAGTCCATATCATGATCCATGCCTATCATCGTAAGGATAGCCTGTACCAAGAATATAGTGGACGAAACGATAGCGCAGCCCCAGAAAACCTGCGCAGCGGGCTCTAGCCCTTGAAACCATGTTAATAGATCATTCATAGTAGATAGGACCCTTCCGATTCTACAACCCCTTTATTCGCAAAGCTCATCAAGCTTCGCAAGTCTGCCCTACGGGCATCTTTCCCCGTAAGGGCAAGAGGCTGGCGCAGAACGGATTGCCAGAGTCTTGGTTTTAATTATTTAGATTAAAAAATTTATTTTAAGACTAAAGGCTAATGGCAAGAGTCGAAAGACTTTTGTCTTTTGCCTTTAGACATTTGAAATTCTATTTAATATATCTTCGTACAGCGCCAGCCTC
Source organism: uncultured Prevotellaceae bacterium (assembly GCA_946406435.1). Lineage (GTDB taxonomy): Bacteria > Bacteroidota > Bacteroidia > Bacteroidales > Bacteroidaceae > Prevotella. Next base: position 5,399 of record CAMJKP010000069.1, on the reverse strand, counting down.
TTCTCCCTTTATGGGGGAGGATCCCCGACGGGCAGGATAGCGTCTTTCTTCAAACTCATTCAGATCTCGCATTGCCTCAATTCTGTTTTCCATACCATCAGGCAATTCGCTGAAGAAGTCGAGTCTCGTCATCTTCTCAATCTGGTCGATACTCCTCACAGCCTTTCTCATCGGCTGACTCACGTCCGTATTATCGTAGTAGAAGGCGATACCCTTCTCCTTACCTTTCTTCAGACATGCTACGACCTTGAAGAAGCCGTCAGGAACAGCCACACGATGACTGACTCCTATATACTCAGGAACTTTCTTCCAATACACAGGACCGCATATAATATATATACTGCCCATCTTCTTAGCCCATCTTCTGCAAGCAGATTCTAGACGTTCCCAAGAAACATGGTTGAGTTCACGATCCTGCGGACAGACATTCGACATATAGAAGCAGTCGCGCATCGCAGCAGGACTCCATTTCATGTCACCTGCCGGACACATGTGTCCTCTGTCATATTTAGTGCCTTTATAATCAAAGAACGCAACACGATTTGCCAAAGGCAAAGCATCATCAGAAACAAATTCATAGCCATCGCGGTCAAGCCTACCATAAGCCTCATCCGAAGTAAGCTCCCACGCTACCCAGTCTGGGTTGTTCCTTTCATAGTTGAAATACAACACATACCCTGTCTTCACAAGCAGTTGGCCATTTTTTCTGCCTTTCACAGCATTTTTGAGAGTAATCAACGGTCTCACGTCACCCATCCTTGCTTTTCCAGGAATTGGCATAGCAGCCACCATGTTCTTCTCGCTACCGCCAGCGAGTTTTTCCTTGAGATACTGCAAGGCACTTGTCTGAGTCACCACGATAGTGGCAACCACCAGAGCAAGGGCGAGAACACAGTTCACAAAACCGAAGCTCAGTCTCTTGTTCCTTCTTCTTCTCATAGTCGGGGTGAGCAGACTCGAACTGCCGACCACACGCCCCCCAGACGCGTACGCTAACCAACTGCGCCACACCCCGAAGTTCTAAATTAGCGATGAATAATAAACAATTAACATAGGATTCGCAGAAAGTTTTACCCAACAGCCCTACTCCGACAGGCATGTTAATTGTTAATTATTAATTGTTAATTCATTTTCTCTGCAAAGATAAATAAAATCCATGAAACTTGCAATTTTTTTCTAATATTTTTTTCGAAAGAGATATCGTTTGCAACTGAGATGCATGCACCTCAGTTGCATCAGTTACAAGAAGACACCTATACCCGTCTTGAAAAGATATTGAAAAACAGCAAATATTGTTGATAATTCGTTAATCCTTCGCTCTTCCTCCGTACCAAAGTCGATGATCCTCCGCTTCCCCACCGACTTTGCACCGACTTTGCACCGACTTTGGTACGGAGGAAGAGCGGACTTACAACGGACCTACAACGGATTTGCATATCCTCATCTCATCAACTTCTGTACAGCCAGCACAAGGAGCCTCCAAATATTTTTGGAAAAAAGACAAAAATCAAGCCCCTAACATTCAGTCGGATTCCATTGGTCTATAATACTTATCATTCGTTGCAGAGAACCCTCAAACTCCTTATTAAATACCAGCGTATATGTTATCCATAATTTGCCAGAATGAACGGCTTTTGTATGAAATCGCATATTCTCCCACGTGCTGTTTCCCTCTGTATAGTCTCCATCCATAATCAAACTATCCCTTACGTATTTGATATTATCAGAATGTACTTTCTGATATTCTACGGAAGCAATAACCGTTGTTTCAATCATAATGTCGGTTCTTCCATTATAGTTAAAACGGTTTTCGCCTTTAGTATTATCTTCTGCCGGCTGGAAGAAATCGGGATAGGATATAGTATAGCCATACATATCGTCAGTAAAAGATATCATATTTGAATCATTGATAACCTTCTCAAACACATTGGCTTCATCAATATCAATACCACATCCTATCCACAGATAATCCACCGTGAAAGACATACAAACAAAAAGAACAAGTAATGCAAGAAGTGCCTTCATATTTTTTTCATCTATTATCTTTTTGTCTGCAAAATTAACGACAAAACCGATAAATGCCATTTTTTTTGCCTGACATTTGTCTGACAATTGCCTGACACAAGGAAAAAACAAGGCTCTTCTTCTGAAGCTGCTCCATCACTGCTCCATCGTTAGTCCATCGTTTCGATGGAGTATCGATGGATTATCGATGGATTATCGATGGACAATCGATGGATTATCTTAAGAGGAAGAGTAGAGAATCATAAGGAAGAAATACAGTAATAAAACTCATGGAAAAAATCGCTTTACCTTGATGAGTCTTGCAAAAAACATCTGATTGCTTTTTCAAAAAAACACGAGAATAGTTGGAAATATCATCATGTTTTTATATCTTTGCATCAAAATTCAAAAATATGAGAATTAGAAGATTTCTACACCTTGCAATAATAGCACTTAGTATTTCAAATATTTCTGTGGCACAAAATGTGTCACACACGTTTGTGGTGGATGGAGAACTACAAGCAAAAAGTGACAATATCAAAGTATACAATGGTAATATTATTGCCAGCTATTGGGCAGACAAGGAAAAAACGGGAAAAGTGATATCTACAAGTTGGGGGACAAAAGAGATGTATATTCCTAGCCATTCAATATTTTTTAATTGTCTGGTACAGGCATACGCAAACCACTATAGCTTGGTATTGTCACCAGATATCATTTGGACAGTTATCAGTCAAGGATTCAGCCATTATGTGAACCTTATCCCTGAGGCTATGAGAGACAGAATTGTTTCTCACCAAGGAAAAACGACTCTTGCCATAGAGTCAAAACAGGATTTATATTCACCAGACGTGAAATGGGATGACATTCTTGATGGTTTTGACAAACAGATAGCCGAGAACACGAAAGATAATATTGCTGATATGATGAGGGCAGATTTTTCTACCACAGGAAAGACTGAGCGCATAGCATCACAGATTATCTTGATGAGTTCTGTAAAGAAATATTTTGATTTTGTAGTTCTTCGTATTGTCTGCGGTATTCCATCCATAACAATAGAAGGCACACCTGAAGACTGGAAGAAAGTGATACAGAAGACTGAGAATCTCAGGAACTATGGCCTTGGTTGGTGGGTGAATGACCTCACACCTATTCTGAATGAGTTTGTGGCAGCAGCAGAGGGCAAACCAAACAGGGCTTTCTGGCAGAATATTGTGATGAAACTACGTCCTAATGAGATGCGAGAACTTGGCTGTATGGCAGGTTGGGGTGATGATGAGCCAACGTATGTAGACGGATGGTTCTTGAAACTTATGCCTTTCGACAAAAATGGACGAACTCCAAGAAAGGTATCGTGCGAAACAAATCTGATGCTTCCAAATGTAGCAAGTGCTCCATTCACCTATAAGGTTCTTGATGGCCATGGTAATACCATCAGTAATACACCTATGGATATGGTTGCAGGATTAGTAGGTATTGATGTTGATAACAATACTCACACCATGCGTCCCATAATTGGGTGGATGGTGTGCGAGAGCAATGGACCGACAATAGAAGAAAGGCTTGCTAAAGGAGAGGAGTTGCACATAATGACTTATGTGCCAGAAGAACTCAAGCATATAGATTATCTACCCAAGCTCAAAATGCACTTTACTCATAAAGTAATAATACCGGACTGGATGGATACTCTGAAGATTGACAAAATCGACATTAGAGGCAGAATCTCACCAGAACTTGAGAATGAACTTCCAAAACGTTTTCCTAACAGGGAAATTTCTGTAGATAAAGATAAAACTGGGTGCATAATAACTTCTAAGACTTGTCAGGCTCCCGAAAACTATATTTTCAGACCATCATATTCAGCAGAAAGGCCTAAGTTTCCTGGTGATTACAAAGCATTCGAAAAGTACATAGAAGAGAACAGACGAATCCCTATTTCAGAAAACAACAAAAAAGACAAAAACGAAGGAGGCTGTACGATATGGGTAGAATTCACGGTAGAGAAAGACGGCTCTATCTCTGACGTTAGAATTGAAAGAAATGTCAACATCAAAGAAGAATGTGAAGAGGAGGCTTTACGCCTTATAAGAGAAATGCCGAAATGGGAGCCCGGCAAGAAAGACATTAATGGTGTTGAGACAATAATCCGAGCAAGAGAGTCGGAAATTCTAAGATTCTAACTATATGCCATTTGCACGAGTTCTCTTGGTAGTGTGATTGTCCTTCTTCTGTCATACCAGATGCGGTTACTACCCTCCACCTGACGGACGGAATGTTTGGAAATCGCATAATAGTTTAGCTGGTAGCTATCCATGCACTTGGCAAATGCGCTTTTGATACGGGCACACTTCTCATTAATGGAGTTGTCGAGAGGATTGACAAGACGGTCAATTGATTCGCAGATAATATCATCACTCACCCTATTGCCCACCTTGCGATAAAGGGCTATGAGTTCTTCGCGATAATCGCTAAGGCACTTGAATTCTATGCCCTCTTCATGATTGAGAAAGAATATATAAAGAGCCTTGTTGATTGGAGATAGTTCAACATCCTTCTCGTAGTTTGGCAAGAGGAAACGGTAGTCGCTCGTTATGACAAGCGGACTTAGCCTTTCCTTGGCAGCCTCGATATTAAGTTGCTGAAGAGCAGGCACGGTTATTGCTTCGAGCAGGAGGTCATAACGACCTGCCCGACGAAGTTCTTCCGAGAGAACACGTAATTGCTCCGCGATTTGACTTACCTTTTCGGATGTCGAGCTATCAACTATGCTCATTACTCTTCCTTGGTTAAAGATGAGAGACCTTGTAGGAATCTGTTCTTGACCCTATTGAAAAAAGCGCGTGAAGGATCTTCTGAACTCTCGTTTTCTACTTTATCTATATTCTCGTTCAGAGGAGTAGGCTCATGTTCTTCCTCCTCACCTCCAAGACTTATAGCCTGCCCTACAGGTACCGTTGTCTGAGATGATACGGAAACAGGAATCTTTTTCTTTCTTTCCCCATATATCTCGTTGATAATCTCATCCATAGAGATATCATCATCATCTCGTTTCCTTATAGGCAAAGTATTATCAAAGCCTGTGGCAAGAATTGTAATCTTCGCATCCTCATCGAGGGTATCATCGGTAGCCATACCCCAGATAACGTCTATAGCAGGATCGAGTTCATCCATAAAGGCATCTATCTCCTCAAGCTCGTCAACAAAGAGTTCATGCTCCGAACTGGTGTAGATATTGAAGAGGATGCGCGTAGCCTTACTAATATCTGAGCCATAGAGCAGAGGCGACTGCAAGGCATTGAGTACGGCTTTCTGAACACGATGTTCTCCGCTAGCACGACCTATAGCCATAATAGCTCCACCGCCATTCTTCATGGTGGTCTTCACATCGGCAAGGT
>CAMJKP010000068.1 GCA_946406435.1 uncultured Prevotellaceae bacterium | reverse complement strand
TCAACATCAAAGACTGCATAGTCTGGTCGCTTTTTTAATGCGGTAAGTCCTGTAACAAGACTTCCTCGATTGGGAGCCTGTCCGTTGATACTGAAACAAGCTTTTGCTTTCTCCCAATAATCTTTGTTCGTTTTCGAGAAAGCGAAAAAGATAAAGTAAGAGAGGTGGCGCTGGCTCTTAATCCATTCGATGGGTTTTCTCGTGGTTTGTTCTCCGAGATTGAAGATGCTAAGGAAAGCATCGACTGTAGTGTCCGGGCTAATATAGCCTTTGTCGTGAAGATCTTGATATAGACTTCGGACTCGTCGTGAACCATAGACTGCATCAAAATATCTCTCTTCATTAGGTTGAGTGAGTTCTGAGAAATCAACTTCTGGATAGAGTTTCATCACTTTCTCGTTCCGTTTGAATTGCTTTTCTGTTACAGGGAGTGATGAAAGCTTGTTCGATTTGTCGATATTCCATTGCTCCTCGAAATGTGACCATTTGTGGCGCATGGTGAGGTGCAGCATTTCACCTATGGCAAAGGCGAGAATCTTTAGTGTGTATAAGTCTGTGTCACCTTTAGGCTGGTACTCAGCGGTGAGATAACCTGCACTAACTGCACGATCGAAAAGGTCGGCAGCTTCCTCGTAAGCAAACTCGTTAACAAGATATTTGAACTTACCTTTGGACTCTTGGTTGAGGTCAAAGCACAAGGCATGGATGGACTTCATTGCTTGAACTACGCCAGAGAGAGCATCATAAGTGTTCTTTGGCAAAGTCTCTTTACCATCCTTAATATAGTTCTCCAACATTTCAGGGGAACCCAGCATTGCAATCTTATCTATGATTATTGGGTCTGGATTAAGGCTGGTATATAGCATTATATCCTCCTTCCATTGCTCGAAATGGAGCAATTCGTCAGCGTAGGTTGTTAACTTCGTGTTACCTCCTATGCAGATGTCATAAATGAGTTGCTTTGCGAACTTGTTGAACTTTACAAAGCTCAATACGGCTTCTTGTCTCGTTACCATATATAATAATGTATGAAGTTCTACTCGCTGATGCTTGGTATTAGGTTGACCGCTGCTTGCTTGTTTTTATCAAGCACTTTGGCATATATCTGAGTAGTGGAAAGCTCACGATGGCCAAGGAGTTTAGAGACTGTATAGATGTCAGCTCCAAGGTCGAGCATCATTACTGCGAAGGTGTGACGAGCGCAATGGAAGGTGAGATTCTTCGTGATACCAGCGGCGAGTGCCCAACGCTTCAGTTCAAGTGAAGTCCATGCGCCATAAGTGAATCCTTCGAACACACGGTCAACATCGTTGCGACGTGTGCCTAAATATGCTGCTGCCTGGTCTGAAATATCAAGATATTCCTGTCCACCAGTTTTCTTCTGTTTGAACACAATACGTGTGAAGTCGCCAAACTTCTGGATTTCGCCCCAAGTCAGCTTCTCAATATCGCTCTTGCGAAGTCCTGTCAGACAAGAGAACAGGAATGTGGCTTTTAGAATGGGGTAGTTGCATGGGGTAGCAGCCATCTTCTTCACCTCTTCGAGTGTCAGATATTCACGAGCCACTTCTTCAGCCTTGAAACCCTCGATGCCACGCATAGGGTTCTTGTCAATGATGTGCTCCTCAAAAGCCTGATTGAGACAGGCGCGTAGTTTGTTGAAGTAAGAAACCTTCGAGTTCTGTGACAATCCAACGAATACATAAGAAATTTTAGGATCCGTCTTCTTTTGGGCATCCTTCTCTGCTGTATTCAGATAATCCTTAAATCCCTGAATCCATTCGGCATCGATATCATCGAAGGTTGTTGCCTCGTCACAATATACCTCCAAATGCTTCAGACAACTATGCCAGTTGCCCCAATTACCATTTGAATCAGGAGTCTTCAGGCGCTCTTCACACATCTTACGATAGTAGTCAAGGAAGCGGACACCTTCCTGCTTGGGCTGGGTGATGTCAAACTTGCCGTTGATGATTTCCAACTCTCGTTTGGCTCTCATGGCATTGGCTGCTGCAAGAGCCTGACGGTTCTGTTCTCTTTCCTGTGGGGTAGTTGGAACTACCTGATAGAGCTTCAGGTATTCCTTATGACGCTTGCCACCTACATTGATGTCAAGGTACAGGCTCGAACTTCCATCTTTGAGCTTCTTTTCACGAAGCTTCACTTGTCCTCTTTGGACGCTTGCTGATTTTTTCTTTGCCATAGTTTGTTATCGTTTTTAAGATAACCACCGAATTTACTTTCGAGGGACACTTTTTCTGTCCCCGGGGGACAGATTTTGCGCCTTTGATGTAATCTCGGGGGACATCTGGGGGACAAAGTTAGGAAAAAATCTGCAAATAGACAATGCCTAAGTCAAAAATCTGCAAATAACCGAACAATCTTTAACACTTGAAAATAAGCGATTTATAGCGGTATATTTGCAGATTTTATAATTTTCTTTGCAGTGGGTTCACTTTCCCACGCAGAAGTGGCTAAAGATATTTCCGAGGACTTCTTCTGTGTCGATGGCACCACCTGTGATTTCGGCAAGGTGGTGGAGACATTGGCGGAGATCTTCGGCTATGAGATCGCCTGGGAGATTCTGCTCAAGGGCATCGAGAGTGCGCTGGATGTCGAGGAGGGAGATATCAAGGGCCTGCTTATGGCGAATGTTGGTGATAAGGACTTCATCGTTATTGGCCGTTGGGGCATTCTTGAGGAGTTCCTGTTCCAGCCAATCCATACCCTTGCCTGTGAGTGCCTGGAAATGCTCTGACTTGTTGTGAACCTTGATAACGGTCTGGTCATCACGAATATCAAGGGTAGGGTAGTCAGTCTCATTATCGCGCATCAAAATGATAATCTGTGCATGTTCTGCAGCCTTGCGTGAGCGTTCTATTCCCATTTGCTCGATTACATCGTCGGTATGGCGCAAGCCTGCGGTATCTATGATGCGGAAAAGAGAGCCTGAAATGTTGATGCAATCTTCGATGGTATCGCGTGTAGTGCCTTGAATGTCGGATACAATGGCCTTATCTTCGTGGAGGAGAGCGTTTAGAAGTGTTGATTTTCCGACATTTGGTGCACCGATGATAGCTACGGGAATACCATTCTTAATGGCATTTCCTGCGGAGAATGATGATGATAAACGTGTGATTTCATCGCGTATTTCGCGTGCTATTTTGATGAGAGCCTCGCGAGATGCGAACTCCACATCTTCCTCAGAGAAATCAAGTTCAAGTTCGAGAAGGGAGGTGAGCTTTAGCAACTGCGTACGGAGATCAGAGAGCTTTTGCGAGATACCACCACGTATCTGTTGCATAGCCACACGATGCTGAGAGGCATTCTGAGAGGCAATGAGGTCAGCAACTGCCTCTGCTTGCGTGAGGTCGAGTTTGCCATTGAGGAAAGCGCGTTGGGTGTATTCTCCCGGGGCTGCCGGCTGACAGCCTTTCTGAATCAAGAGTGAGCAGATTGTCTGAAGAATATACGGAGATCCGTGTGCACTTATCTCTACACTATCCTCACCTGTATAGGAATGTGGGGCGCGGAAAAGGGATAGAAGTACCTGATCAACAATGACATCCGCATCTACTATCGAGCCATAATGGAGCGAATAGGCTGGAGCGTCAATAAGAGGACGACGACCGCGGAAGATGCTATCGACGATAGATATGGAGTCAGGACCAGAGACACGGATAATGCCGATGGCACCGCCCTGTGCTGTTGCTATGGCGCAAATAGTGGATTGGTTGATCATATTTTATTCTTTTTCCTTCTTACCGAATGAAGGATCTATCTTAAGAAGGGAAGTAACGGCAAATGTGACGGTGCAGAATGCGATGACGATAAGGAAGAACGTCTGGTAACCAACGGCTTCCTGTAATGCTCCGGCAAAGAGTCCCGGTATCATCATTGATAGAGCCATGAAAGCAGTACAGAGCGCGTAGTGGGATGTCTTGTAGTTGCCACGGCTATAGTATATGAGATAAAGCATATATGCTGTGAAACCGAATCCATAGCCGAACTGCTCGATGAATACACAGATATTGACGATAAGGAAGGTAGAAGGGAGGTCGTAGGCGAGATATACATACACAAGGTCGGGCAATGTTATGGCGCATACCATTGGCCAGAGCCATTTTTTGAGTCCATCCTTACCTGCACACATACCACCGAGAATACCGCCGAGAGTAAGACCTATAACGCCTACGGTACCCTGTACAAGACCGTATTCCTGTGGGGAGAGTCCGAGACCTCCGTTATGCACGTTGTCAATAAGAAAAAGCGATGAAACCTTAGCCAATAGTCCTTCTGGCATACGATAGAAGAGCATGAAGAGGATGCCCGCAATGACCTGTTCTTTTTGGAAGAATGTCTTTATCGTAGATAGCAGATCTTGGTAAACGCTGTTTGACGATACCGTCTTAACCTCATTGCTCACTCCTTCGCCATTACCTTCCTCAATATGTGTATTCTCCTCATCCTCCGATGGATGCGGCAAAACGTATGAGTGCCATAGCCAGAGGGCGATGAAAAGTCCTGCCACGCCATAGAACATAAGACTCCATGAGAAGGCGATGGAATTGCGGAAAACAACCTGTAGATTTCCTGCTATCATCACGAGGACACCTTGTCCGAAGATTGTCGCAAAACGATAGAACGTGCTTCTGATGCCTACAAACCATGCCTGATCGTGCTGGTCAAGTCCGAGCATATAGAATCCGTCAGCAGCAATATCGTGGGTGGCACTTGCGAATGCCATGAGCCAGAAGAAGCAAAGTGTGCCTTGCAACCAAAAGCTTGACGGAATGGTGAAGGCAATACCACCGAATGCAGCACCAATAAGCAACTGCATAGCCGTAATCCACCAGCGTTTTGTCTTAACGATGTCGATAAAAGGACTCCAAAGTGGCTTTATAACCCAAGGGAGATAAAGCCATGATGTATAGAATGTTATGTCGGCATTAGAAAGACCGAGTTGCTTGTAGAGGATGAGCGATATTGTCATCACTGCTACGTATGGTAGTCCCTCAGCGAAATAGAGGGAAGGAATCCAGGACCAAGGAGATTTCATAGCTAAAGCTAATTGATAATTGACAATTTATAATTGATAATTGTTAGTATGCTTTCTTTATTTCTGCATTTTGGTAGTAATGCAGAAGGATGTCGTTGTACTTGAAGCCTTGCTCGCCCATTACGGCGGCACCAATCTGACAGAGACCTACACCATGTCCCCAACCACGTCCGTCGAGTATGAAGCGCGATGGAATGGTGGTACTATCGGTATCAGGAATCTGATTGCCGTCAGCATCAAGGCGCATGAGGGTGAACGCAGAACTATAAAGATGAGACTTAGACAAGGTCTTGCGGATCTCAAGTTCCTTACCAATAGTAAAGGTACGTTTTGTACCCACAATCTTCAGCAAGGATATCCTGCCACTCGGACCTCGCTCAATAGCCTTCAAATTGACGATTTCACCGAAATCCATCTTTGTCTTATCTGCGATGAGTTGGCTGATTTCCTTCTGAGAGTATTCTACTCTCCATGTGTAGAAATCGTGCGTCTCCTGATCGTAGTCGTTGAGCACCTGAGAAATAATGTGCGCATCCTGAGTGTTGCAATATGGATCCTTAACCGACTTGAGATAAGGTAGCGGAGTGTCTTCCCAGCAATACTGATATTCCTCAGTAATACCGCCACAGCACTTTGAGAAGCGTGTATCGCAGATGTCGCCACCGTATGTGAGAATCTGTCCGCGAGTTGCCTTCACAGCCTCTATAACGTGCGGATTTGCCGCATGGGTAATGCCCTGATAACGCTGACAATGGTCATCGGCACAAACATCGAAGATTGTGTGATCCTCGCGATCATACCAGCGTATTAGCATATCGTCCTTCTTAGTAAAAGAGAAGAAGGAGTTTGCAGATTTCTGGAGTCGGTTACGTTTCTCTATCTGTGCAAGAAGCCAAGAACGTGAGATAACGGCATGAGCCTTGAGCAGTTCAAGACTTGATGTAGCTGACATCTCGCTTGAAATTACGCTCTCAAGGTATCTTTCAACAGGTAACACATTGATAGCGCATATCTTATCCTCTTCCACAACCAGTCGTAGAGTACCCACGAATGCCTGTGTCTGCTTGCGCTCCCAATGGAAATTCACACCGATGATTACATCGGAAATCGAGAAATTTGGCTGTTGGGCATTAGGCGTCGGACGGAATGTAAGATGCTGATACTGATTCCCGTTCCATAATATACCGCCCTCAGAGAATTCAACTACCTGTGGGCCCGTTATTTCTGTGCCCTTTGCCGTATAAGGGGTATTAAGTGTGAATTCTATCTTCGTAGCACTTATGATGCCCACCTTCACTTCGGGTTGTTGGGTGTTAGGTGTTAGGTGATGGGAATTGTCAGGAGATGCGATTTCATCGGCAAGCTTCTTTGCGAAATCTGCAGTTATACCTACTTCCTGAAGAATGCCGTAGGCAATGTCTTGCGTCATTCTGTCGAAGTCCTCCTGTCGTGGAGTAATGATGAGACCAGCCATATCCAAAGCACCTGGTGAAACGATGAACTGGGCGTCACCCTCAGCTGTATAGCAGTCAGGACGATGCTTTGCACGAGGTATGATAACTGATACATAATCCTTGTCCTCACGCCAGGAAAGTATGTTCATCATTGGTTCTTCACCATCCTGATTCTGAGAAAGATATGCAAATGCCTTATAGAAACGCTTGAATAGCTTCTTGTCGCCATCCACGCTCTGAGTCTTTATCACAAAGGCTGGACAAACATAGTCGTTTACAAGGCTTATACTCTCTGTTTCCGATAGGGAGAACAAAGGTGTGAGGTTATGCGAAATACGCTTCCATTGCGTCTGCAAAGGTACGATGCCCGATGTTCCAGCCTGAAGATGCAGATGGTCGGGAGCAGAAGCACCGCATTTAGGACCGTTATAGAACACCATTAGTTCTGGGTATTTGGTCAATACGCGATGTATCTCGCCATAACGTGCTATTATTGCCTGTGGCTCGTGTTCAAGGCTTGGAAGGGTGTAATGCTGCGGAAGGATAGGGAATGGATTAACGAGTAACTCAAGCACAGGTGCACCTTGTGAGTTCTTTATAGTATGCACCATCTGCTGCTTTGGACGGTTCTCACGACACAGGAAGCAAGGGCGCTTTTCAAGCGATGCCTTGTCAATCTTTGCACCCGTTGAAACCATTCTTGCAGGGTTAAACTGTACCTTTACATCGCCTAAAACCTTTACTTTTACATTCTTTAGGTCGTAGTAGCGTTTCTCTGCATCGCTCCACACAATCAACTGACGCTCAAAGAAACGGTTCAATGCGCTGTCAGCATCTGCCACTTTCCCTTGATTCATCGCCTGACGAGCAATAATCTCCATAGTGCGCAATCTGTCTTTGTAGAGGTTGTTTGCGTTGATTCTATCGATGGAAAGGGCGGCATCAGAGTTTCCTCCCCAACGACGGCAGAGGTAAAGTTCATCATAGATGCGACCAATACGATAGTTTCTGGAGAAAGCCAATCCAAGGGCATAGTCCTCGCCGTAGCTTGTGTTTGGGAATCCAATATGACGGAGTATTGGAGTAAAGAATGCACGAGGCGCTCCTAATCCGTTGATACGCAAAGCGTTGTTTGGCCCGTTTTCATCGGTCCATTCCTTATGATCGATAATGCCTGGAGGCAGGGTGTTAAGGTCGAAATCGCACATACGATATGCACCTATAACCATAGCTGCCTGTTGCTGATAGAAGGCATCCACAACCTTCTGGAGTGTGTTAGGACTTGAATACAGGTCGTCAGAATCAAGCTGTACGGCAAATCGTCCGCATCTTTCATCGTTCACGGCAAAGTTCCAACATCCGCCAATTCCGAGGTCTGTACGTTCTGGAATGATATGCACGAGCTGTGGATTTGCAGCCAGTTCGCTCAAAATCTCCGTGGTTCCATCGGTTGAATGGTTGTCAACCACGATCACGTTATACTTGAACTTTGTAGTCTGCGACAATGCACTCTTCACGGCATCTGCCACCGTCTTTGCTCGGTTGAACACAGGAATGATGACCGAAGCCTCAGTCTCAAACTCCTGTTCGTCAAAGTCTGGTATGATGCGCTTTGAGGTATCTACCTTTGCACCAATCGCCTCCAGATGCTCGGTTGCAGCACGTTCCATTTCTATCTGTACCTCACGATTGCGTGGGTTCACATAATCAAACTGCTTTTCGCCGCTCTTTCGGGTATCAAGTTCCTCCTCACGATACAGATACTCGTTCAGGTGGAATATCTCGCCCTTGCGCGACAAGAACAGACGAAGGGCATAGAGAGCCGCGAACTTGTATTCCGTCTTGGCTGTGGAAACAAACTCATGGAGTAGGGCGGTACGGATGAGAAGAAGCTGTCCGAAGTCGAAATCATCGCGTATAGAACCTATGAAATAGTCGATTGTGGGGTGTTTCTCTGTCTTCCCCTCGGTAACGGTATAATGGTCGGCATACACCATTGCTGCGCCTGTGTTATCGGCAGCGGAAACAAGTCTGCGTAGCGCATCAGGTTCGACGCTTACGGGTGTTTCCTTTTGTGAAAGAAGCACATAGTCGGCTGTGGCGAGTGAAGCAATCTTGGAAATAGTCTCGGAAGATGCCATTCCACCGACCAGGGGCATGACGGCTACGGCATCATCAGAGGAAAAGAATTTGTCTGTTCTATTTTGCATAATTGTCTTTAGATCAAATTTAGGATTATATTTTGGCAAAGGTACGAAATAAATGTTGAATATGCTAATTTTTTACATATTTTAGCACTTAGGGCATGTATTGTTCAGCAACAAGACTTTTGTGTCTCCGATTGCTGAGAACGGACTTACACCGACTTTGGTACGGACTTACAACGGACTTGTCTTAGTAGATTATCTTGCTTTTCTATTCAGTTAATAGCATAAATCTGTTCTTTTTTTCGTTGTCTATACGTTATTTTATAAAAAAAAGCGAAAAAATGTCGTAAAGGCTTGCCAATTTGGCAGATTTTTTGTAACTTTGCACTTGCAAAAATGAAACGTGCGACCCGACATGTTGCATATGCCTAAAAATTATGAAGACTCCATTACTCGGAATGACTCTCGCAGAGCTAAAGGAAGTGGCTCGCTCCCTTGGAATGCCCGCTTTCACTGGCGGACAGATTGCGAAGTGGATATATGGCTCTCATGTGCGTGATATTGCCGAGATGACCAATATCTCTAAGGCTAATCGCGAGAAACTGGCAGAGCAGTATTGCATCGGCGTAATGGAGAATATTGATGCTCAGTATTCGGTTGACGGTACAATCAAGTATCTGTTCCCTGTGGCTTCCGGTAAGTTCGTGGAGACCGTCTTCATTCCTGATAAGGATCGCGCAACGTTATGCGTGTCATGTCAGGTTGGATGTAAGATGAACTGCCTCTTCTGCCAGACAGGAAAGCAAGGCTTTGAGGGCTCGCTCACAGCAGCAGATATACTCAACCAGATATACTCCCTCCCCGAGGCTGAACGCCTGACCAACATCGTGTTTATGGGACAGGGTGAACCAATGGATAACCTCGACAATGTGCTTCGTGCTACGGAGGTGTTGACGGCAGAGTGGGGGTATGCTTGGAGTCCGAAGAGAATAACGGTGAGTAGCGTGGGCGTACGAAACAAGCTTAAGCGATTCCTTGACGAGAGCGAATGTCACGTGGCAATAAGCCTTCATTCTCCGATTCCCGAACAGCGTGCTACGCTGATGCCTGCACAGAAGGGTATGGGTATTGAGGAAGTAGTGGAACTGCTAAGGCAATATGACTTCTCTCATCAGCGTCGATTGTCGTTTGAGTACATTGTCTTTGACGGATTGAATGACTCCATGACTCACGCTCGTGCTATCGTCAATCTGCTGAAGGGCTTGGATTGCAGAATCAATCTGATAAGATTCCACCAGATTCCTGATGTGCCTTTGAAGACATCTGACGAGAAGAAAATGGAGGTGTTGCGCGATTATCTCACACAGCATGGCATCTTTACCACAATAAGGGCATCCCGAGGGCAAGATATATTTGCTGCATGCGGGTTATTAAGTACTAAGAAAAAGACCCACCCCCAACCCCTCCCATAAATGGAGGGGAGTGGATAGTAGGTTAAACATTATATATTGAATATTTAATTAGCTTTATGGCTCAATCCTTGGAGAAATAAGTGTAACTACTCTCCTCTCTTTATGGGAGGGGTTCGGGGGTGGGTCTTATATTTATGAACGAACTAAACAAGAAAATACGCATAGCGATAGTGCTTGACGAGAACAACGCCAATGCACATGACATCATACTCGAGGCTTTTCTTGAGCCTGAGATTCTGGAGATATTCACTCCGGTGGTGTATGGTTCCCTGCATATGCTCAAGCAGGAAAGTACTCGCTTGCAGATAAGATATAACGCGCTGATAGTAGGCAACGCATCACAGGCAGATCCTGATGCCCTCAATTTTGTCGATATCAACGGCCGTAATGCCGTAGAAGTGGTAAAGAGGGAGTTTGAGGCTGACTTGCTGGATGCATTTGTCGTTATGCCTATGTCAAGGGAGGTGACGAATCAGCTCCGTAATGCTGTAATACCGAATCCTGTGGTAAAACGTCAGGAGAACGACATAAAGGCAATTCCTTTGATGTGTACCAATCAGTTGCGCGTGGCATACGTTGTGGCTGGTAATAATGAGACATCTGGTATTACTGCTGAAAGCATCGAGAATAAGGCACGTATTTTGCATAGTACATTGAGACGTGACCTTCGTCAGGACAATCCCCGTGTGGCAATCCTGTCGCTTAATCCGGAGATAAAGCCAGACGAGAATTCTATTGAGATTCAGGTCATCGCTCCTGCCGTAAGCAAGCTCGTGAATACCGGCATCCCAGTCTTCGGACCATACGCTTATGCAGATTTCTTCGAGACAGGCAAGCACCTTAGTTTTGACGCTGTCCTTACAATGACACGCGAACAGGCTCAGGCTCCATTTCTTTCCATGTATGAAGGCAATGGCATAGTATTGGCTGCCGGCATTGCACCTCTGGTTGTCTCTCCAGTAAAGCTTGATGGCGACAATAATGCTACCGTGGATTCTTGCCGTGAGGCTATCTACACGTGTATAGATGTATATCGCAGTCGCTATTTCTTCGATCTGCCATACGTGAATCCTCTTCCAAAATTGTATCACGAACGCCGTGAGGACGGTGAAAAGGTACGTTTTGCCGTTAAGAAACATCCTGTAGATGGCGAGCAAAAGGAGGAAGATGCCACAATATCCCCTAATGAGGAGATTGCTGATGGCAATTCGAACTCTGAGGATAAAAATTAAGGTTAAGGGTTAGATTAGAGGTTTTCGAGTCAGAAGACTCCACACTAATCACTAAACGCTAAACACTAAACGTCCAAATAAATAGATATGAAGACCGTAGAGCTTCAGGACATAAAGCGCAGGTATAACATCGTGGGTAACTGCGATGCTTTGAATCGTGCTCTGGATGTCGCCATTCAGGTTGCATCCACGGATCTCTCCGTTCTCATCGAGGGCGAGAGTGGCGTGGGTAAGGAAATCATACCGCGCGTAATTCATGATTTATCACCACGACAACACGAGCGTTACTTCGCTGTTAACTGCGGTTCCATCCCAGAAGGCACTATCGACTCCGAACTCTTCGGACACGAAAAAGGCGCTTTCACCGGTGCGATAGGCGAGAGCGAGGGCTACTTCGGCATAGCCAATAAGGGAACTATCTTCCTTGATGAGGTTGGTGAGCTCCCAATGGCAACTCAGGCAAGGTTGCTTCGTGTGTTGGAGACAGGCGAATACATTCGTGTGGGTGGTCAGGCGATAAGGAAGACAGATGTTCGCATCGTTGCTGCCACAAATGTCAATGTACGTAAGGCTATCAGCGAGGGACGTTTCCGTGAGGATTTGTATTATCGTCTTAATACCATTCCTATCCAGATGCCTCCTCTGCGTGATCGTGGTAACGATATTGTATTGCTTTTCCGTCTGTTTGCAATGCAGATGGCCGAGAAGTACCGTCTGCCTCGCATAGAGCTTACCGATGGCGCAAAGCTCATGCTGATGAAGTACAAGTGGCCGGGAAACATACGCCAGCTCAAGCATATCACAGAGCAGATGTCGGTGTTATGTCGTGAAAGAATGGTTGATGAGGAGGAGTTGAAGAAATTCATTCCTGTTGACCCAGAGAGTACTATGCTTGCTCCGCTTTCATCGGGCGACAGCCACTCATACGAGAGTGAACGCGAACTTCTATATAAGATTCTGTATGACCTGAAGGGTAACGTAAGTGACCTTCGTCGTGAACTCAACGGACTTCGCGACAAACTCGACAATTCATCGGCTATGCCACAGCAAATGGCTGGCTATTCGGGAAGTGCACAGCAGCTTCCTCAGGGATATGTTCCTAACATGCAGCAAGGACAACCATATTCTCCTAATGCACAGCAAATGGAATATGCCGTTGCTGAAGAGGTGCAGGAACCTGAAGTTCTCAACATAACCGATGTTCGCCGTACCCTTTTGCAAAAGGCATTGGAACGTAATGGCGGTAATAGGAAAAAGGCGGCTGCGGAACTTGGTATTTCCGATCGCACGCTTTATAGACAAATTAAACAGTATGGACTCAATGAAGACTAAGGCACATTATTATATTATATGTTATGTGGCTTGCGCAATCGTAACGTTCACAGCCCTCGTCTCATGTAGCATAAAATACAGGCCTAACGGCTCAAACATCGACTATACAAAGACAAAGACCATACAGATAGCCGATTTCCCAATTCGTTCATCATACGTATGGGGACAGATGGGGCCGATTTTCAATAACGAGCTGAAGGACATGTATGCCAAACACACCCGATTGTCACAGGTTCGTCGTAATGGCGACATAAAGATTGAAGGTGAGATAACGCAGTATCAGCTTAGAAACAAGGCTGCAACTTCTGAAGGAACCTCTGCTATGGCAGAACTTTCAATGACCGTGAATGTTCGCTTTACCAACAACGTGAATCATTCAGAGGACTTTGAAAAACAGTTTACTTCCACAAGAAGTTACGATAGTAGGCAAAGTCTAAGCAAGGTTCAGACAGACCTCGTAACGGAGATGTGCAAGGATATCTGTGAACAGATATTCAATGCGACGGTAGCGAATTGGTAAATTTGTGTAAAGAGTAAAAGTAGAAAGAGTAAAGTAAAATTGAATATAACAGAACTCATAAAACATCCAGAGCAGCTCAATAAGGAGACTCTTTATGACCTGCGAAGTCTGATAGCGCTTTATCCGTACTATCAGACAGCTCGTCTGCTTATGCTCAAGAACCTCTATCTGCTCCACGATCCTACTTTTGATGAGGAACTGCGCCGTGCCGCTGTGTATATAACAGACCGTAAGGTGATATTCAATCTTGTGGAGGCTGCCCACTACAAACTCAAGCGCCCACAGGTACAGATACCGGAAGGCAATCGTACGATGTCACTCATCGACAACTTCCTTTCATCCATTCCTGCAGATGCAGAGGAGGACAATAACGGAAAGACTGATGACAAAAATCGCAGAAAACCAACCGCAGCAGATGCCACGGTGGACTATGTCGGTTATCTTCTTGCCACAGACTTCGAGGATGAGTCAAACAAGCCAGAGATGAAAGGACAGTCTTATATTGATGAATTCATCAAAGGTGACGGATTCGACTTGAGTGGAGACAAGCCTGTTGTGTACAAGCCTGAAGTTCCTACAGAGCCAGAAGATGTAGATACAGAAAAACTGCCCGAAGAAGAGTTTCTTACCGAGACTTTGGCCGGAATTTACATCAAACAAGGCAAATATTTGAAAGCTTTAGAGATTATTAAGCGTTTAAATTTGAATATTCCAAAAAAAAATGCTTACTTTGCAGACCAAATCCGCTTTCTCGAAAAGCTCATCGTCAACAGTGGGCAGAAAAAAGAGGACTAAAAAGGAAATAAATATCAAACATTAAATTATAATTTAAATTAAAGATGTACACTTTATTCGTAATTCTGATTGTCCTGGCATCATTCTGTATGATTGGTATCGTACTGATCCAGGAGTCAAAGGGCGGCGGTCTCGCCAGCGCTTTCAGTAGCGCAAACTCTTCTTTTGGCGTTCGCCAGACAACTAACTTCATCGAGAAGACCACTTGGACTCTCGCTGCTGCTATGGTTATCATCAGCGTTATCTGTGCATACGTTGCACCTAATGCTACCAGTGAGGGCAGTGTAATCGAGAAGGCTGCTACTGAGCAGAGCACAACAAACCCTAACAACGTTCAGGGCTTCGGTGCAGCTCCTGCACCTGCAGCTGATGCTCAGCAGGCTACTCCAGCAGCTCCTGCAGAGGAGAAGAAGTAAGAGACCGACTCTCAAAAGAAACATTGGGCGCAGTGTTGTGAGGAAATCGCGATTCCTTATGACATTGCGCCCTTTTCTGAGAAATCAAGAGATTAACAAATTAATAATTAACCATTCCCCATTGCCAAAAATGTATCTTTTTCCTCGCCCTTTGGGGAGAGGGTGTCCCATAGGACGGGTGATGGGCTTATTATTTAACTAACATGACAGGCATTATTATCCTCGTTGCCGTAGTGATTATCGCTTTTATCCTCATCGGCATGTACAACAACCTCGTTAAGCTTCGTAATAACCGCGAGAACGCATTTGCTAATATAGACGTTCAGCTAAAGCAGCGCTATGACCTCGTGCCACAGTTAGTTGCAACAGTAAAGGGCTATGCTACCCACGAGCGTGAACTTCTTGAGAAGGTTACAGCTGCTCGTTCTGCATGCATGAATGCAACATCAATCAACGATCGCGTACAGGCAGACAATGCCCTTGCATCTGCTCTCTCTGGTCTTCGTGTGGCTGTAGAGGCTTATCCAGAACTCAAGGCAAACCAGAACTTCCTTCAGTTGCAGAACGAACTTTCTGATATTGAGAACAAACTGGCTTCTGTACGTCGTTTCTTCAATTCTGCTACAAAGGAGTTGAACACAGCTATTCAGAGCTTCCCTTCTAATATCATTGCAGGTATGTTCGGTTTCAAGACAGAGCCTATGTTCGAAATTCCTGCAGGTGACCGTGCTGCACACGAGAAGGCTCCTGAGATTAACTTCTAATGAAATACGTAGGACTACAGTCACAGATAACGCGCAACAACCAGCTTAGCATACTGTTGCTCATCGCCTTCCCATGCATACTCTTGGCTATGCTGTGGGTATTTCTTGCTGCAATGAACTATTTCGGCAATGGAACATACAACCAGTATGGCGAGATGCAGCATTTCATGGAACCGGAGGTTGTCAATATGTCGTTTGTTCAGGCTGCTCCATGGCTTGTAGGTGGAGTGGGGACGTGGTTCACTATTGCATATTTCGGCAACACTTCCATGGTGAAGCATGCAACAGGTGCCCGTTCTCTTGAGCGTAGGGAAAATCCACGTGTATATAACATTGTGGAGAATCTCACTATGGCGTGTGGCATGGATATGCCGAAGATAAACATCATTGATGACCCGCAGCTTAATGCCTTTGCTTCTGGTATCGACAAGAATTCATATACTGTAACCGTAACTACGGGACTCCTGAATCTTCTTGACGACGAGGAACTTGCCGGTGTTATCGGTCATGAGCTTACGCATATCCGTAACCGCGATAC
>CAMJKP010000067.1 GCA_946406435.1 uncultured Prevotellaceae bacterium | reverse complement strand
CTTACTAAGCAAAGATTATCATATCTTTTTCTTAGACGATGCAAACTTAGAGTTGCAGGTCCGTAGTAAGTCCCATGTAACTCCCATTTACCTCCCATGATCCTATAGTTCTGGAACGGAGGAGAAACGGATTAGAAGCGAAGGAGAAGCGGACCAGAAATAAGTGAAGAGTGAATAATATAACCACAGATATTCGGGATTTTAGAGATATTAATCACGAGTGCAAGCGAGCAAATCCCTTAAATCTGTTCTATCTGTGTTCAAGAAAAAATTTGCGTTCTAAATAATCTGAGTACAGAAAGACAGTAATGTCTCAATTAACGTTTTAATTTATGTCATAATTAGTGTTTCGACGTAAGTTTTTTTACTTGCAACATTAATTTCACGTTAATGTCGCATTAATTAAAATCTTAATTAAAACACGAATTTTGCTTCTTTCATGTTAAAAACTAGGGTTTTATCTTCAATTTATCGAGGAAAGACTCTTTTTCTTATGGTTTTTACAAGCTTAATAATGAGAAAGTGTCATGTGTATGGAGGTACTGTTCGGTATCAATCACCTATATATCAAGCAGTTAGTGCATAAACGTGACAGTACGAACAGAAGAACAGTTGAATTTTTGAAAGTACGAATTTCTTCTTTTCTTATCTTTCTTCTATTTCTCTTTTTATCATAACTGTCTCATTATTAATTAATTATAATATATATTATATATAATCTAATAAAATAGATAGAAAATAGAGATAGATGTATATACCAAAATTCATCTGTACAACTGTTCTACTGTACTACTGTCACGCCCTGCCCATAAAGACTACTTCCCTACAAAGCCTTTCATTCCCTCGCGCAACTCTTCGAAATGAATGTATCGCAATTATTATTCAGCTAATATTTTTTTACTACTGTCAACATTCTTACCATATTGGTAGGCGCATGTATTGTAAACTTTACATCACCACAAGTATTTTCTGCCTTATCATTATAAAGGTTATCTATTATCCATTGTTGAAGTTCACGACATTTATCTTCTGAATTTCCTTCAAAAGGTATTGTAACCATAAATTGAAGTGAAGAGAGTGCTGCTTCAGGCTCTTTTAACCTTGGATCAAGTTGAACAAGCACCCTCGCATCTTCTACATATGTTGCACTTCCAGAGGAAATAGTTATCGTTTCCTCAATTCCCAAATTTCTTCTAGTACATGTCCATAAATGTCCCGCTTCAGGATTATAACTATGTTTTGTTTTAAAACCTATCTTCTCATAATTCAAGTAGATATCAACAGGCATAATTCCATTTAATGCATTTTCGGGAACTTCTTTTTCCTTTTTTTCAGAAGTTAAAGAATTAGAAGAATTGTCTTCTCCTGATTTTGTGTTGCACATTCCAATAAAAAACAAGACAATAAGTATAAGACATCCGATTTTTGTCTTTTTCCTATTGGTTCTTTTAAGATTGTTTTCTGTGTACTTTTTCATGTTTGGGAAAATAAAAAAGGGCGCAGACCTTCCGAAATCCTCGTCCTTCGTTCAGGTATCGCCAAACACCTCGTATGTAGACAAGATACGGCAAAGTCCACGTCCTAAACGGACATGGAACTTTTCGCGTACTTGTTCTCACATACTAATTTTGGCGAATTCGAACGAAGAGAACAAGAGCAAAAGCTCTATGTTATATTAATTTTCGAGAGAATCGGTAGTTGCTCACCCATAGATTAGTAATAGATTTATTAATTCTTTGCCAATATAGTCTGAGACTATCATCAGCATAGGGGAACGTTACCGTTCGTCTGATTGATTCTAATGAGTACTTTCTGTTTCTTGTTATTAAAGTTTAAACGGTTAATATTATGATTTTTATTATTTAGTTCTTTATCTTTCTTGGGATATCATTTTCTCAATATCCCTGATAAATGATTCTGCTAATGGTATATTTGGCAACACATCATCTTCGGTAGCTACAAACATGATGTTGTAATCAGCTTTATCACGAAGAGTTTCCATCTGAGCAAGGAATTTGGAATGCTCTACAGACATCTTGCCTGTAACGATGTAATGTTGACCTAATTTTGCCTTCACACCTTTATGCGAAGCGACTTCTATTCCATCATTAACAAACAAGGCTGTTGCTGCATGGAATAGCGAATAGTATAATCTATTTGCTGCCATACCCCAACTATCAGCCTTGGCTGCTATGTTAGCATCCTTGAATGTCTGCCATGCCTTGTTCATATAGAGCGAAACAAGCGTTTGGCGTTCTTCGTTGCTAAGACTCATAGATTACTCGTTTGTCGTGTTCTACATTCTGATAATATGGGGTTATTCGCATAGCATCCCATTCCTTTTTCGTGTACATCTGAGGACTTAGGTCTGCTCCGAAACGCCAACCATATTCTATCAGGGGATAGCTGAATTTCTCGAAGTCTTCCTTTCCAATAGAATCTTTGTCCATAAGCACAAGAATATCCCAGTCAGAGTCATTATGTGCATCGCCTCTGGCTCTTGAACCATATAGCCATACGTTGCAGCCTTTCGGCATTATCTTCTTGGCTATCTCGGTCAAATCTTCTATAGAAAGTTTTTTCACCATATTATTCTGCTGCAAAAATAAACAAAATTATTGACACGTGCAAATATTCGCATGGAAATCACGTGAATCGGATAAAAATAAAAGAGAAACAGATTTATATGAAGTATCTGATTTTTTGTTAATCACGCCATTACGCGCCAGCCATCAGATATATCATATAAATCCGTTTCTGCAATCTTAGCGGACAACAAATAATTAGAACTACGTCTAAAAAAATCGACCTATTGAAACAATTAATGCGACATTAATGTGATATTCGTGATAATTAATGTTTCCTCACAAAGTGAAACATATAATGCCCGTCAATAACACATTAATATCGCATTAATCTTTATATTGTACAATCCAAAAAGTTTTCTGGAGGCATTATCCCCAAACCTCATCCGCAATCTCACGAACCAGCTTGAGCTTTGCCCATTGCTCTTCCTGAGTGAGTTTGTTGCCGATAGCGCATGAAGCGAAACCGCATTGAGGAGAGAGTGACAGGCGGTCGAGCGGAATGTACTTTGAAGCCTCGCGGATACGGTTGATAATCTGCTGCTTGTCCTCAAGCTCAGGACGCTTGGTTGTGATAAGACCGAGCACCACATGCTTGTCGGCACTCACCTTGCTCAAAGGCTCGAAACCGCCAGAACGCTCGTCGTCATACTCAAGATAGAGCACATCCACATTCTCACGGGCAAATACCCAGTCGGCAACGGAGTCGTAAGCTCCGCTATTGAACCATGTAGAATGATAGTTGCCACGACAGATATGTGATGCCACGAGCAAGTCAGCAGGACGGTCTTCAAGAGCAAGATTGTTGACCAGAAGCAACTGTTCCTTGACATCATCGAGATTAGGACTAAGACGCGCATAACGCTGTGCTGCTGCCTCGCCTACTACAGCGCCCCATGTGCAGTCGTCGAGCTGTAGGAAACGGCCACCTGCATCGTAGAACTGGCGGATGAAGTCCTGATAAACGGCAGCTATGTCACGGATTAGATCATTAAGGTCATTGTATATAGCACGTGTGCCAAGATAGTTCTGTGGGACAGTAAGTTGCTGGAAGAACTGTGCTGGAGAAGGGACTGTGAGCTTGGCTACGCTCTGTGCATCCTCAAACTTCTTCACACGCTTGAATGCCTCGATGAATGGGTGTGGCTTCGCTGTTAGCTTGCCTGTAAGATATACCTTGTCAAGACGAGCCGTCTCGCCATTGAACGTCACATCGCCGCCTGGCTCATGAGCCACGCCGCCAAAGCCCCAGAAGAAGTCGAGATGCCAGAACGTCCTGTTAAATTCGCCATCGGTTATAACATGAAAACCTAATTCCTTCTGCTTATCTGTTAATTCTTTTACAAGTTGGTCACGAGTGTTTTCTGAAAGATTCTCCGGACGGAGGAAACTGCCTACGAAGTCGGCTCTCTGCGGAACCTGAATACCATTGATTACTTTTGCCATAAAATATATCAAATTACGAATTATTGATTTTTATTCACCTTTACGGAGTGCAAAATTAATTCTCTTTTCTTTTCCCTCCAAAAATATTTGGCACATTCAGAAAAATATACTACTTTTGCACTAAATTAATCACAACTAACAGAATATTATTCGGCAGAATATGAAATACGAAGAACTTGACGAGACGGATCGCAAGATATTGCGCATCCTTCAGGAAGACTCCACTCTCACGGTAAAAGAACTTGCGGCAAAGGTGAATCTGTCAGCTTCGCCAACCTTCGACAGGCAGAAACGACTGGAGCGCGAGGGGTTCATCAAAGGCTATCATGCCGTGCTCGACCCGAAGAAGACGGGCAACGGGATAACCGTGCTCTGCAACATGCGCCTGCGTCATCACTCGCAGTTGCTCATGGATGATTTCATGGAGACTATCCAGAACATCGAAGAGATAACGGAATGCTACAACACAAGCGGCGAGTATGATTTCACGCTAAAGATTCAGACGCGCGACATGGATTCATATCAGGAATTCATGCGTAAGAAACTCGGAAACATAGAGAGCGTGGGGTATTTTCATAGTATCTTCGTGATGAAGGAGGTGAAAAACACGCATGGTGTACCTATCATATAGCAGAAAACCTCATACCTGATTTGGGTATGAGGTTTTTCTTTTATGCTTACCAAAGCTGCACTCTAATTTCACGAACGCAGGCTTAATCCTAGACGAAATGACTACATAATTATAATCACATCATCATTACGTGTAGATTTTTTCTTTTCCTTCACAGGAGTAAGACTCCATTGTAGATGCAGCATAGCATAGCGTGGAAGGGTGTTGGTTACGGTCTCGTATCGTCCCTGAGCATTAACGTTGATGTTGGTGTTGGTGAGCTGATGAAGGATGTCGAACATCTCCAGACGAGCGGTGAGTTTCTTCTTCAGGAAAGAACGTGAGATAGATGCATTCCACACGAGGTTATTGGTGTTGAGGTCGCTTGATGCGTAGCCACGACGTGAGAACATCTTGATATCGGTAGCAAGAGTAATGCCTGTACGGAACACGCGCCACATACCATTAAATCCGTAGGAGAAGTTAGTAGCATTTATCTCATTAAAGTTTGTCTGGTCTGATGTGCTGTTTCTATACTCCACCTTACCGCTAATGCCAAGCGAGAGACTATCACCAGAGCGGTATGTAAGAGACAGATTATCATTCCAGATATTGTTGTGAACCTTGCTAAGACCAGAATTCATCTGTCCTGCCACAGCCACCATATCAACGCTCTGCGAGAAGTTATAGCCAAGCGAGTTGTAGAGATTGAAATGCTTTTCCTTACCGAAGTCCATACCAAAACCACTATCTGCATTCCATGACCAGTTACCATCCACATTAACCGGTTTATAGGTACGTCCACCTGTTGAGGAATCCACGGTATAGCCTTGTGAAACCGCATTCTGCGTAGCGCTGATGTTACCACCCAGATTTACATATACGGTGGTAGTATCACCACCATGCTCCCATCGTTTGTCGGCATTCAGACGCAAATTCTCATTCCATGAAGGCTTAAGGTCTGGATTGCCGAGACGGATATTGAGTGGATCGGAGCTATTAGTTACATCTATCAAATTCGACATATTAGGCATACTCTTTCTTATACTATATTGAGCATTTACGCCTATACGTTTCTTATTATGGCGATAATATATGTAGCCTTGTGGAGAGAAAGTCGTATAGTCACGTGTACGCTGTGCCTCTATGTTACCATGATAGCCATATCTCTGCTTGGCAACGTCATAAGGCAAATACAGATATGTATAGAAACTTACGCTATCATTATAAATCTGATACATGGTCACAAGAGAGGCCTGATAATCCTTGGTCATGTCAGTACTGCGATTGCTGTTCTCTTTATCCATGACACGAAGCATCAGGTCATAGTTGCTTGGCAGTTCACCCAACGGATGTATTGAGCCCATACCCCAACCGTCAATATTATGCAGGTCATAATACTGCTGAGTATTGCTTTGATAGTTCTGGTTATAGCCAACAGCAAACCTCATTGTAAGATGTTCATTCGCATTGTAATTGTATCCAACACTAAAGTTATACCTATAGTTGTGGTTAGGAGATGTGGTGTACTTGTTTTGGTATAAATCACTATCCTGAATGCGGAAGTAATTCACATCCTGAAGGCTATAACTCTTGTTCTTCACATTACCATAGCTGCCAGAAGCACTTATCTCAATATTGTCACCTGAACTGAGTTTGAATTCGGCATTAATGTTATTATTTGCATTTAGCGAAGTATAGTTAGTGAGCGAGGTATTCCTACGACGGTTGATAAGCTGTGTCTGAAGCTGAGGATTGAGCTGCATGGAGAAGGCAGAATCGAGGCTCTGCTGTACATTCCCCCAACGATTGAACTCCTCGTCGGCAAGCATACTGCGAGAAACGAAGTCACTATTATTCTCTTCATAATTGATGTATGTGTAATTGTAAAACCAGAATGGCTTTTTCACATAGAAAGAGTTATTGAGTCTTACTCCCTTGCTATGAGATACACGATCGCTCATAGAGCGAGAGAAATTGCTCCCCGTACTAAGATACTGCTCTGTGTTATTAGTATTCTCATCAACGGATTTATCCCATGAGAACTCCACATGACCTTGTTCTTCCCAACGCTGTTCTTTCTCCGAAATCTGGAGGTCTATACCGGCCTTACGGGTGGTTCGAGAACCTTCCGGCTGATTTGAAGGATCCCAGTCGCCATCACGTCCAGGACTACGGTTCTCATTTACGTTATTGAGGTTGCCATAGACAGAGAGACGTGAACAGTCTGTATAGCGAAGTGCGAAGAGACGCGCCATATAGCGGTCTTCCGTACCACCAGCCACCTCTACGTTTCCAAGGAACCCCTTGTTGTACTGCCGTTTGAGCTGAACGTCCATAGTAAACTTTTTCTCTTCTTGCTCACGTCCTGCCCATTTACTCTTTTCAGAGCTCTTATGATACACTTGTATGTTCTTCACCGTGAAACTTGGAAGGTTCTCAAGCATAACCTTATTATTACCCTTGAAGAAGTCCTTGCCGTTAAGAGTAAGCTCCTCTACCTTCTCGCCATTTACGGTTATCTCACCGTCACTACTGAGCTTGGCACCAGGCAACTGACGCACGAGGGCATCGAGCATACTTCCTTCTTCAAGCGGAAAGGCATCGGCATTATAGATGATAGTATCGCCATGCTGAACCATCTTAATCTTTGTAGCCTTGACGACAACCTCGTCGAGCATTATGCTATCAGGCACACCAACTTTCATTGGACGCATATATATCATAGGCATCTCGAACCAACGGTTGCGAGCCACCTTCTTGATTTCATAGTCAATTGTGTTTGGGTGATAGCCGGGAGCTTTGGCTTTGATAATGAACTTACCAACGGCAGAATCAGCAGGTACATACAGACTATAATACGTCCTATCACGCATATTCCAACGGCTTTTCTCATACCTATGGCAGGTCGCGGTGTCAACAACCGTACTATCAGAACGCATAAGCGTTACAAACACGCTATCAGGACCCGCCTTCGTTTTTGCATCGATGACGTATCCATAAAGCTCTATTTTCTTCTTGTTTTTCTTTGTGTTTTGTCCGTAAGATACGGATACTGATGTGATCAAAACTATTATGACCACCAGTAGGTTAACAAATTTTTTCACTATTATAAATTGTTTTAGTTTTTACTACAACGTCGTTTTTTTATGGTTGTAATCTTAGTATTAAGTCAGTTTCTTTGTCAGAAAAGTGAGGGGATAGGTTCATCCCCTCACATAAAGTCTCATTATTACAGATTACCTCTTTCCTTGTCAAGATAGTACTTGTATGTGCCTACTGTAAGCTCGTCGCATGCAGGCTCGTCGCATACCACAATTGAGTGTGGATGCATCTGGAGCATAGAAGCTGTCCACTTGTGGCTAATCTCGCCGTCAATGATGTGCTTGAGGGCACGCGCCTTGTGATGACCATTACAAACGAGCAGAACCTCCTTTGCAGCCATTACAGTACCGATACCTACGGTAAGTGCCTGTGTAGGTACAAGGCTAAGATCACCATCAAAGAAACGTGAGTTTGCTATGATTGTATCTGTGGTCAATGTCTTGATACGTGTCTTTGAAGAGAGAGAAGAACCTGGCTCGTTGAAAGCAAGGTGACCGTCAGGACCTACACCTCCCATGAAGAGGTCGATACCACCTGCAGCCTCGATTGCAGCCTCGTAAGCCTCACACTCTGCTACGAGATCCTTTGCATTTCCGTTAAGGATATGCACATTCTCTTTCTTGATATCGATATGAGAGAAGAAATTCGTCCACATGAAGGAATGATAGCTCTCAGGATGATCCTCTGGCAGGTTTACATACTCATCCATATTGAATGTAATGACATTCTGGAAAGATATTTCACCAGCCTTGTAGAGATTTATGAGCTCTCTGTAGAGACCAAGAGGTGAAGAGCCTGTAGGACAGCCCAACTTGAATGGCTTTTCCGGAGTAGGATTAGCCTCGATGATTCTTTTTGCAACATAGTTTGCTGCCCACTTCGACATCTTGTCGTAGTTCGGTTCAATAATTACTCGCATACTTTTCTTGTTATTGATTGTTTAAGTTAAGCGCCTGAAGACCTGCTACCAAAAAGTGCAAAAGAAGGGGTTTCCTCAGACTATGATTATATCTTTTTTATTTATAACTCTATATTACATGCCTGAACGTCACGTTCTCCGTCCTCGTCAAGAGAAGCATTCCATTCCTGTTCGGCCTTCTCGCCTTCTGCTATTAGAGAAGCCTTGTCAGAAAGGTCAAAATGAGCGGCTGCCCAGTTATATTCATACTGTGCGATTAGGGGTTCTACATCCTCGAAAGTCTTGCCAGCCTCAAGTGCTGCTATCATCTCAGCCTTTGGCACGAGCATACCTCCGAAGTCTGTCCATTCGCCAGTTCCCTCAGAAGAAGCCTTTAAGCCTTCACTTGCCTTGAGTACCTGAGCAAGGTACATCTTTATTGCCTGATTATAAAGGGCAATACCACGGTCAATATGCTTTGGTGAGATGATACATTTTTTATACTCCGTCACGCCTTCATTCTGCATCTGAGTGAGCACTTCTATCGCCTTGAGGATATAAGTGACAGTATATGGACTTAGCATAGAGAAATTGAGGAGGTCACGACGTGTTGCCTTACCCTCTGTTCGCTTATCACGCTTCGGCCATTTCAAAGCATCACGACGCGTGCCTACGCTTCGGAATGCTTGTGCAGGAATGATATGCGTATAACCATCCCTACCCTCTGTAATGAGTGAAAATGGAAGATCACGAAGGTCCTGATGTCCGACATGATGCATTATAACAGTACTGAAAGCGCCTATCTGCATCGGCCAATACACATAACTGCTACTACCAAGCTTAGCACCACGAAGTAGCTGTCCGTATTTGTTAGGTCCCATCTTATATGAATGGTTACTCTGGTTACTTCCTGAACCGGCATTAAAGAAGCTTGTCATACAAGCAATCATAAGCGTTGCCTTATGGTGACTCACGCTATAAGGACCGGCAAAGTACGCACACGCCTCACCATTCTCAAAATGGCAATTAGCAAAGAAAAGAGACTGGGTCGCAGAATACATTCGTCCAATATGACAGCCTTGTCCGACAAAACAGTTATCAAGCTGGGCAGCATCAGTAACATGACTGTCAGAACCAACAATAACATGCTCCATTATGACGTTTGCCCCTACCCCACTTGGAGCCTCTGGCAAAGAATTTATGCTTACGTCAACAAGACGAGTCGCACCAATTACATGTGCTTTAGGTCCAATATGAACATCCGTCAGCTGAAGACAATTCTTCACTACGGCACCTTCTTCGATAATACTTCCGTCAGACTCTATCTGCTTAGCATAGTCAAACGCTTTCTGCTGAAGAGCCTTTACAAGCGCAGGATTTGTAGTTGTTTCCTGAACCTCAAAGGCAGCTTCCATACTGGTAAGATTATCGTGAATAATAACCTCAAGACCTCCATCTTCTTTCATGACACCTACCTCAGTACCATTAGCAAAAGAGGTCTTGCCACTTGTTCCAAGGTCAGAAATATCAACAAGAGTTATACCTGACGAGAGATAAACCTTGCCTGTAAAATGTACGTTGCTGATATTATAGTCAGAGAAGTCGGTTGTCACAAAGACATCCTGCCAATTAGAAGCTGTAGAACCTGCAGATTGCAGTTTCAGTATTTCGTCTTCAGTTAGTTTGCGATATTGCTTTTGCATATTATTAAGTTTAGGTTTTTGCAAAGGTACAATAAATATCTAATACTATAAAATATTTACCAATCCAGTTTTTCGTTTTTTTACATTTTTAACAAATTACTATTTCCCTTCGTTCTACCTTCGTTTCTCCTTCGTTATAGGTTCGCTTCTCCTCCGCTATAAGTCCGAACCAAACTCGATGCAAGTCCGTTCTAAGTCCCTTCCTAAATGGGAGGTTCATCGAGTTTGGTTGGGAGGGAAATGGGAATCACAAGGGACTAACTTGGGAGTTACATGGGAACTACGAGAAACAAAAAAAACGCATCCCTCATAAGAGAGATGCG
Source organism: uncultured Prevotellaceae bacterium (assembly GCA_946406435.1). Taxonomy (GTDB): domain Bacteria; phylum Bacteroidota; class Bacteroidia; order Bacteroidales; family Bacteroidaceae; genus Prevotella. The sequence goes on along the minus strand of CAMJKP010000067.1, from coordinate 6,078 downwards.
TTTATATTTTGTATTAAAGTGGTCTATGTTCCTCACGCATACGCTTGGCGGTCTTTGGTCTTGCTTTTGAACAAGCTCCGAAGATCTTATCACCCATATCGTATGTCAAATCATTATCCATCATATAGAGTGCATATCTCATTGCATTGTCATAATCACTATTATAGAAATAGTAAACAGCCATATACTGCGCAGAATATGCTATATACTGATCATCTTGAGAGTCACGACTCATATTAGCTCGCTCAAGATTGAACAACTTCGTAAAGATAGGAAGAGCATTACCAGAACCATTATTCTCATCTTTCGCAGCAAGTGCTAAAGCATGGTTGAAATAGATTGCACAAACCTGTGGATCTGTAGCGAACTCTTGCTCAACCTTAGTGTACATATCAATAAGTTGTCTCTGAGCAATACTCTTTTCTGTAGCATCAGAAGTTTTTTCAAATTTTGCTTGGAGAACATTGATCATGTAAAGCCAATCGTTGAAACCTGGTTCAGCTTTTTTGCTCTTTTGATACTCGCGAATATGAAGAGCCTGATCAAACTTTTCCTTAGCAATCAAAGCATTAACAATCTTCGTGACATCACCAGACATTGCATTATACTGAGCAACAGCAAGTTCACGTTGTTGCATGGTAATACTCATATCACCAGAAAGAGCGAGACCCGTTTCCGTACCTTTCTCTATTTCATCTACAGCTGCATCCAATCCTACATTACCTGTACTAAGACTATCAATACTTTCCAATGAGAACATAGAAAGTGCTTTATAACGATAGTCATAAGGCATAAAACGATAATGAGTCTTTGCTGTATCCGCACTTTGGAAAAGCTCATTTGCATTCTTAATAGCATCCTGATAACGTTCCAAACCATAGTTTGCAGCCAATAGCGCACTTAAGAATCTAGGATCAGTGACTTCCTTCTCATGAGCGAAGCTAGCAACACTAACAATCTTTTCACGATAGAAATTCTTAACATCAGTCTCTTTTGACCAGTCCACAGCAAGATCCAATGCATTACAATACTGATTTAGCTCATCAAGCGAGAGATTCTCATTGCCTTGCTCCTCATATGTGGTAAGACCTCTCTTGAGAAGTCCCATCTTAATACCGAGGGTATCATCTGGAGCTTTCCTTGCAACATTAACCTGAAGAGCAGCAATTGTACCGCCTATCTGAAGGTCTGGACGCTGATCACGAAGATTAAGGAACTGTCTCAACACACCCTCAGGATCCTCAGACGATTTCATAATAGCATAATAGTCATATGAATCAGGATAAAGAGGGTTAACTTCCATAGCCTTCTTGAAATAGATAATGGCAGTATCTCTATAAGCAGAATCACCATAGTGCTCAAACTTATACTGACAATGTCTTCCAAGAAGTACGTATGAAGGTGCGAAGTCTGGCTGAACCTCAAGAGCTTGCATTGCATACTTCTTAGTCTTATCAAAGTCCTGGTTCATATTGTATGCCTCTGCAATTCCAAGAAGTACCGTTGGGTTCTTACGGTTTGCAAATGCAATACGATATGCAAGTGTATCTGCATAGTTCGCATACTCTCTGATAGTCTCAGCGAGCGCACCTGTAAGTGCCTTTACATCAGTTTGTGCATTTGCTGGAGCGACAAAAGCCCCTAGCACAAAAACAGAAAGGATGATATGTTTGAAAAATTTCATTCTATTATGCATCTAAAGGTTTATCTAAGAGTATAATGAACACCGAAGTTGATGGTCTGCATCAAAGTCGTCTGACCAAGGAAGTGATGCTGTCCGCCACGATTCAAAACGTATATTGTTGGCTGACAGAATGCAGCAAGACGATCAACAAGTTTACGTGAGATACGAATACCAGCATGAAGACCAATGTTTATATCCCTTGCATGGTTTCCTTCATCAAGATGTTTAATCTTATCAGCATTCTGGAAATATACAGTAGGACCAATGTATGCATCATACTCTGTAGTACGTGGACGGAAACCACCCATAAGAGTTGTTAGGTTCGCATTGAAACTTGCTGAAAGAAGTCCCAAGTTAACAACTCTTGCAGACTGCATATCACTTCGTCCTACGAGTTCATATGTCAAACGGCCTGCAAAGTACTCTGTGAAACGATATTCTCCGTAGATCATACCCTGACCACCATTTATGAAGCCCTTAGAACCAACGGCTTTTGAAGTGTGACCACGGTAACTATGGAACATATTGAAACCGCCACCAATACCGAAACGGAGACGTGACGAAAGCCACGGCTTGAAATCGTACATAGCACTGATATCACGCATCTCACGATACTTCTCTGTACGCAGATTCATACCAAAACCAAGTTTGATAGAATGGCGTCCCTGATTATTATCATTAAATTGCCATGATTCGAATGTAGGATCCTGTGGTCTAGTAGAACTAGCCGTTGTATAAAGATACTCAATAAAGACATTCACATCATCACTGAGTTTATACCAAGGATGAACACCGAAATTCAAACTTGTAATATTCTGCTTCAGGATACCAAAACTATCATCTACCGCATTTTTATTGATATAAGAGCCACTCATATATCTGTGCATACGCTTCTGCCCCATTCCAATACCAACAAAACCATAAACTCCCCATGGATCATCCCAAGTGAAATCCCTAAAGAATCCCATTGGATTAATAAGAAGGTCAATCCTTCCACCGAGATAGTTTTCATTGAAGAATTCGGTTCCACTTTTTAGAGGTGTATCTCCTTTATTGCTTCCCCACTCATAGTAGCCCCACTCTGTTGAACGACGTGTGAGTGTTCCTCTGAAACCTGCAACTGGAGCAAACCACTTACCAACAGATATACTGCTCACATAACCAATACCGAGTCGAGAACCGCCTACTTTCGGATCTTGATTCTGAGCAGAAGTCATACAGATACCAGATGAAGCCTCCACAAAGAGAGGATCACGCCAACGCTCAAGATCAAGAGAATCCTCGAAAGCAGAAAGACGCTTAGCTGGAGCAAGTGCGTATTGAACACCGAGATTGAAAGTCTGAAGTGCCTGCCATCCACCCATCTTCGGAGTTTCACTACCATACTTAACATTCTTAACAAGATATGCCGTAGGCATGAAGAACACAGATGCCTGATTTGTGAATCTATAACTCAAACGAAGATTTACATTACCGCCAAGTTTAAGGTCACTTTCTGTTATTGGGAATTCAGGATTTCCAACAACAGCAGATGCAGTCTCACCTGTCAACCACGAAGCCGTCAAACCAATACCACCATCAACATCCCACTTACGATAAGGATCCACACCACGCATAAGACTTGCAAGGTGGAATACAGGACCAATGTTGAACATTGTCATATGAGATGAATGGTTGATAGCAGAACCACCATTCCACTTTGACTTTTGATTTCCTGTAATATCGTATAGATTTATATACTCCATACCAATTCTGGTTGAAATATAGTGATTGAAACGATATTCACCAAACAATGAGAATCCGCTAACAATAGACTTCTTCTGAGCACTCAAATATGGGTAATGTGTCTGTTGACGCTGAAGATATGCAGCTCCTACACCGAGTGTGAGACGAGAAGCAACATTTGGATAAATTGGAAGTTCCTCTGGAAGATATGTATCACGATACTTACGAGCTTCACTCGTTACCGTAAAGCCAACATTTACATCAAAATTATAACGTTTTCTAAGCCTAGCAAGGCTCTCATATCTAGTCACATGTGGCTCAATAAAGACTTGGACACCTCTATCAACACCATACCATCCATGGATACCAGCCTCCAGATTAATTAAATTAGAAGAAAAGTCAGAACGACTTCCTTTATATTTTTCAATACGACCAATACTTAAACCTCCTACGAGATATGCTCCATACTGTGAATTCCAATCATAGTATTTTCCGAAACCGAAAGGATTTACAATACCTTCTACACGAAGTCCACCCCATGAATAACGATTTGACATCTTGTAACCATCACCCTGGGAAACTTCTTCATATTCTGCATTACGACCAGTTGCACCAACTCTCATACCGAAAGCAGGTGAGAACCACTTACCTACAGCAACAGCTGTATTATGTCCACGATGACCAAATGAAGCACCAGTCTGGAAATCTATGAAATAAGGATTCTGCCAAACACGAAGCTTCTCAACATCCGTCAAACCTGCATAGTGCCATGAACTACGGATACGATTCCATGCCTCTGGACTATTATGGTCACGAAGATAGTAAGCATAAGTACCACGAATACCATAAAACAAGTCATACTTGTGCCAGTTTCTTTTTACGGAATTATCAATCTGGTCAGAAGCAACACCTACATATGGTTCAATAGAAAGGTAACTTCTTGGACCGCCATAGATACCGATAGAAAGACCGAAATGAGCATTTACAGAAAATTTTGCTCCTTTCATCTCATCTGCCAACCAATCCCAGCTCGTATTTGAAGTTTTTGTAAAACCAAAACCTATTCCTCCAAATGCACCAATATTTACAGGACGCTGTGGATTATAACCAGCAAAATATGTAGACAAGTTATACATATAGTCAATGTTTGCATTAACCATATAGTTTCTTGATACATTTCCACTTTGATGACGCAAAGCATTTTCCATATTCAAGTATAAACGGGCACTACTTAATGGAGTGAAGTTCTTACCAACACCAATATGAGCATTCTCCATTGTGTTGAATTTGTATCCCTCTATACCTCCGATTTTCTGCAAGCCAAAACCACCCATAAAGTAGAAATGATCCCAGAAACTCTTGCTTACGAATGTGTCACCAGAAGGTAGGAAACGATTCTCCATGATATAATCATGAGCATTCAGCTGTCCTTCCTGCTGAGCACGGTTAATCTTGCTCAACTTTGCAACATCCTTATTTGCAATGAATTCCTCCTCATCAATGTCAGCTGTATCGCTGGCAGCAGTATATGCATCCCTATTGGATAGAGAAGCCTTTGCTACCGCATTCACTGCGGTGCAACTCAAAAGCATAACTGCCAAAGATATGAAATATTTTGTCTTATTCATTTTCTTTAAAAAGCTGGTTATATATCAGCGATTAATAGTCTCCTGATTTTTTGACGATTTAATCTTCTTCCTCTGTATTATTATCTGTATTATCCTGCGCAGGCTGCTGTCCAGCATTAGGATTTGCAGCATTTGCAGTCTGATCAAGATTTAGATTTACAACTACATCGTCATCTTCATCATCACCACTAACAGTTATGTCTTCTTCATTCTCATTCGACTTTCCATCTCCTGAAAGTACAACAAGATCATTGAAGCGCTGTTCATACTTCGCATAGTCCTTCTTCTTGTATAGATAGATCTTTCGAAGATCATCACTGACCTGACCGTCATTAAAGTAATAGAACTTATAACTTGGTTCCAACTTGAAAGAATGATGGAAGTATGCTAGATAGTCAGGAACATAGTTTGGACGTGCCACCTTCGTATTTTTGAAGGCTTCCGTACGAGCAGCCATGATTCCCTTCATATACCATTTCTTTGCATTATCATCATCCATTGCATTTACAAGGGAATCAATATGATGCTGAGTGAGTCCCAACTGCTTAATAGTCATCAGCTCAAGAGCTGCCTCTGTATAGAATACCGCATGGTTATCTTTATGAGAAGAAAGCACTTCTTCCATTTCCTGAAGGTATGAGTTTGTCTCAGATGGAGACATCTGCTTTGTCACACACTTCATGAAACGATCCTTGAAACTGATAAACATGCGAAGCTTAGCAACCTTCGGATCATTCTGCTCTGATGCCTTACCAAACCAGAAATTCATATAACTCTGAGCACTGTCACGCTCATCCTTCATATAATAGGTAAGAATCTGGTTGATAAGAATCTCACGACGATTCTTCTGAGCCACATCTGTATTACGAGTAGGCCTTCCCTGTACTCTTGAACTACGAGTATTAATGAAAGGACGAAGAATGTTAAGATCAGGAGCACCTTCCCTCATCTTAAGAATCGCCATTCTGTTTGCACAATACATAGCGAACTTCACATTCTCATAACCTAAGTCTTTTGTGACATGTCTGTATGCGAGTCGGG
>CAMJKP010000066.1 GCA_946406435.1 uncultured Prevotellaceae bacterium | reverse complement strand
AGAATCTCCTTCGCGTTGACTATAGTCATGCCGTAGGTACTGCAAATTGTATGCTATGGTTATGCCTTATCTATACAGCAAGCCGTATGTTCCGTTACCTCAACACTCGCAAGACGGCCATTCCATACCTCATGCTCCCTGCATCAAACAAGGATAAGTTCCTTGCAAATATCATCATGAGCCTAGGCGGAACATTCGCGATGTTTATCGCAGCCCTCCTTGGTGCAGAGCTTGTACAGGTTTTGTTCAATCTTGCAGTAAGGTTCACAACAGGCAGTATAATAGTGAATTTCGTTGAAAATCTTCTCGAAGTAAGTGCTGACTCTATCAAAGATAATTTCATAGCTATACTTTTGATTATCTGGGCACACGCTATCTTCACTTTAGGTTCAACTATATTCCGTAAGCATTGTTTGATCAAGACAATCCTCTCTCTCTTAGGAGCATCTTTGACGCTCACGATGATTATTGGAAGCCTTGCAGGAGTTGCAGCAAACTCTAACAATGATATTACAATCCACTTCCTCGTTGATCCTATGGTTACATTCCACATAACAAGCTATGTAATCGTCATCGGAACTGCAATAGGAGCATACTACTGGGCATATCGTCGCTTCTGCAACAAGACGATCCTGTAAAAATGAGCTCTTCATTTTTCACTTAATAAATGCAACTATACTATGTTCACATCAGATAAACCAATATACCTGCAGATGGCCGACAGAATGAAGGAAGAGATACTGTCAGGAACATATTCCGACGATATGCGAATACCTTCAGTCAGAGAGTATGGCATTCTGCTTCAGGTAAATACTAATACGGCTGTGAAATGCTATGAGCAGCTTTCCCGCGACGGAATCATATACCAGAGACGAGGAATGGGCTACTTCGTAACAGCCGGAGCACGCGAACGCATAATGCAACAGCGTAAGGAAGAGTTCTTCAAGACTACATGTCCACAACTGAAGAAAGACCTCGAACTCCTCGGTATCACGATTGAGGAATTCATAGAACACATTAAATAAAAATATGGCCTCTCCCCCCGCCCTCCCCCGTAGGGAGGGAGCCGGAGGGCGAAAGGTAACTTAGTAATTAGCAATTAATTAGATGATAAAACTTAAAGAAATAAACAAGACCTACAAGGGTGCCCAACCGCTCCACGTTCTAAAGGGAATTGACCTCCACATCAAGAAAGGAGAGTTCGTAAGTATCATGGGAGCCTCTGGTTCTGGAAAGTCAACACTTCTGAACATCCTCGGAATCCTCGACAACTACGACACAGGCGAGTATCTGCTCAACGACGTGCCAATCTGGGGACTAAGCGAGACAAAGGCTGCCGAATACCGAAACAAGATGATAGGATTCATCTTCCAGTCATTCAACCTCATATCCTTCAAGACAGCCGTTGAGAACGTGGAGCTACCCCTCTTCTACCAGGGAGTAAGCCGAAAGAAACGCCATCAGCTCGCACTTGAATATCTCGACAAACTCGGACTCCTGCCTTGGGCAGACCACTACCCTAACGAGATGTCGGGAGGTCAGAAACAACGAGTGGCAATAGCCAGGGCTCTCATAACCCACCCGCAGATAATCCTTGCTGACGAGCCTACAGGAGCCCTCGATTCAAAGACGAGCGTAGAGGTTATGGAGCTTCTGAAAGAACTCCACGAGAAAGAGCACATGACAATCGTTGTGGTAACTCACGAAAGTGGCGTGGCTAATGAGACGGACAAAGTGATTCACATAAAGGATGGACTTATCTATAAGGTAGAGGATAACTACGATCACCACTTGGTATCAAAAGATTACGTGAAATAATATTTTCTATGGAATTAATCAAAGAAATATGGTCTTCTGCTAAACGCAACAAACTCCGCACATCCTTAACTGGATTTGCCGTTGCATGGGGCATCTTCATGATCATCTTCCTACTTGGAGCAGGCAACGGCCTAATCAACGCCCAGGTGAAAGAACAGGACAGTCATGTGAAGAACTCCATGAAGATATACGGAGGACAAACCTCCAAAGCTTACAACGGTCTGAAGGAAGGACGATGGATAAGCCTGCAAGACAAGGATATCAACACAACCAAGAATTCATTTACGGAAAATGTTGACCTCGTTGGTGGTGAGATTCGAGAATCCTCTGGCCATAACATCTCCTACGGAGAGAACTATGTATCGCCAACCATAACAGGTGTTGCTCCTGAATATAAGCAGATTGAGAAATACGAGCTTCTGCACGGACGCTTCATCAACGCTCTCGATATGAAAGAGCAACGTAAGGTGATTGTCATAAGCAAGCGAATAGCAAAGGAACTTGACAAGTCATACGAGAGACTTCTCGGTAAATACGTAAAGGTTGACAACTTCGCATTCAAGGTTGTAGGTATCTACAAAGAAGACGAAAGCGAGCAGACTTTGGAAGCCTTCTGTCCTTTCACCACCTTCAAGACTATGTTCGGCAAGGGCGACAAAGTCGGAAACATCATCTTCACATTCCACGGAATCAACACCCAGGAAGAGAGTGATGCCTTTGAGAAGAAATACCGACAGGCAATCAACCGCAACCACGATGCTGCACCTGATGATGAGAGTGCTCTATGGATATGGAACCGCACAAGCGACAGCATACAGATGGAAATGGGTATCAGTATCATCCGAACAGCCCTCTGGATTATCGGTCTTCTGACGCTATTGAGCGGAATAGTAGGAATCAGCAACATCATGCTCATTACCGTAAAGGAACGTACGCATGAGTTCGGAATCCGAAAGGCAATAGGCGCAAAACCAATCTCCATTCTCAAGCTCATCATTACCGAGAGCATCATCATCACCTCCTTCTTCGGATATGTAGGTATGATGGCTGGAATCCTCGCAAACGAATGGATGGATGCAACAATCGGACACGAGATTGTCGATTCTGGAACATTCCAGGCTACGATGTTCCTCAACCCAACCGTAGGACTCGACGTCTGCATCGAAGCAACAATAATAATGATCGTAGCTGGCACCATAGCAGGTATCATCCCGGCATGGAAGGCAGCAAGGATTCGTCCGATTAAAGCCCTGATGGCAAATTAAAATGGTAAATTGTAAATGTTTTTATGTCAAATATAATTCAGAAAATAAGCAGAGCCCTTCCCGATATTGATACCTATCGAGAGATTCTCGACACGCTTACGCGAAACAAGAGCCGCTCGTTCCTTACGGGATTCGGAGTCTTCTGGGGAGTCTTCATGCTCATCATCCTTATCGGAGGTGGACAAGGCCTGAAGGAACTGCTCACAAAAAACTTTGAAGGGTTTGCCTCAAATACGATGCTCGTCTTTTCCGACAAGACAACAAAAGCGTATGACGGCTTCAGAAAGGGACGACAATGGGAGCTAACAGATGTTGACCTATATCGAATGATACATCAAGTTCCTGAACTCGATGTCGTTACGCCAATGGTCTTCGCCTACTCCACTCCCGTTATCTATGGCGATAAGAAGAGTACAGGCAGCATCAAGGGAGTTAAGCCCGACTACGAGAAAGTACAGGCATCAAAAATGCGCTATGGTCGTACTCTCAACGATATGGACGAGCAGCAAGAACGAAAGGTCTGCATCATAGGCAAGAAGATATACCAGGATCTCTTTTCTCCAGGCGTAGATCCTTGCGGAAAGAGAATCAAGGTTGATAACGTGTATTACCAGATTATTGGTGTTGACTTCAACAGTTCGGCAATCAACATAGGTGGTGAGGCTACCCAGACAGTCACAATTCCATTCTCTGTCTGCCGAAAGAGATACAACTACGGCAATCAGGTTCACGTGATAGCTATGACAGGCAAAACGGGTGTCGTAATGAGTACGCTAACCGACAAGCTCAGAGGTATCGTGGCAAGAGCCCATCATATTGATCCTACAGACGAGCACGCAATCTCGGTCCTCAATACAGAGGTATTGTTCGGAATCATCAACAGCCTCTTTAATGGCGTGAACTTCCTCATCTGGCTCATCGGTCTTGGAACAATTCTCGCAGGAGCCATAGGCGTCAGCAACATTATGATGGTGACAGTTAAGGAACGAACAACGGAGATAGGCATACGAAGAGCCATAGGCGCAACGCCTAAGATGATTCTCTCGCAGATCCTTTCAGAAAGCCTTCTTCTAACGGCCGTCGCGGGAATGAGCGGCATCCTGTTCGGAGTAATCATACTCCAGATGCTCGAACTCGGAAACACTACTGACGGCATCCTTGAGGCCCACTTCCAAGTGAATTTCTGGACAGCCATCTTCGCAACACTCTTCCTCTCATTCCTCGGCACAATAGCCGGTCTCGCACCTGCATATAGAGCTATGGCTATCAAGCCTGTAGATGCTATGAGAGATGAATAAGCAGCAAAGCTGCAATTGAAAATTAATAATTAATAATTGATAATTTACTTACAAAAATGAAATATTCTAAGCTTATAATCGCGGTTATCGTCGCACTCATCTTCATCGGAACATTCGTATTCCTTTATCAGAAGTCTCAGCCAGAACCTGTTGTATATAATGAGTTCACCACAAAGATGGGTGATGTCAGCAAAACAACCCTCATTACTGGTAAGATTGAGCCTCGTAACGAAGTAAACGTAAAGCCACAGATCTCAGGTATCATTACCGATATCTATAAGGAAGCTGGCGACATAGTTAAGGCTGGCGAGGTTATCGCAAAGGTAAAGGTTATTCCTGACATGAGCCAATTGAGTAGTGCAGAGTCACGTGTTCGTCTTGCTGAGATCAACGCAAAGCAGGCTCAGGTTGACTACGACCGCGATAAGGTTCTCTTCGACAAGCACCTCATTACAGCCGAGTCCTTCGACAAGGTTAGCCAGACTCTCCATCAGGCTCAGGAGGAGGTAAAAGCAGCCAACGACGCCCTTGAGGTAGTTCGTGATGGTGTTTCAAAGAGTAACGCAAGTGCGAGCAGCACCCTCATCCGTAGCACAATCTCAGGTGTCATCCTCGACATTCCTGTAAAGGTCGGTAATACCGTCATCCTTTCAAATACGTTCAACGACGGTACCACAATCGCAACCCTTGCCAACATGAAGGATCTCATCTTCCGCGGCAATATCGACGAGACTGAGGTCGGACAGCTTTCAATCGGCGTTCCTATGAAGATTACTATCGGCGCACTTCAGGACGTTAAGCTGAGCGCTTCTCTCGAGTATATCTCTCCAAAGGCAGTTGAGAATAATGGTGCCAACCAGTTCGAAATCAAGGCTGCTATTGATGTCAAAGGCGCAAAGGAGCTCCGTTCTGGATATAGCGCAAATGCCGAAATCGTGCTCCAGACAGCCAAGAACGTACTCACAATCCCTGAGAGCGCAGTTGAGTTTAGCGGCGACAGCACCTTCGTCTATCTCGTAAAGGGTAAAGGCGAACAGAAGACCTACGAGCGTCATCCTGTCACAATCGGTATTTCCGATGGCGTGAACATCGAGATTAAGAAAGGTCTCTCAAGCAAGGACGTAGTTCGCGGTCCACAGGTTGTAGCAGATACTAAGGACAAAGAGTAAAGAGTAAAGTGTAAAGTGTAAAGATTAAAGAAATGAAAACTCTCATTTTATCAGCACTCATGTCTCTTGGCACAACATCTTCGTTTGCCCAAAAGCAATGGACACTTCCCGAGTGCATCAACTATGCCATAGAGCATAATATAAGTCTCAAGCAACGCGAGAATACACGTCGCCAGAACGAGGTGAGCCTCAATACGGCAAAGAACTCCCGACTTCCTGACCTCAACGCAGGAGTATCAGAAAGCCTCGGTTTCGGTCGTTCTCTCGGAATGGATAACACGTATAGCAAGAACAACACGAGCAATACGTCATTCCAGATAAGCACCTCCGTACCTATCCTCACAGGCAACCGCATCGAGAACACCATCAAGCTCAATCAGCTTAATCTCGAAGCCTCAACAGCCGATCTAGAGAAGGCACGCAACGACATCCGTACTCAGATTGCCCAGCAATATATTCAGATTGTTTATGATACAGAAATCCTTGCTGTGGCAAAGCGTCAGATAGGTATCGACTCCCTCCAGCTCTACCGTCTTCAGGAGATGGAGCGTAACGGAAAGGCAACTCTTACCGAGGTTCTTCAGCAGCAGTCAACTATGGAACAGAGCCGTCTTACAGCCACTCAGGCTGAGAACACCTACCGCCTTGACTTGCTTGCTCTTACCCAGTTGCTCGAGCTTCCTTCTCCAGAAGGTTTCTCTATCGTAATCCCAACATTACCAAGCAATTCCGCAAGTCTGATTAATGTAAATCCTGAGATTATCTATCAGGAGGCAATAGCCGTAAAACCTGAGGTTCAGGCAGAGGAACTTCGTCTCAAGGCTTCTGATGCCAACATCCTTATCGCGAAGTCGGCTAAGTACCCTACCCTCTCGTTCAACGCAGGACTTGGCACCAACTATTACAAAACCCTCAACGGCAATTACAAGCAGGACAGCTTCAGTTCTCAGCTCAAGAACAACTTTAGCCAGAGTCTCGGTCTTCAGCTCAACGTTCCTATCTTCAACAGATATGCGACACGCAATAGCATCAAGTCAGCTTCTATCGACAAGGAGAACCAGCAACTCGCCCTCGACAACGTGAAGAAATCGCTCTACAAGGAGATACAGCAGGTTTATTACAACACCATAGCTGCCGAGGCTAAGTACAAGAGCAGTCTTCAGGCAAAAGTAACAAGCGACGATGCCTTCAACCTCACTCAATCGAAGTACGAGAACGGCAAGGCTACCATTACCGAGTTCAACGAGTCAAAGAACAATCTGATGAAGGCTGAGAGCGACCTCGTTCAGGCACGCTACCAGCTCATCTATCAGAAAGCCCTTATCGACTTCTATCGTGGTAAGGAATTCCGATTCTAAGAAATAAAGTTTTTGAGTTAATACATATAAATATTAGGTTAGTAAATCACACATTAGTGCACATTCCCCCTTTTGCTGTAGAGATACAGCAGAAGGGGATTTTTAGGTGATGCACCTACGGTGCTCACAATCTCTGTGTCTCCGCGACCCTGTGTGCAAACGCAAAGCCGCCGAGTCGCAAAGTATTAAATTTTTAATTTTCAATTTTCAATTCGTTTCCCCGACTCCCCAAGCACGGCATCTACAAGGAGAGAGACATCTGATGGAAAGTATTTATGATACATCTCAAGCAACTTGAACTCATCGCTCAAAACTGAATACAACTCATTCCATTTGCCTGAAAGTTCGTTGTCCTTGAGTGGATAGGCATCTATAAAATTAAGACATGCCTCCACGCATTTCCTCATATTTCCTGAGAAGAAATACAGATCTATCATGCAGAGGAAGTCGTTTTTCGAGGTCTCCCCCCATTTACCATCAAGGATTCTGAGATAAAGTTCCTCCGCCTTCTCATAACGTCCAAGACATAGCAACACCCATGCAATCAATCGCTTTACCTTCGGATCGTCAGGATGCTCAAAGTCAAGGCGATAGAAGTCATTCAAGTTCTCTTCCACCTTGCCCGCAAGCACAAAGGCATGAAGCCTGTTCAGCTCGTATGCAAACACGTCGGGACACAATTCACAAAGCCTCTGACAATACGGCAAAGCCTCCCCGTTTCCGTTCTGCAGATAATAGCGGGCAATACCCTTTATGGCAGGAACAGAATCCCCATTCGTTGCCAGCACCCTATTGTAAAACTCCAAAGGATTCTCCCCCTTTTTCTCTGCAACGGTAGCCAACACAAGGTTGCGCTCTTCTGAATCCTCTGCTTTAAGTGCCACTTCCGATGCCACAGCCAACTTGTCATGCCTGAGTAGGAACTTCGCCAGTTCCACACAACGCCCCTTCAACTGAGGCTTGTCTGCCAATCCTTGCATCCAAGAGGTCTCGACAAACACATTAGGCATCTTCACCTGCGGACTTAGCTTGAAGAAACGGTATAGGTCCTGCAGATACATCCTACGCACGTATGCCGACTCCTCAGTTATCGTATTATCAATATTCCCCATGCCTACAATAGCCATCTCACCGCCAGCCATCGCCTTACGTATATCCTCAGGCAAAGTTGGCAACACGCTCTTCAAAGCGAAAAGGAAAGAATATTTGTCGGAACTGCATAGCGTAGGAACAGTAAATACCTTTGCTATCGACTGCAGCCCCTCGTCATTAAGTATTGTCTCGCCCAGATCCGGATGCTTGATATCAAAAGGCATGAACCAGTTGATTAGCTTATAGAAGAAAGGATAACGCTTCATCTGGCTAAAGCCTGCATAGAAGATATCCACACCTGCCTTCTGCATATTCGACATCCTCTTTATTCCTTGCTCCATCTTCTCCATAGCAAGTTCCGACTCTCCCGGATTAAGAATATCGTCGAGCGTTTCATCCTTCTCCACTAATCCGTCCTTCGGAGAGAACTTGAAATGGTTCCCCTTGAGAATATCAGGCATTATCTCCTTCTGTATCACCTTATTATCCTTCTCTGCCTCTGTACAGATAACCACCTGCATAATCATCTCCACGAGTTCCGAACACGTGTTATCGTCCTCAAGCATCTGCTCCACGAGCATATCCTGCGTCTCGGCATCATGCTTCATAAGCCTGTTGCTCATCTGATAGCAAAGCACCCACCCCACAAACGCACGCTGACGAACATACATATCCTCGCTCGTCATATACACATAGCAAAGCGTCTTGTATTTCTCCACGCAATACCCGAGCATACAACCAAGCATTATGGCAGAGACAATAACCTGAGCATCAGCCGATTTCACTTCTGTAGAAATCAGATAAGCCGTCCATAGTCGCTGTTCCTGCTCACGCCAATCCGATGAAAGGAATATAGAGACAAACGCCCTGTTCAGCACCTCATAATGCGCCTTTGCGTCAAGACTCTCGTCCCTGAGAGCCTCAATCAAGTTACTGGCACTATTATCATCGGCAGCAACTGTTTTCTGCAAGCTAACAAGTGCCGTATCATTTACAATCCTCAGCGATCTCTTTACATCAGAGGCAATATGATAGCCTTTGGCAAGCATCTCGCCATAGAGTTTCTCTCGCTGCGGATCCTTATACCCCTCCGTCATGAAACGGAGCATATAGGCATAATCCTGTGTAAGAGACTCATAACGGGAGGAAATATCCATGCTTGCGAGTCTCTCAACGTGTGGTTTCAGGATAGCAAGTCCCAAACCGAGTTTGTCCTGTAAAAAAGCACTTAGCATAAATTATATGCGCGTCAGTATATTTAATTTACTATTTACAAATTTACTATGTACTATTTATTTACTATTTGACTGATTTACTATTTTTGCCAATCACAAATAGTAAATGCCTACTGCGATATGAAATAGTACATAAATAGTACATAGTAAATAGCTAAATAGTCAATATGTTCAATTGTTAATTGTTAATTGTTAATTCTTTTTTGCTATCTCCAATCCTTTTAGGAATAATTCCTGCTGTTTCTTTATCCTCTTATCATCCAAAGCCTTCTTCCTAAAGGCGAAGACACCTTTTGTCTGAGAGGAATAATCCCGCAGGACCTTTGCACCTGACTTTATGGCAGTTGTGGAAAAAGGCTCTGGAAGGAAAGCTGCATCCACATTACCGGTAGTAAGCATCTTCGTGCGGACATTAACGTCCTCACATTGAATGATATATACAGTCTTATTCTTTTTCATAAGACTATCAGTAACCTGTTCTGCATACTTGCGTGTATATCCGTGACTGTCAGCAGCAATAATCTTGTCAACAAGCTGCTCCGTCCTCACTATACGTGATTTCGTCGAAGTAAGCATCTTCCACGACAATGTAGTGGCAGGACCGAGAGTCAGGGCAACAGAATCCTTATCCCTCAGAACATCGGCCAACGCGCTGTCAACAACAGCACATTCCACAATATTCTTCATCAAGGCTATTCGGCACTCGGAAAGGGCGTTATAATGCCGTATATGCACATCCACCCCGAGCGAGTCGAATATTCCCAAGGAATCCGCCCTTCGGATAATATCACAGTCACTTGTAGGGAGTATTCCGACCTTGAAAGCCAACGAATCCTCTATTCTAAGCTTCTCCCTCTCCGCCCTCGACAGGCGTGCCTTTGCCTCCTCATCGTCACACGAAACGAGGAACACATTACACGTGAGGGCAGAAAGTGCCAATATGAAAAATGCTATTTTTCGTTTTATCATGGTGCGAAATTACGAAAAAAAAACGGAAAAATGCAGAAAAGGAAGAAAAATTAGCGAAAAAACCATACAAAAATCATCCGCAATACAGAAAAAATCTGTAACTTTGTCCTCGGTAATAACCAAATCAACTTATATTTTCTCTAACCCACATTAAAATCAAGGAAAAAGCCAATCGTTACTATTAACAAATATGAGCAAATTCAAGCTTGTTAAATTAGCATTTCTGTTGATATCCTTTGCATATTCCGTCAATATGTTCGGTAAAGATGACACTTACATTATTCATGGAAGCGTTGTCAACAATTTCACAAACGATGGATTAGACAGCGTCTTGGTTACTTTAATGACCAATGACAGCACTATCTTAGACACTTGTATGACTAATAAAGGGATTCAACTAAGTGAATACCTTTCTACAGGCAAGGGCACTTATGGCTTTACTGTACCAAAACTGGGCAAATACATAATAAAAGCAGAACGCACGGGGTATGAAGATTCCTACATGGAATGTGAACTTACTAGAAAACGTGAATGGTCCGTGTCAGTTAAGCCTATAAAAATGAATAAGATTCATCAGCTAAAGGAGGTTACAATTACAGCAACCAAAATAAAGATGGTTATGAGAGGCGATACAATCGTGTATAATGCCGATGCGTTCAACCTTGCAGAAGGAAGCATGCTTGATGCTCTTATTTCCAAATTACCAGGTGCTACATTAACAAAGGATGGTCAGATATTCGTTAATGGCAAAAAAATTCAAAGTCTGCTTCTTAATGGTCAAGATTTCTTTGCCGGAAATCCTAAACTGGCACTTGAAAACCTACCTGCCTATACGGTAAAAAACATCAAAGTGTTTAATCAAAGCGGTGCCGCATCAAGAATTATGGGACGCGACATGGGCGACAAGTCTTATGTCATGGATGTGCGTCTTAAAAAGGATTATTCCGTAGGCTATATGGGCAATATGGAAGCTGGCATAGGTTCTGAAGATAGATATTCTCAGAAAGTTACAGCAACAAAGTTCTCCAAAAGATCAAAACTTACCGCCCTTGCCGGTATGAACAATATCAATATGAACCAACGTGCCGCACTACAAGGCGATAACTCGCCTGAAAGCGTTCCTGACGGTCGCATCGCCCAAAAAGAGGTCGCCCTGGAGGGATATAGAACATTCAAGGGCTCTCCAGTTAACTTCATTAGTACCGTCACGACATATATCCATACAGGAAGCGATATGGAAGTAAAGACTACAGGACAGACATTCCTGCCAACTGGCGATTCTTACAACCGTAGCAGATCATTCTCTACAAGTAGTTCTGACCACTTGACTTCACGCAACCAATTTGTAATTCAAGAAAATCGTTTGTACACACTCAATTATCTCAATTTTTCCTATTATCATAATCGGGGATTAGGTAGCAGTCAATCGGAAACAGCTGATGCATCTTCGGTCCTAAACAATCTGTTGACTTCCAACAGTATAGAGTCCAAGAACCTAGATTTGTCTTTTAGCAACGAAGAAGGACTCAGGGTCATATCCGATATGATAAGGATTCACGCAGGTTTTACATACAATCGCAACACACAAGAAAAATTCTCCAAAAACGATGTGCAGTATCATTCTGACGCGCAGCCACGCGACTTCAGAAATAACTATAGTGACCATATGCAACAGCACTTCACAACAGATGGAAGGGCATCATACTCCTATGGTCTGAGAAATGCAGAATTATCGTTAAACTACGATTATAGATATACATTCAACAAATCTGACAATTTACTCTACCGTCTTGACAAATTGTCTGGTAGGGACTCCAGTCAATTCGACCTACTGCCATCTGCCGTCGATGCACTTGCACAGGTTATGGATGTTGGCAATAGCTATCTCTGTCGTGAATATAGAAATGAACACACAATAAAATTCTATGGTGATATTTTGTATGCAAAGGTTCTTGCATCCGAAGTAATATTCAACTTGCCTGTTCACATTATCAATGCCAACCTTTATTACGAGCGTCTTGGCAGATATCATATAGGTAATAGGAAAGCCTTCTTTGAACCGTCACTAAAAATAATGCGATTGGAGGAGCAATGGTCATGGACATACAGAGCCAATATGAGTTCAGAACTTCCCGACCTCACTAACATGGTGGACTATAGGGATGACAGCGACCCTCTCAACATTCGTCTAGGCAACAGCGCTCTCCGCAGCATCCATAACTATAATATAGAAGGATTCATACAGTATAAAGGCAGCAAACAAAGAATGTTCAATGTGAATGTCGGCTTCCACCAGACAGACAACGCGGTTGCATTCGGACTGACATTCGACAAGAGTACAGGCGTTTCAACCCTAAAACCTCAGAGCGTGAACGGCAACTGGAAGGCAAATTTCAGCACAGGTTATACTCAGGCAATAGACAAGGCGCATAAATGGACTATCGACAATCAGTTATCGGCTAATTACAACCATAATGTGGACCTTGCAACCGTAGAAGGCTATGCGGATAGTCAACGCAGTATAGTTCATAACTACCAATTGGATGACAATATCAAACTTAACTTCCGTCCCGATGACAAGAATGAGATTTGTCTCCATGCAGGCGGCACCTACAACATAATCAAGGGCGAGCGTTCAGGCTTTGAGGACATCAAGGCAGGAGACTATCGTGTTGGTATGAATGCTCAGGTGACTCTTCCTTGGAAGTTCAATCTCACATCCGACATAACGATGTTTGCCCGTCGCGGGTATCAGTCTGAGGAGATGAACACCACCGACTGGGTGTGGAATGCGCAGCTAACACGCGCTTTCTTAAATGGCAGACTCATTTCAAAGCTCAGCGGTTTCGACATCCTTCATCAGCTTTCAAACACCCAATATACCGTTAATGCCCAAGGACGCACGGAGAGATGGCATAACTCCATCCCACGCTATGTTATGCTTTCTCTTGCGTGGAGCTTTAATGTGAACCCGAAGAAACAATAGCCTGCAGAACTATCTATCTTCGCAAGTCCCTCGACAGATTGGGAATGGGTGGAATCAGAATCAGTTTCTCTTCGCTCGTGGCCTTTGATTGAAGAGCGTTATCTGCATTTCTTCATTCTCCGTTGTTCTGTTGTCGGCTCCCTTTGCCTCCCATCAGAAATGGGAATCACATAGGAATCACTTGGGAATCACATGGGACTTAAGACCCTCTTGGTCCCCCTGCATAGGGGGAAAGCTTTTGGGCGATGGAAGTCTCCCTATGCAGGGAGATTTAGAGGGTCTGTTCCTGTTTCATGTGACAACGTGCGCAGCACCTCGCACGCAGTCAAAAGTGCGTGTCAGCCCAAAGGCTGGTGCACGTCCTTTGGTTTGACAAGTGCAAAGTTACTAAATTCCGAATTGTCGGTTGCGGTTTAACGTGGTTTAGCGTAGTTTAGTGTGGTATTTTGTTGTTTTTTTCAAGTGCAAAGTTACTAAATCCCGAATTGACGGTTAGGACATAGCGTGAATTAGCGTGCAATAGCAGGACATTTTCCTGTTTTTTTTCCTGTAAGATGATTATCCGCAATTAGGTGACATGCGGCCTGAAGGGCCAACAAGCTAACAGCCTAGGGCATCGCCCTAGGTATAGCGAGAGAGTAAGTTCGCCCTGAAAGGGCAAAAGCATTACATCATGTGTTAGGGTTTTTGCCCCTTCGGGGCGTTGAATCCCCCATTTAACCTATACCACAGGGCGTTGCCCTGGGCTATTGGCTCGTTGCCCCTTCTGGGCGCAAACCGACTAGCATTTTTACGCTAAGCTCAACAAGCTAAAGCAAATTCCCAATCTACGCAATCTTAATCCAATAAGAAACTGGGCTTGCGCCTCTGATTTAGAAAGTAAATTAACGTGAGTTCGATGAATTCAAGACTGCGAGGGCTGAAAGCCCGACACCTAATAGGGCAGTCCGTGAGGGCTGTTATTCGATAGATGCGTGATTAAAGGAGCGCTGTAAGTGCGACATCTAAAAACACAGACAAATACAATAGATGTCGGTCCTTCAGACCTCAATATACTATAACAATCCATATAACAGCCCTTACGGACTGCCCTTTAAGGTATCGCTCCTTCAGAGCTCCGCAAATCACGAGCGCAAGCGAGATATTCCGTTCCTTTCGTGTCTTTCGTGTTCGATATTTGGGATTTTGGAGATGTTAATCACAAGCGCAAGCGAGATATTCCGTTCCTTTCGTGCATTCCGTGTTCAAAAGACATAATTACGAGCGTAAGCGAGATAATCCCTTTGATCTGTGCAATCTGTGTTCGTAAAAAAGACAGTAATGTCATAATTATCGTTTTAATTAATGACATAATTAGTGTTTCGCCTCAAGTTTTTTACTTGCAACATTAATCGGACGTAAATTGAGACTTAATTAGATTTTTAACTAAAACATGAATTTTTGCTTCTTTCATGTTCAAACTGGGCTTTTTGTTTCAATTTACCGAGGAAAATTTGATGATTTTTGTGCCCTTATCTGGGCTTGATATAGCTGGAGCACTACTGCTGAAATTTTGTATTTTGTTGTATTTCAGCTTTTTAGGAAAATATTACTGATTTAAAAACAATCTCAGTCTCAGTCTCAGTTCAAAAAAATGAACATATATTTTTGCTTCCTTACATCTTCTACTTCTTCTATCTATCTTATTATTAATTAGTTATATAATATATAATAAGAGATATAAGAAAAACATGACTCCGTTTTTACAACTGAGACTGAGACTTGAGACTGGTAGGATTACTTGATTTTCGATTTCTTCCCTATAAGGCCAGCGACCATCCCCTTGTTTATAGTAACGTGAGTTCGACGAAAATAAACGCTGCGCTTGGCTACATGAATTTCCATGAATTATCGCGAATTAATCGATAATTTTTATCCCGAATAATTCGAATATTCGAAAAAATCGGGACAGAGAAAAATAATTCGTGGAAAATTTGTGAGTATTAATGGTAATTCGTGTAGCTCCACGCGGTAGTTAAGGCAGCTTGCTGCCATTCGTAGAATTCGTCGAACTGACGTTATAGTATGTAAAAGATTATCCGCAATTAGGTGACATGCGGCCTGAATGGCCAATAAGCTAACAGCCTAGGGCATCGCCCTAGGTATAGCGAGAGAGTAAGTTCGCCCTGAAAGGGCAAAAGCATTACATCATGTGTTAGGGTTTTTGCCCCTTCGGGGCGTTGAATCCCCCATTTAACCTATACCACAGGGCGTTGCCCTGGGCTATTGGCTCGTTGCCCCTTCGGGGCGCAAACCGACTAGCAATTTTACGCTAAGCTCAACAAGCTAAAGCAATTCGTGGATAATTAATGTAGCCAAGCGCAGCGTTTATATTCATCGAATTGACGTTATGTTAGACAAAAATACGGGGTAATATTTGGCGGTGTGGGATTTTATGCGTATCTTTGCATCATGTAAACATGCTGCGATTATGGCGGCGAAAGAAAAACTTAATTGTGAATTACAAAATCAAAATGAAAAAGAACATCGCTTTATTATTAGGATTGGTGTTAGGGCTTGGCTTCGTAAGCTGCTCAAGTGACGACGACAATGATGACGAATACACCAATGGTGAAGGTAAGTATCTGGCCGAAAGAATCGTAACTCGTTATGACTGGAAGGATGGAAAACGTTCTAGTGAAGGGACACCGTATTCTATTTACAGGTTTAACGAGAAAGGGCAAACTATTAATGTAGAATATCCATCCGATGGGGATAGAGTAGATATAAAATATGATGAAAACGGTATGGAGATAGAAAATGACTACCAGCTTTCTAATAATTCATCATTTAAAAACATATTTGAATACAACTCTTTCGGTAAAGTTTCCGTTAAGTATCGATACGTCGAAGATAGGCAAAGGGAGACTTGGGAATATGAATATGATAATAATGGAAGGGTTATAAAAGAAACCGATACTTATCATTATGTTGATGGAACAAGCAAAACGGCTACGATTTTCACATACGGATATAGTGAAAAGGCTGATACAACATATTTATACTATCCTAATAATGGAGGTTTTTATCGAAAGAGTATAAATGAACGTGATAGCCATAATGCAATATTAAGATCAACAGTCGTCTATGCAAATGGTGATACGGATGTATTAGAGTATGAACAGGAATATGACTCAAAGGGAAGAATAACAAAAAGCGTTGGGCCTATATTTGCAGGAGGTGTTGATCCTACAAGATATGCAGCAACACAATATGTCGACTTTTCGTATAACGAAGATGGCGATCCCCATATAATGCATTATAAAATTCCTGCTAAGAACGAGGAATACGACTTGGAATATACATACAAATACAAGAAAAAGTAGTTGATTTATATAAGAAAGTCCCAGTTTGCTTGGCAAATTGGGATTTTTTTGAAAGTTGTTCGCAAGGCTTATCAAGCTAAAGCAAGTGAGAATTATTTGAAACGCAGAGATGCGAAGACGCGGAGAATATTTTGAACACGGAAAACACGAGATTTGTCGCAGACCCACTGACCACAGGGAAGTAAAGATACTAAACAGCACCTTGCGGTGCTTGAAATTAATGCGGTATTAATGTGTTATTAATGCGATATTATATGTCTCACTCCGTGAGGAAACATTAATGACCACAAATTTCACGTTAATGTCGCATTAATTTTCGTGAGTTTCGTGTTCAAAAAAGATATTAATGTCAGAATTAACGTTTTAATTTATGTCATAATTAATGTTTCGCCGTAAGGCTTTTTCTTGCAACATTAATTGGACGTTAATTGAGACATTAATTGAACATTAATTTTTTCAACCACAAATATTCGGGATTTGGGGAATATTAATCACGAGCGTAAGCGAGATAATCCCTTTGATCTGTGCTATCTGTGTTCTGAAATAAAAACTTTGCGACTTAGCGGTTTTGCGTTTAATTTTTCTTCATAAAGCTTGCCAAGCTAAAACGAGTTCCCACCTTACACTTTTTGAAAAAATATTTTCTGTTTATAATAAATAGCAAGTAGAAATAGCAAAAAAGCGAATATTTTTAATCAAAAGTGGCGA
>CAMJKP010000065.1 GCA_946406435.1 uncultured Prevotellaceae bacterium | reverse complement strand
AATACGGATTGCAACAAACGTACAATTTTCCGTACATTTTTACAATGGGAAAATGAAAAATCAAAAACGCAGAGACGCTAAGACGCTGAGATTTATTTTGAACACGGAAAACACGAAGGAAACGGAATTTGCACCTTGCGGTGCTTGAAATTAATGCGGTATTAATGTGGTATTAATGCGATATTATATGTCTCACTCCGTGAGGAAACATTAATTGGACGTTAATTAGGACATTAATTGAAACATTAATATTCCGACCGTATAGGTCGAAAAATTCGTTTAATTCGATAAATTCGTTGTTTAACTATTCAAAAAAAACAGCAAATTCAAATTATCATAACTTAAACATCATTAATTCCTCAACGAAATTCAACGATAGTTCGGAAATTATTTCTAATTTTGCGCCAAGTTCAAAAAACATGGATATCAAAAATATGAAATACAATATATTCAGAATAGTATTTTTATGTCTGTTACAGACGGTTACACTCACACATCTTCATGCCCAGATCAGTATTGTAGATGCTGAGGACGGAAAACCATTGGCTGGAGTGTATCTTTACGACGAGAACACTAACTGCATAGCCGTGAGCGATAAGGACGGCAAGGTGGGGAAACTGTCTGGTAAGGTAACGGCAAGTCTTATGGGCTACGAGGCCGTTACGGTTGATGCCTCTACCTTCACAGGTAAGATTGAGATGAAATCCAAGTGGACTAATCTGCCCGAACTGGTGGTGAAAAAGAAGGATTATGCCAAGATGTCGGGCGTGTTCCGTGATATTTTCCGCAATAATGGTTCAACGGTAATCTACCGCGAGGGTATCGTGGATTATTACTTTAGCAAGAAAAAGAAAAAATTCATACGCAGAGTACGTGCTTGCCGTCAATGGGAGTTGGCAGACATCCGTAAGCTTTCCACAAAGGAACTTGCCGCCAAGGGCATTTCGCTTTGGGGCTCAGTATCAACAAACCTTTCAAAAGTCCATACCCTTAATAACATAGAGGAAACGGAAAGCAAAGGCGACACCACCACCTACAAAACAAAATACAAAGGTAAGGAATTGGAAGATGTTATCATGGAAATCAAGATGCCGAAACAGGGATTGGTGCGTCAAGTCGTTGACAATTCAAAATTCCTAAAGAATGACACATCCAAATACTGGGGCAACACATACATCACGAAACAGAACATTAACGACTGGGGCTTGCGTAACGATACAACAGACACAAAATCAATAACATCACTCGTAGCACTTCATAAAATTTTTGTCGGAGAGTTTCAGTATGACAAGGAGTCAAGGCCAATAGGTGTTGATGTGATAAAGGATTTTGTAGTTACAGGCTTAGAATTCCTTACCAACGAAGAGGCAAAGGCGGAAATGAAAGAAAAGGAAATCGCTCGTGATTTCAAGATGTCTGATGTCTTGCCGGAAATAAACTACAATAGGGAAAAGGAAACAAAGAATCTTGTTGAAACCGATTTTTGGGAATATTAGGCAACTCCACATAATCAGCCATAAGGCAAGATAGCGCCCTGAAGGGGCATAAGCATTTATTTCTATTAGAGCTTTTGCCCTTACAGGGCGAATATAATAACTGCATTGTACATAGGGCGTTGCCCTATGCTATGTGCAGACCTTGCCCTTTCAGGGCGCATGTCAGCATGATGCGAATAATTTCACGTTAATGTCGCATTAATTTTATGTTTTTAACCACAGATATTCGGGATTGTAGGGATATTAATCACGAGCGTAAGCGAGACACTTGCGTAGCTTGTTGAGCTTTGCGAAAAATCCCTTAAATCTGTGTTCGAAAAAAAATATTAATGTTAGAATTAACGTTTAAATTTATGTCATAATTAACGTTTCGCCGTAAGGCTTTTTTCTTACAACATTAATTGGACGTTAATTGAGACATTAATTAAACATTAATTTTTCTGGAAACCTGGTATTAGTAGTTTGCGTTAAACTAATTCATTTTCTTGGAGGAAGGAATCAAGTTTGGCGATTCCTTTTTCGGTACAAATGCCACGAAGTAAGGTGCAAACGAAACTGACGAATATTTCGTGCATATCATACATGGCATATTCTTCCTGTGTGCGGAAGATGATGGAGAACTGACGGCCGACCTTTGAGATGAACTCATAGTTTACCTCTGAACGGAAATATCCTTCTTCTATGCCACGCGCAAAGACTGCCATCGTCTTCTCCTGATTGCATTTCTCTATGTCGCGGAATTCATCCGTGAGTCCCGGATAGAATTTCAAATCGCTGAAGAAGAGAGGGTTAGTCTTGGAATAACGTTCTGTCCGTATCTTGAAATGCTCGATGATAAGGTCCATTACATCATTATTCCTTGCCTTGAATTCATCCATCACGGCCTGATGTTCTTCCATGGAGAGTCTGAGCACGTCAATAAGCAACGCCTCCTTGTTCTGGTAGGTTTCATAGAGAGTGCGCTTGCTCATCTTCAGAGCAGACGCAAGATCGTCCATCTTCACGGCACGAATGCCATGAAGACGGAAAGCCTCACGCGCCATTGGCAATATTGTAGCTTTCAGTTGTTGACGACGATCTAATACTTCCATTTACCCACCCAGGCCCTCCCCAAGGGAGGGATGTTTTTAATATGCTTAGTGAAGAGTGAAGAGATAAGAGTGAATAATCTGAGTTACTTTCATTCTTCACTCTTCACTTTTAACTCTTCGTTCCTCTAGAATGGCAGGTCATCTGCAGACTCACCTGCAGCCTCCTGCTGTGGAGGGAATGGTGCTGCTGGATTTGCATCTGCTGCAGAAGCATCAGCCATTGGAGCTGCAACACTCTGCATTGGTGCAGGCTGAGCAATAGGAGCTGCGTTTGGATCAACGAGACGAACGTCGAAAGCACGGATATCAGTAAACCAGCGACCGTTCCACTCATGAGCATCAATATCAAAGGCAACGAGGACATTCTGACCAACCTGGATGTTGAAACGCTGAAGGCGGTCTGCGCCAAAGACAGTAAACACGAGATGACGTGGATACTGGCCCTCTTGATACTCAATTACGAACTCCTGTGACTTCCAGTCGCCACGGGCACTTGTGCCACTACGCTCAGGAAGAGCTGCTATTACTTTACCTTGTAATTCCATTATTTTTTATTGTTGTTTTTGATTTAAAATCTATTTAAAGGTTGCAGAAAAAGACAATTCTACAAATTGATGCCGTTTTCGTCTGCGAAATTACTAAAATATTTTTAAAATCGACAACTTTATTGGGAATATTTTTTCAAATAACACAAAAGTTTTGTATCTTTGTAGGCAATTTAACACATTTGAACAATAAGAAACTAAACAAATCATACAAGACTATGAGATTTTCAATTTCAAGCACTGCTCTAAACAGCAAACTAAACATTCTGAGCAAAGTCATTAGTCCAAAGAACAGCATCAGCATTCTTGAATGCTTTCTCTTTGAAGTACAAGACGGGAAACTCATCCTTACAGCTTCAGACAACTCTAATATGATGAAATGCACCGTTGACCTGAACGAACATGATGTCAACGGTTCATTCTGCGTACCTAACAGAATTATGCTAACGGCAGTAAAGGAACTTGCCGACCAGCCACTCGTATTCGACGTAAACCTCGACGATTGCAGCATACAGATGAACTATCAGAACGGTTCATACAAGATTTACGGCCAGAAAGCCGATGAATATCCACGTCTCAAGGCACTTGAGGGCGAGGCTACAACCACTACAATCCCTGCTGAGGTTCTTGCAAACAATATCAACCGCACTATCTTCGCAACTGCACAGGACGAGTTGAGAATGGTGATGAACGGTCTTTACTTCGACCTTACAGAGGACTATATGGCTATAGTTGCATCTGACGGTCACAAGCTCGTAAGAAACCGCATCTACAGCTGCAAGACTGAGATTCCTTCATCTTTCATCCTGCCAAAGAAGCCTGCAAACCTTCTTCGCTCTGTGCTCGGCGCTGGCGAATATGACGTTACAATCAGCTTCAACCAGACAAATGCAGAGATTCACTTCGCTGACGGTATGCTCTCATGCCGACTCATCGAGGGAAGATATCCTAACTATAACAGCGTTATTCCAAAGGACAATCCTAACACCCTGACTCTTGACCGCAAGGCTCTTGTAAGCGCAATACGAAGAGTAATGCCATTTGCAAGCGAGAGCACACAGCTCATCAAGCTTCGTCTGGAGTTCAACTCACTTGAAATCAACGCTGAGGACCACGATTTCGCAACAAGCGCACGTGAGACTATCGCTTGCGAGTATGGCGGTATGCCTATGAGCATCGGCTTCAAGGGCGGCGCTCTGTATGAGATCTGTAACAACATCTCTTCTGACGAAATCGTCATCGAGCTTGCAGATCCAGGCAGGGCAGGTCTTATCAGTCCTTCACAGCAGCCAGAGGGTGAGGATATCCTCATGTTGATTATGCCAATGCTCCTTAACGACTAATCTGGGATGAAACTCAACTTGACAAAGCCTCTCATCATCTTTGATCTTGAGACCACAGGACTGGACATAAGCAAGGATAGAATCATCCAGATCTCATACATCAAGGCGATGCCTGACGGTACGGAGACACGCAGGAACTACATGGTGAACCCTGAGTGCAAGCTGCCGCCTATGATTACGGAGATAACAAGCATCACCGATGAGATGCTGGCCGACAAGCCTACGTTCAAGGAACTTGCAGGGACACTCGTCAAGGATTTTGAGGGATGTGACTTCGCAGGTTTCAACTCCAACAGGTTTGACGTGCCTATGCTTGCCGAGGAGATGCTACGCGCAGGACAGTCAATAGACTTCTCCAAGTGCCGCCTCATCGACGTGCAGACTATCTTCCACAAGATGGAGCGCCGTAACCTTGCAGCAGCATATAAGTTCTACTGCGGACGAAAGATGGAGGACGACTTCCAGGCACACCTCGCCGATCAGGATACAGAGGCCACATGGAAGGTTCTTCAGGCACAGCTCGACATGTACGACCCTGCCAAGCAGGAAGAGGAAGACCGCAAACTGGAGAACAACATGGATGTGCTCAATGAGTTCTCACGTCAGAACGACAATGTGGACTTCGCAGGCAGAATGGTGTGGGGCGACGTGAAAGGTCCTGACGGCAAGCCACTTCTCGACAAGAACGGCAAGCCAAGGAAGCAGGAGGTTTTCAATTTCGGTAAATACAAAGGCATGGCAGTTGCCGATGTCCTTCGTAGAGACCCAGGCTACTACTCTTGGATGATTGGCGGTGATTTCCCGCTTGAGACCAAGCAGTGGATGACGCGAATAAAGATGCGCGAAATCTATACAGTAAAGAATTAAAAGTGCATTTCAAGACATATCATAATACATTCAACATCCGTACCATCGTAGTTCTTGCGATGGTATGGTTGTGTAATGCCTTTTCGTTCGCTCAGGAGTTCAAGGCTAAGTTCACGATAAATCACAATGCGATACAGCTTGCCGACGAGACTATATACGACAAGATGAAGGAGACTATGGAGGAGTTCTTCAACAACAGACAATGGACTAACCTCCACTTCAAGGAGAACGAGCGCATTAACGCGAACTTCAACATCACGGTAAAAAAGCTCTCTGGGGACTACACATGGGGATGCACAGCCACTATTCAGGCCACACGCCCTGTGTATAACAGTTCATATACAACGGTTTTCTACAACAACACCGACCAGAACTTCGACTTCCAGTTCACTCAGTTTGACCAGATAGAGTTCAACGAAGAGAATATCGATAACCAGTTGACGGCTCTCCTCGCCTATTATGCCTATCTCCTTATCGGACTTGACCTTGACACCTTCGCGCCAAACGGAGGTGAGGAGGTATTGCAGAGATGTATGAACCTCACTAACAACGCCCAGAATCTCGAATATCCAGGTTGGAAGGCTTTCGACAACTCACGAAACCGCTTTGCCATAATCAATGATTATCTCGACGGGGCAATGGCTCCTTTCCGTCAGTTGCAGTACAACTACTATCGCAAGGGACTTGACGAGATGGCAAACAATGCGGAACGAGGTCGCACGGAGATAAGCACCGCTATTCAGGAGAATCTGAAGAAGGCACACGAAGACAGGCCTCTTTCCATGCTTCCACAGATATGGACCGACTACAAGAAAGAAGAGCTTGCCAACATATATAAAGGAAAAGGCACTCAGAAGGAAAAGGAATCGGTGTATGACATTCTCTTCAGTATCAATGCCTCACAAAACAATACGTGGGAGAAGATAAAACAATAGTTCAATGCTTAAAGAATTACATATAAGAAACTTCGCTCTTATTGACAGTCTGGACATTGATTTTGAATCAGGCTTCTCAGTCATTACAGGTGAGACGGGTGCGGGTAAGAGTATCGTACTTGGTGCCATCGGACTGCTCATGGGACAGCGTGCCGATACCAAGGCTATCAAGACCGGCGCACAGAAATGTAGCATCGAAGCACATTTCAATCTCTCTGCATACGACATGAAGGAGTGGTTTGATGAGAATGAGATAGACTACGATGCTGACGACTGCATAATACGTCGCGAACTGACAGCATCGGGCAAAAGTCGTGGTTTCATCAACGATACACCAGCCACCGTCCATCAGATGAAGGAACTTGGCGAGATGCTCATGGATGTTCATTCACAGCATCAGAATCTTTTGTTGCAAAAGGAAGACTTCCAGCTGAACACCATCGATATCATCGCCCGCAACACCAAAGAACGCGAGGCATACGCGAAGGCTTTCCACGAGCTTCACGCTGCTGAGAAGGCTCTTGCCGAACTGAAAGACAGCATTTCTGAGAATCAGAAGAATGAGGACTTCATGCGCTTCCAATTGGAGGAACTTACGGCTGCAAAGCTTGTGGAGGGCGAGCAAGAGGAACTTGAACAGGAACAGGATAGCGCTTCGCATACAGAGGAAATAAAATCTGCGCTTTATGCAGCTGACACCCTTTTGAATGGTGACAGCAACGACATAATAGGCAATCTCAAGCAGGTTTGCGGTAGCATAGAGAGCATCACGAGAGTATTCCCACAGGTAGAGGAACTGTCGGAAAGACTTGAAAGTGCATATATCGAGATTAAGGACATCGCATCCGACATCAGCAGCGCACTTGATGATGTGGAGTTCGACCCAAAGCGTCTCGAATACATCAATGACCGTCTCGACACATTCTACTCTCTTGAGAAGAAATACTCAAAGAGCACCGTAGAGGATCTGATAGAGGAACGCGACCGTCTGCAACGTGCCATTGATGCCATTGACAATTCCGATGAGGAACTGAAGGAGCAGTCAGCCAAGGTTGCATCACTCAGAAAAGATGCCCTGCAACTTGCAGAGGTTCTTACCAAGACACGCACCAAGGCAGCCAAGACCGTTGAGGAGGAGATTCACAAGCGTCTCACAGCACTCGGTATGCCCAACGTGCAGTTTGCCGTTGAGCTTACCTGCAACAAAAGCGATGACTCATCGCATCTCACAAAGGATGGTCAGGACAAGATAGCGTTCATGTTCTCTGCCAACAAGGGTATGGAATTGCGCCCTGTCTCACAAGTGGCATCGGGAGGTGAGATTGCACGTGTGATGTTGTCTCTGAAGGCAATGATAAGCGGTGCGGTGAAGTTACCGACCATCATCTTCGATGAGATTGACACTGGTGTAAGCGGTAAGATGGCAGAGAAGATGGCAGAGATAATGAAGGAAATGGGTGAGGCCAACCGTCAGGTAATAAGCATCACGCATCTGCCACAGATTGCCTCAAAGGGCACTTGCCACTATAAAGTGGAGAAGCATGACACGGAAAGCGGCACAACCTCTCTCATGCGCCGTCTCAACGATGATGAGCGTATTCAGGAAATCGCACAGATGTTGAGCGGTGAGAACATCACCGAGGCAGCACTTACGAATGCAAAGGAACTGCTAAAGCCTGCGGCTAATTAATAATGACTTGCTTTAGCTTGATGAGCTTCAGCGAATAATAATGTATAATTAATAATGAAAAAAATCACTATATTCATAACTCTTCTGCTCATGCCTTTCATGGCAATGGCACAATCAGCTGCCGTTAAGAAAGCGGCAAAGAGCATGTTCAAACTCACTACATTCGATTCTAACGGAAACCTACTACATACAGGATATGGCGCTTTCGTAGATGCTAACGGTACATGTCTTGCTACATGGGAGGCATTCATCGGTGCATCAAAAGCGAATATCATAGATGCTCAAGGCAGAAAGTATGACGTGGATTGTCTGATTGGCGCAAACGAGATTTACAACGTGTCAAAGTTCAAAGTCGTGGTTCCAGAGGAAAAGAAAATGGCAATCACACCTATCGCCATTGCACAGACAAAGATTGAGGCTGGCAGCGATAGCTGGCTGATTGAATATGACATCAAGAACCCAGTTATAAAGAAGTATCAGCCATCAAAGGTGGAATCTTTTCAAAACGACTTACCATATTATATATATGAGCAGACAGCACCCGATGAGCTTGCAGGTTCACCTTTCCTGAACAACAACGGTGAGTTGCTCGGTTTGATGCAACCTGCCAAGAAGCGCACAGATATATATTGCCCAAGTGCACAGTATGCTATGTCGATGACCGTAAGTGGTTTTACATCAAAGCAAGCCACTATGCGCCTCACACAAATGCGCGTTGCACTTCCTGATGATTTCGACCAGGCAGTCGTTGCGCTCTTCATGAATCAGGGCAGCAATGCAAACGACAATATCTTAGGTATGGCGGATGAGTTCATCAGCAAATTCCCTACAGCATCAGAGGGTTACAATTCAAAGGCACTCTATCTGACAGATAAGGGGCAGTTTGCCGAGGCTGCTAAAGTTATGGAGGAAGGTATTGAGAAATGTGAGAAGAAGGATGAGCCTCACTTCGACTACTCAAAACTCATTTTAAACAAACTGCTTTACAGCACAGACAGCACATTTACCGACTGGACTCTCGATAAGGCCATTGCAGAGGTTGATGCAGCTATGGGCGTAAATCCATTGCCTGTATATAACCTTCACAAGGGTAAGATTCTCTACACAGCTAAGAGATATGATGAGGCATACAACATCTTCCTCGAAGTGTCAAAGACAAATATGAGAAGCGCAGAGTGTTTCTACAATGCCTCTCTCTGTCTTCAGGCGAATAACGCTCCAAAGGAAAAGGTTGTTGAAATGCTGGATAGTGCCATAGCATGCCTTCCACAACCATACAAAGCAGATGCTGCTCCATTCCTTATGATTCGTGGCAAATACCTTGACGATAATGGTATGTACCGTAAGGCTGTTGCCGATTATAACGAATACGAGAAGATTATGGGACAGATGCTGAACGGTAAATTCTTCTACCTCAAGGAACAGGCAGAATTAAAGGCAAAGCTATA
Organism: uncultured Prevotellaceae bacterium; assembly: GCA_946406435.1. Taxonomy (GTDB): domain Bacteria; phylum Bacteroidota; class Bacteroidia; order Bacteroidales; family Bacteroidaceae; genus Prevotella. Next base: position 9,032 of record CAMJKP010000065.1, on the reverse strand, counting down.
TCAGCCAGCCCTTGATGACATCGACAAGGCTATCACACTTGCTCCAAATGAACAGCTCTACTATGCCGAGAAGGCTATGCTTCAGGTAAGGGTGAACAAGATTGACGAGGGTATGGCAACTGCTCAACTCTGTATGACACGCTTCCCTGACTATGGTGACGGTCATGCCGTTTATGGTCTCGCCCAGATACTCAAGGGCAAGAAGAAAGAGGGAATGTCAACCCTTGAGAAAGCAAAGGAGCTCGGTTCGGATATGGCAGAGCCACTTATTGAGAAGTACTCAAAGTAAGTTATTGAGGTATTAAGGAGTACAACAAATAATAAAATAAGGAATGGAAATCAAGAAGTCTGAATTCAAGATAAGTTCGGCAAAGATATCTCAATGCCCCAAGGACAACCTTATGGAGTTTGCCTTCATAGGTAGAAGTAATGTGGGCAAGTCAAGTCTTATCAATATGCTTTGCAACCATAAGAACCTTGCAAAGACATCTGCAACTCCTGGCAAGACACTTCTCATAAACCACTTTCTCATCGAGTCAAAGCCATCCACCAACACCCAACGCCCAACACCTACCACCCAACAATGGTATATCATCGACCTTCCAGGATATGGTTTTGCCAAGCGCTCAAAGAAAGTGCAGGATGATATCGAGAATATGATTTCCACATATATCCTCCAGCGTGAGCAGTTGGCAAACGTGTTCCTTCTCATCGACATCCGACATGATCCACAGAAGATTGACCGTGAGTTCATGGATTGGTTAGGCGAGAATGGTGTTCCTTTCTCTATCGTATTCACGAAAGCCGACAAACTCGGTCCTGTAAAGGCACGTCAGAATGCGGAGAAATATATGAAGACTCTCCTTGACGTATGGGAGGAACTTCCACCTTATTTTATTACATCTTCAGAGAAGAAACAAGGACGTGATGAGGTTCTTGATTATATTGAAGAAATACTTAACCAGACCCACCCCCAGCCCCTCCCGTAAATGGAGGGGAGTAGATACACTTTTCTATAAAAGAAGGTACGGTCTATTCCTTATAAATCATTACATTAGCAATCTCCGTTTACCACCTCTACGGGATTTACTACTCCCCTCCATTTACGGGAAGTCCGATGTTGATAACATCGGAGTATGTGTCGGGGGGCAAGGGGGTGGGTCTTTCTATGCAACCATTACTTGACGTACAAAATATCAGCAAGCGATTCGGAGAGAGGATTCTCTTCGAAAACATCTCTTTCTCCATAGGTGAAGGGCAGCGTATCGGACTAATAGCTCAGAACGGTACAGGAAAAACAACACTCCTCTCTATGCTCTGTGGTGAAGAGAGTTGCGATTCGGGTGATATCATTTTCCGAAACGGCATACGAGTAGGCTATCTCCGTCAGGAACCGAAGTTCCCTGAAGGTGCCACGGTAATGGAGGCTTGTTTCTCAGGTGTGGATAAGGATGACGACGCACAACTGAAGGCGAAGCAGATTCTCACTCAGCTACGAATACGTGATTTCGACCAGCCGATGTCACAGTTAAGCGGCGGTCAGCAGAAGCGTGTGGCTCTTGCTCAAGCTCTTATCTCTAATCCCGACCTTCTCATTCTTGATGAGCCCACCAACCACCTTGACCTCGAAATGGTGGTATGGCTTGAAGGTTTCCTGACACGAGGAAACCGCACCTTGCTGATGGTTACACACGACCGATACTTTCTCGACAATGTGTGTTCCGTAATCCTAGAACTCGACAACCGCACAATCTATTCATATCGAGGCTCTTATTCCTATTATCTTGAGAAAAGGCAGGAGCGCATGGACGCCATGCGTGCGAATATTGAGCATGCCAATAACCTCTACCGTCGCGAACTGGAATGGATGCGCCGACAGCCACAGGCACGAGGACACAAAGCACGCTATCGTGAGGAGGCATTCTATGAACTTGAGAAGGTTACAAAACAACGAATAGAAGAACGACAGATACGTCTAAAGGCATCTACCGTATATATCGGCTCAAAGATATTTGAGTGTCAATATGTATCAAAGTCATTCCCTGCACGAGAAGGTGACCCAACATCTGAGGGAAAGACGATACTCGACAATTTCTATTACAACTTTGCCCGTTTCGAGAAGATGGGCATAGTAGGTAATAACGGTACAGGTAAATCAACCTTCCTAAAGCTACTTCTCGGACTTGAGCCTGTAGATGCAGGTAAGTTTGATATAGGCGAGACTATCAAATTCGGCTATTTCTCTCAGGAAGGACTTCAGTTTGATGAGTCACAGAAGGTGATTGATGTCATACGCGACATAGCCGACTATATAGACCTCGGACAAGGACGACATCTCACGGCTTCGCAGTTTCTTCAGCATTTCCTTTTCACCCCAGAACAGCAATACAACTATGTGTATAAGCTCTCAGGTGGCGAGAAACGTAAGCTCTATCTCTGTACCGTGCTAATGAGGAATCCGAACTTCCTCGTACTCGATGAGCCAACAAACGACCTCGACATTAAAACGCTTCAGATACTTGAGGAATATCTTCAGGACTTCCCCGGATGTGTAATCGTGGTAAGTCACGACCGTTACTTCATGGATAAGGTTGTGGACCATCTTCTCGTTTTCCAAGGCGAGGGCAAGATTAAGGACTTCCCAGGCAACTACACCCAGTATCGTGAATGGCAGAAGCTACAGCCAAAGGACGAAGCCCCAACACCTACAACCCAACAGCCTACCCCAACAAAGGGCGGTCCTCGCGATCCAAACGCTGCCCCACAGAAGAGAAGGCTAACATATAAGGAGCGTCAGGAGTTCACACAATTGGAAAAAGACATAGAGACACTTACTGCCGAGAAAGCAGATATTGAAAATGCTCTCAGTTCAGGCACAATTGATGTTGAGAAAATCACAGAACTCAGCAAACGACTGCCTATCCTCAACGAGGAACTTGACGAAAAGGAAATGCGCTGGCTTGAACTTTCGGAATTCGCGTAGTTTTTAATCAATAACTCCGTCATACCTACCTATAATCAGGAAGTATGACGGAGTTATTCTTTTCCGCATTTATTATCCTTTATTTCTTTACAATCGTGTCATTGACAGCAGCAGAAACAGTATCTTCTACAACCGAGAACTCTGATGCCGGTACTGTATCTCCAAGTTCTTCTTCATTCGAAGTATTCTCTGAATTTCTTGAGATACACGAGCTTAGGCATAATGCGCTAGCAATATAGAGAAAAACTGCCAAAGAGAATATATTACGATTCTTCATTTTATCAATCATATTATAAAACATTTACGAGAAAAAAAACGCGGGAACGATTCTACATCGTGCCCGCGTCATTCCTTTTTACCGTTCGGTAGATATGCTTACTGTGCATTAGCAGTGTCAACAGCAGCTGTATCAGCTGTATCAACAGCAGTTGTATCCTCAGCTGGAGCCTCGTTAGCAGCCTTGTTATCACCACATGATGCGAAAGAGATTGCAGCCATAGCTACGAACATAAAAACTAATTTCTTCATTTTCTTTGCTTTTTTAAAACTGTAAAACAATCTTTGTTTATTAAAACACTGCAAAGGTAAGTATTTTTTCAATACCAACAACATTTTTTCACGATTTTTTTTACCCTATTTTTGTAACTTTTTTGCAACTATCTAATTTTCTGGCACTTACAAATTGCAAATAAACGTTAAAGTTTTACTTTAACCAAGAAAAGGTGGAATTTTAACACTTTTACGGTGTTCGCGCACACATTTTTCATTCCGCCAAAATATAGAATCTATGAATAGTTACACTACAAATAGTCAAATTTCTTCTTAATTGTTATTTTTATTTCTTAACTTTGCAATCAAATTAGTATTTCTTATTATATATAAGGTATAAAGAATGATCGATACTTCCGCATTTCAAGGAAAGACCGCAGCATATTACACATTAGGTTGTAAACTTAATTTTTCTGAGACATCCACCTTCGGACAGATGCTTCAGGATATGGGTGTGCGTACCGTTGAGAAAGGAGAGAAAGCCGATATCTGCCTCATCAATACCTGTTCGGTGACAGAAGTAGCAGACAGCAAATGCCGTCAGGCAATAAGAAAGATGGTGAAGCAGAACCCGGGAGCATTTGTTGTCGTAACCGGCTGTTATGCCCAGCTTGAAGCCGAGACGGTTGCAAAGATAGAAGGCGTGAACCTTGTACTTGGAAGTAACGAGAAAGCAAATCTCATTGACTACCTCTCAAATGCATGGAGCGGTATAAATCATAAATCCGAAGATAATATAGCGGAATATCATGCGGTAAAGACAAAGGAGATAAAAACCTTCCAGCATTCATGCTCACGAGGCAACCGCACACGCTATTTCCTCAAGGTACAGGATGGCTGCAACTATTTCTGCACATACTGTACTATACCATTCGCACGCGGAAATTCACGCAATCCGAGCATCGAGAGTCTGGTAGAACAAGCACGAAAAGCAGCAGCCGAGGGTGGCAAGGAGATTGTCATCACAGGCGTGAACATTGGTGATTTCGGTCAGACAACAGGAGAGCGATTTATTGACCTTGTAAAGGCACTTGACAGTATTGAGGAGATAAAGCGCTACCGCATATCTAGTCTGGAGCCAGACCTTATCGACGAGGAATTGATAGAGTATTGTGCCAAGAGCCGTGCCTTCATGCCTCATTTCCACATACCTCTCCAGAGTGGTTCAGACTCCGTTCTGAAACTAATGCACCGCCACTATGACTCCGCTCTCTTTGCAGAGAAGATACGCCTCATCAAGCAACTTATGCCTGATGCTTTCCTGGGCATAGACGTAATGGTGGGCACTCGTGGCGAGACTCCCGAGTATTTCGAAGAGACATACAATCTGCTTAACGAACTGCCAGTAACGCAGCTTCATGTATTCCCATACTCAGAGCGCCCAGGTACGGCAGCCCTGAAGATTCCATACGTGGTAAGCGCACAAGACAAGAAACTGCGTAGCCAACGACTTCTTGACCTCTCAGAGCAGAAGACACAAGACTTTTACGCAAAACACATAGGTACTGAAGCCGAGGTGTTATTTGAAAAAGCCCCTCGTGGCAAGGCTATGCACGGTTTTACGGCCAACTATATCCGTGTGGAACTTCCTGCAATCAAGGCAAAGGAGGAATATGACAACGAGATTCTGAAAGTAAGACTCAACGGATTCAACAGAGACAAATCCGCATTAATCTGTGAGGTTCTATGAAGAAGGTTTCCATCGTCATACTCAACTGGAATGGCGCACACATGATGCGCACCTATCTCCCGACTGTCATCAAGAATACCCCAGAGGCAGAGATTATAATTGCCGATAATGCCTCAACAGATGATTCCCTAAAGATGCTGGCAGAGGAGTTTCCTGATATCCGCACTATCATTCTCGACAAGAACTATGGTTTTGCCGAAGGATATAACCGAGCCTTGAAGCAAGTAGATAGCGAGTATTACGTTCTTCTCAATTCTGATGTTGACGTACCCGAAGGCTGGCTCACTCCCCTACTCTCTTTCATGGATTCTCACCCAGAGGTTTGCGCTTGTCAGCCTAAACTTCATGCAATAAAAGAAAGAGACAGATTCGAGTATGCTGGAGCAGCAGGAGGTTTCCTCGATAAATACGGCTATCCTTTCTGTCGTGGAAGAATCTTTGAGACCCTAGAGAAAGACAACGGGCAGTATGACGGCAATTACGAAATCCTATGGGCAACAGGTGCTTGTATGATGATTCGTTCAAAGGACTATTGGGCAGTAGGAGGACTTGACGGCCGTTTCTTTGCCCATAGTGAGGAGATAGACCTCTGTTGGAGATTACGCCTTATGGGTAGGAAGATTTTCTGCATCAGCGACAGCATAGCATATCATCTTGGCGGCGGAACTCTGCCAAAGGGGAATCCACGCAAGACTTTCCTCAACTTCCGCAATAACCTCACGATGCTCTACAAGAATCTGCCGGACAATGAGCTATCCCATGTTATGCGCATACGCTTCTTCCTCGACTGGCTTGCAGCATTCCAGATGCTTATCCTCGGCAGAAGCTGGGGCGATTTCAAAGCTGTTTATAAGGCAAGAAAGGAGTTCAACCGTTGGAAGCACGGCTTCGATTCTGATAGAAAACAGATACAAGCAAGCAAAAAGACAGATAATATCCCTGAACGCATTCAGAAAAGCATTCTATGGGAATACTATGCCAAGGGAAGAAAAGAATTTAAGAAATTATGACCAAGTCCGAGCGTTTTAACCATATCCTTGACTATTTCCGTCAGCAGCCACGTCCGACCACAGAATTGGAGTTCCAGACGACCTACCAACTTCTTGTGGCTGTGGTACTCTCTGCACAATGTACAGACAAGCGCGTGAATATGGTAACTCCGGCACTCTTTCACGATTTCCCAACCGTTCAGACAATGGCTAATGCTGACGAAGCGGAGATATTCGAGTATATCAAAAGCATCTCCTATCCTAATGCAAAGGCGCATCACCTCGTAGAGGCAGCACGCATTATCGTAAACGAATATAACGGAGAAGTTCCTTCGGATATGGATTTATTGCTCCGACTCCCAGGGGTGGGAAGAAAGACCGCCAACGTAATACAAGCAGTTGCATTCGGCAAAGCTGCTATGGCTGTTGATACCCATATCTACAGAGTTTCACATCGCTTGGGCTTGGTACGTAAAACCGATAATAATCCCTACAAGGTAGAGTTAGAATTAAAGAAACATATTCCAGAAGAAGACATCCCCGATGCCCACCATTGGCTACTTCTCCACGGCAGATACATCTGCACAAGTCTTAAACCGAAATGTGACAAATGCCAGTTTGATGACATTTGTCCAAAGTTATTGGAGAACAGTAAATTGGGGAAATAAAATCTATTTCCTCAATGTTTGGGGCTTATTTTGAAAAATAATCAATCAAACATATTGTTTTTTCAATAATTCTTTGTATTTTTGCTTCCAAATAAAAAAAGTACACCATGCAGACAGTAACTTTTAATCCAGCTCAGATGCACGTTCTGAATATGGCATCTCGTATCAAGACTGAAAAGTCACTCCAATTGCTCAAACAGCAGTTGGCAGAATTCTATGCCAAGCAGATAGATGAACAAATGGATGAACTATGGGAATCTGGCAAGTGGAATGAACAGAAACTTGCAGATTTACGTGAAGCACATCTAAGAACTCCATATAAATAGATATGGTGCGCCCTGTTGTAATTGACACCAACTGTCTTATACAGATGATGTCAAAGCGAAGTCCCTACCGCCCTATATGGGATGCTTTTCTTGCACAGAAGTTCATTCTGTGCGTATCTACCGAAATTCTTGATGAATACCAAGAGATTGTAGAACAACAGACAACTGCACAGATTGCTGAAAATCTCGTACTATTAATATTGAACAGCATAAACGTGAGATATGTTGACCCTCACTTTAGGCTGCAACTCATCACAGCAGATCCTGATGACAATAAATTTGTTGACTGCGCATTTGCAAGTGGAGCAGATTATATAGTTAGTGGAGATTCGCACTTTAATGTTCTCGCCCATACTCCTTTCCCGATGTTTAACGTATTAACTATTGACGAGTTCCTAAAGAAACTCTAAATAACGCGAATTAAGATATTTTGCAACTCCCATGTGACTCCCATGTAAGTCCGTAGTAAGTCCCATTTACCTCCCATGATCCTATAGTCCAGGAAGGGAGGAGAAACGGATTAGAAGCGAAGGAGAAGCGGATTAACGTCGTGGAGGCGAACATATTTGCGAATGTGAATCGCTGGCTATATTTACATCGTGAGGAGTGTAGTCGAAATAGGTTTCGCCTTCACTAATTTCTCTGCGATGTTCATAATTATAGTCCAGGTTATGAGAGGCAAACCACACTGGAAAATCTTGTATCATAGTAGCTACAGAGACCACACAAAGCATCTGTGAGCCACGGCAAAATCCTAAAATAGGAATGTCGTGGTCCAGACAATATGCCATTGTCAGATAGTCCAACACATTAATGCCTGCCTATCTAAAGGCCTTTACGATGTTTGTGCAAAACTCATAATCAGTATCGTCTCTCCTCGCAACGGCGATTTTCAACTCATTCTGATAATCTTTCCAACTAGTTCGCGCACATACACCACAGACATTGACGATGATTGCGACCATAAGCCATTGCATTAGCAGTTGCTATTTTTTCATAACGATTTCTTCAAACTCCAACTACCGACTTTCCTTCCGTCGTGCTCAATGTCGCACTCATGAAATACTTCGTAGCCTCGCTTGGTATAGAAGACTAGATTCTTTTCCGAGTTCGTAAAGAGAATCATCTCGCGGCCACCCCGTTGGCGGACATAGTCCTCCTGAAATGCCAGAAATTGAGTACCTATACCTCGTCCTTGGAAGGCAGGATCGATCTCAAACATACTGAGATACCATACGTCCCGATTAGTCTTCTGATAGTCGTGGCATGGTTTACAAGCCTCTTCGTCCATGGCGAGATAGCCGTTCACGTTCTTCCAGTTGGCGGCAAAATAGACCTTCCAACCATCATTGACGATACTCTGCCAAAACGTAGGTGGTTTGTAATCGGGACACTCCAAAGTGGCGCGTCCAACCAGACGACCCTCCTGCCGCGCCGCCAAGAGATTCGCTCTGCCAAAGTTACTCTTCATCACGCAGTTCATGAAAGCGTGCAGACCACGGCGCCGCTCTTCATCATCCGGGAAATAGAGCGCTACGTAGGCATAGTCCTGATAGGCACGGGAGGCAATCTCCACGGCCGCCTTCATTTCTTCGCGTTTCAGTTTTCCAAATTCGATATCCATATTATTCTTTGCCAGTTACAGGGATGCCGCCAAAGAGGGGTGCATGCCGATGCCTCGGACGGAAACCTGTTCCATCTTTTACCGCCATGACCGAAGGAGCCGCCAGACGCGTTTCTCCATTCCCATTGGCATATTCGTAAGAAAACACAAAACCAGCCATTGTGGCCAGAGAACCATCCTCATTGAAAGTGAAACGGAAATTC
>CAMJKP010000064.1 GCA_946406435.1 uncultured Prevotellaceae bacterium | reverse complement strand
TAGCGTTCATCCTGAGCCAGGATCAAACTCTCCATTGTAAAATTTCTTTATAATGTAATCTGCAATTGCTTGCAGGTTCTTTTGTCTTGCTCGGGACGACTATCCTTTATTATTAAGAAGTCTCATTCTCATCGCTTCCTTGCGGAAGCCGAATTGATCGGTTCGTTTCTTTACCCAAGTGATCTCTCACTTGCTTCTTGTACTACTACTTCCTGTTTATGTAAATCTTGTCAAAGAACTCTTTCCTTTTGCTCTCTTTCCATCGGTGTCAGGCACCGTTTTTCCGAAAGCGAGTGCAAAGGTACTACATTTTCCTGAACTGGCAAAATTTTTCAGGGATTATTTTCTGAAAAAGATGCATTTTTACGGTTTGGATGACAGAAATCAAGGAAAATCGGAGATGTTCGGGGAATATGAGCGGAGGTATGAGAAAATGACGAGGACAAAAGGGAGGCGAGCCGGACGCGGCTCGCCCCCCCCCTAAAGGAATTCCGGGAGTTGGAAAAGCTTTATGCCATTAGAACCCTTAATGAGGATATATTCATCCTTTGGAGAATTTGCCGCTATCTCAGCCTTAACCTGATCTACATTTTCAAACTTGCGATAAGAACAATTGGTCTTTGCGAACTCAGCCCCAACAAGCCACACATTCGTGATGTCTGTTTGCTTGAGGAAATCTACGACCTTCTGATGCTCCTCTGCACTTACCTCCCCTAACTCACGCATATCTCCAAGAATAGCCATCTTTGGTGAAACTTTCATATCACGGAAGTTTACTAAAGCAGCATTCATACTCGTTGGATTTGCGTTATAGGTATCAACGATGAGCTTATTGGATGCTGTAACAGTAAGCTGAGAACGATTATTGCTTGGGATATAGTTAGCAAGTGCATGATCAACCAGTTCCTCTGAAACTCCGAAATGAAGTCCGATAGTGGCAGCCGCTAACATATTATATATATTATAGGAGCCAATAAGGTGAGTATCTACATGATGCAATGGCGCATTAGAACCTGCATTTTGATTCTTCCAAGAGAAAGAAAGGAATGGAGCACACTCTGTAACCTTGCCATATACGGCGAGATCAGAGGATGCTGTTGTGCCATACTTCACAAGGTCAAGATCGTGGGAGATGCCAAGAAGATGCTCGTTGTCGGCATGGATGAAGACTTTTGGGCATTCCTTTGACAGACCACAAGACAAAGATACCGTATGCTTCTTTGCTGAACGAAGGAAATCATAAAGTTCTCCCTTTGTACGGATAACCCCTTCAAAAGAACCGAAACCTTCAAGATGCGCCTTACCCACATTAGTAATAATACCAAAATCAGGTTCTACGATATCAACGAGAGTCTTTATCTCGCCAGGATGGTTCGCTCCCATCTCAATAACAGCAATATCATGCTCCTTAGTAAGACGAAGCAAAGTCTTTGGTACGCCTATATGATTGTTAAAGTTGCCCTGAGTGAAAAGCACATTATACTTTTCGGACAAGACTGCAGCAATAAGTTCCTTTGTCGTGGTCTTTCCATTAGTTCCTGTAACACCAATAATAGGAGTACCAAGAGCCTTGCGATGATAGTTGGCAAGAAGTTGAAGAGTTGTGAGAACATCATCAACAAGAATACAACGAGAATCTGTTGCATACTCAGCCTCATCAATAACGGCATAGGCACAACCAAGTTCAAGAGCCTTCAACGCATAGGCATTGCCATCAAAGGTCTCACCCTTGAGAGCAAAGAATATACTATCAGCAGGACAGTCACGACTATCAGTAGTAATGACTGGATGCTTAAGGAATATTTCGTATAAAGAAGATATTGACATAATAATATGATTTTTGAAAACGAGAACAAGGCGGAAGAACCGCCTTGAACTATACACGAGTCGAAAAAACTATGGACGAATCTGACCATTACCCTCAATAAGCCACTTATAAGTGGTTATCTCCTCAAGAGCCATAGGACCACGAGGGCCAAGTTTTTGGGTTGAAATACCAATCTCTGCACCAAGACCGAACTGAGCACCATCAGTAAAACTTGTAGGAGCATTAACATAGACACAAGCCGCATCAACCTGCATCTGGAATGCAGAAGCAGATTCCTTATTGTCTGTAATGATGCACTCACTATGCCCAGAACCAAAGTTGGCAATATGAGAGATAGCAGCATCAAGAGAATCAACTGTCTTAATTGCCATAGAGTATGCCATAAACTCTGTACCAAAAGACTCCTCTGTCGCATGGAAGAGAAGTTCATCGCTATACTTGCCAGAAAGAGCAGCAAAGGCAGCCTCATCAGCATATATCTTCACATTACTCTTTGCAAGAGGTTCACAGAGAGCAGGAAGATCTGCTATTCTCACCTTATTAATAATAAGACAGTCGAGAGCGTTACAAACACTAACACGACGAGTCTTAGCATTATTCACGATGCGCTTACCCATCTCAAGATCTCCATCCTTATCAAAATAAGCATGTACAACACCAGCACCAGTTTCTATAACAGGAACCTTTGCCGTATCACGAACGAAGTCAATAAGGCGACGACCACCACGAGGGATGCAGACATCTATATAGCCAACCGCATTAAGCATCTCTGCTGTAGCCTCATGGGTAGAAGGCAAAAGAGCCACCACGTCATTATCCACGCCATACTCATCAAGCACACTATGGATAAGAGTTATTATAGCCTGATTAGAATCATCAGCATCCTTACCGCCCTTCAGAATACACGCATTACCACTCTTGAAACAGAGAGAGAACACGTCGAATGATACATTTGGACGAGCCTCATATACCATACCAATCACTCCAAAAGGTACGGATACACGACGAAGGTGCAAGCCATTCTCGAGAGTTTTTTCCTTTAGAACTCGACCGAGAGGAGACGGGAGGGCTGCAACATGACGCATATCAGAAGCAATATCGGCAAGACGAGCCGGAGTAAGCTGCAGACGGTCATAAAGAGGGTTTGACTTATCCATTCGTGACAAGTCCTTTGCATTAGCCTCAAGAAGAGAAGCCTCATTTGCAAGAATAGCATCAGCCACAGCAAGAAGAATCTCATCACGACGAGCATCAGGAATCAAAGCGAGAGAACGACTCGCAGTCTTAACTTTCGAGAATATTTCAAGCATAATGTATATCTTTTTTATTTTGGTAGGAACTCTGTATGAACAGTCTCTTCTGGATTCTCCAATAACAGACGAAGGATATCTGGGCGATTGCCGTTTGCAATAATAACCTTGATACCTGCAGCTGCAGTCTGACAAGCAGTATTGTACTTAGATTCCATACCACCACGACCAGCAGAACTCTTGGAAGGAAGAATGTACTTATCAAGACTCTCACCAGGAGCAACAGAACGAATCACCTTTGACTCTGGGTCAGAAGGATTGCCCGTATAGATACCATCTATGTTAGAGAGAAGAATGAGAGCCTCAGCCTTCATCATCTGAGCAATAAGGCCAGAAAGCTCATCATTATCCGTGAACATCAACTCTGTGACGCACACGGTATCATTCTCATTCACTACAGGAATAACTTCATTCTGAAGCATAACCTCCATACAAGCCTGCTGATTACGATACTGCTCTGGAGTCTGGAAATTAGACTTCATAGTCAGCACCTGACCAATATGGATGTTATATTCGCGGAAGAGATCATAATAGAGGTTCACCAACTTCACCTGCCCCATAGCCGAGAAAAGCTGACGCTGCTCCACAGAATCAAGGTGATGGTCAACCTGAAGTTCACGACGACCACAAGCCACCGCTCCAGAACTAACCAATATCACCTCATAACCATGCCAGCGAAGCCAGGCTATCTGGTCAACGAGCGACGACATACGAGTGATGTCGAGCTTGCCAGAATCAGTTGTGAGAACATTAGATCCTACTTTTACAACAATTCTTTTCATATCATATAAGCGACAGAATCGCTCAAACAAGACGAATAATTACTTTAAGCCAGCCTTAAGGCTCTTGATTACAGCAGAGTTGAAGCCAGAGTGATCAAGTTCGTTAAGTCCCTTGATTGTTACACCGCCAGGGGTTGTGACCTTATCAATAGCCTCTTCTGGATGCCAACCAGTTTCTTTGAGAAGAGAAACAGCTCCCTGCATAGTCTGCAAAGCAATCTGCTTTGCCTGCTGTGGATAGAAGCCCATCTCACAACCGCCCTCCATCTGAGCACGGATATAACGCATGACATAAGCGATACCGCAACTTGCCATCATCATACCAGGACCTACAAGGTTCTCTGTAACAACAAGAGTATCACCACAAAGGTCATAGAGAGCCTTTACCTTTGCAAGACTATCATCAGACGTATCCTTACCCTTTGCTATGAAGCTCATGCTTGCTCCAAACTCAGCGGCAATATTAGGGATAACATAGCAGAACTGACCAGAAGTACCCAACTGTTCTGCAAGCTTTTCTGTCGTGAAGTTAGCTGCATCTGATACGACAATCTGCTTGTCAAGATTCAACGCAGGCTTGATCTCATCAAGCACAACAGGCATAAGCCAAGGCTTAACAACAACGACTACGATGTCAGCACCCTTTACAGCTGCCACATTGTCAGTTGTTATATTGATTGAAGGATATTTCTCCTTGAAACTTGCGAGAAGAGCCTCGTTCTTATCAGAAATGGTGATAGAAGAGAGTTTACCACTCTTTGCCCATCCATGAATCAAGGCACCACCCATGTTACCAGCTCCAATAACTGTAATATTCATTTTTGTCCTATTGTTTATGTTGTTTACCCAAAGTTAGAGCACAGCCTTGAAGCGTGCTATGAAGTCATCAGCCTCAGCCTTCGTGAGACAGAGAGGCGGGAGAAGACGAATCACGTTCGTACCAGCACAACCTGTAAAGCAATGCTGCTCCTTGATGAGACGTGTACGAGGTTCCTTATACGGAATATCAAGTTCTATGCCAATCATAAGACCTTCACCACGAACATCAATAACGTGAGGCAGATTACCAGCCTTCATCTCAGCAGTAAGAGTCTCTATGAGATAAGAACCAACCTTGTTGGCATTCTCAACAAGATTCTCCTTCTCCATAATGTCGAGTACTGCAATAGCACCAGCACAACCAAGATGATTTCCGCCGAATGTTGTTCCAAGCTGACCATATACAGGCTTGAACTTTGGAGAGATAAGAACACCTGCCATTGGGAATCCGTTACAGATACCCTTTGCAACTGTTATCATATCTGGCTTAACGTCAAGCCACTGATGAGCGAAGAACTTACCAGAACGACCATAGCCACATTGTATCTCATCGCAGATAAGAACTGTATCATACTTATCACACAAAGCACGAATGCCCTGAATAAACCCCTTGCTGACCATGCGAATGCCACCTACTCCCTGAATACATTCAAGGATTACGGCACAAACATCACCCTTGCTAAGTTCAGCCTCCCAAGCAGCAAGATCGTTGATTGGAAGATATGTCACATGACCATTTGCATTAATAGGAGCTATAATCTTAGGGTTGTTTGTCACCTCAACAGCAAGAGATGTACGGCCGTGGAAAGCCTTCTCAAGAGAGAGGACGCGAGTACGACCGTTATAGAAAGAAGAAAGCTTCAAGGCATTCTCGTTAGCCTCAGCACCTGAGTTAATGAGGAAAAGCTGATAATCCTCATAACCACAAGCCTTGCCAAGACGCTTTGCAAACTGCTTCTGAAGAGGATTCTGAACTGAGTTTGAGTAGAAACCAAGCTTTGCAACCTGATTAGAAATAGCCTCAACATAATGAGGATGCGCATGACCAACAGAGATAACGGCATGACCGCCATAAAGATCAAGATATTCCTGACCTTCCTCATCCCAAACATGACAACCCTTGCCATGGTCGATTGCTATATCGAAAAGTGGATAAACGTCGAAAAGTTCCATTATTTTTTGTCATTTGTTGTGAGTATCTGAAGCCTATCAAACTCCCATTATAGAAATGGGACTTACAACGGACTTACAACGGACTTACATCGGACTTACTCCCGAACTTAAAATCCCGCTTAACCCACGTTTGTATTAACTATCAAAAAAGTTAGAATGCAGCAGCCTTGAGATTAAGACCAACCTTCTCGTCAAGACCGAACATGATATTCATATTCTGAACAGCCTGACCTACTGCGCCCTTCAGGAGATTGTCGATCATAGAGGTAACGACAATCTTACGACCAAACACCTCTACATGAAGCAGACACTTGTTTGTATTGACAACCTGCTTGAGGTCAAGAGCCTTGTCAGAATAGTGAGTGAAGGCCGCATCCTTGAAGAATTCCTTATAGAGAGCCACAATAGCATCCTTGTCCTGAGCCTTGTCACAATTGATAACCTCTGTACAGAAGATACCACGAGCGAAGTCACCTCGGTAAGGGATGAAATCAACGGTAATACCATCACCCTCAAAACCCTCGTCAAGAGTATCAATAGCACGAGGAGCAGACACAGGACGAAGTTCGTTCAAAGTCTGGCAAATCTCATGCAGATGCTGATGAGTGAAGAGCTTATAGACTGAGAAGTTATTGTTGCGCCAAGAGAAATGGGTTGTTGCACCCGGTTTCTGACCTGCACCTGTTGAACCTGTTATTGCATTAACAGCAATATCATGAGTCAGAAGACCAGCCTTTGCAAGAGGAAGAAGTCCTTCCTGAATACAAGTAGCAAAGCAACCAGGGTTAGCCAGATGCTGACACTTGGCAATCTCCTCACGATGTGTCTCAGGCAAGCCATACACATAATCGTGGTCGCCCTTGATGCGGAAGTCCTGAGCCAAGTCTATAATCTTCACGTTAGCAGGAATAGTATGCTCCTTGAGGAAAGCCTCGCTCTTACCATGACCAAAGCAGAAGAACACCACGTCAACCTTGTCAAAAGGCATCTCACTCGTGAACTCCAGTTCTGTATCGCCAATAAGTCCCTCATGAACATCATACACCTTATTGCCTGCGTTTGACTCGCTATTAGCGAATACAATCTCAGCCTCAGGATGATTAATCAACAATCTTATAAGTTCACCACCAGTATAACCGGCAGCTCCAAGAATACCTACTCTTACCATATTTATTTTAAGCATCCACCTGTCTTAGGCTCTTTTCGGAGCAAAAAGCCACATGATTATGTAAATCCAAAAACCTAAAGTTCCACAGATAATTGCAATGAAGAAAATCAGTCGAACCATGAAAGGATCAACATCGAAATACTCGGCAAGTCCACCACAGACGCCACCAATTTTCTTGTCACTCTGAGACAGATAGAATTTCTTTTGCATAGGGGATAGTTATTAGAATCCTCCCACGAAAGGAGGATTATATATGATATATTAATTAATCTCTTTCACCTGGGTGAGCAAGATAGTAAGCACGAAGAGGAGTAGATGTAACCTTGATAAAGCCCTTTGCATCCTCAGATGTCCAAGCCTTAGCAGTCTCACCATACTCACCAAGCTTATTCTTAACAAGGTCGTTAGGAGAGTCAACACCAACGGTCTGGAAACCGAGTGGACGGAGCTCAAGCTCTACGACACCTGTAACGTTACGCTGAGAAGAAGTAAGCATAGCCTCGATATCTGGCATTACAGGCTCAAGATACTGAGACTCGTGGAGGAACATACCGTACCAGTTGCTTACCTGATCCTTCCAATACTGCTGCCACTTAGAGAGTGTGAACTTCTCAAGGAATCTGTGAGCGCCGATGATAAGCATAGGAGCTGCAGCCTCAAAGCCTACACGTCCCTTTATACCGATAATAGTATCACCTACGTGACAGTCACGACCAATACCGTATGCAGCACCAATCTGCTCAACAGCCTGAATAGCCTTGATCTTATCGTCATAAGCAACACCATTTACAGAGCAAAGCTCACCCTTCTCAAAACCGAGTTTGAGAGTCTCTGGGCCTTCCTTTGTAACGTGCTTGAGATAAGCAGACTCAGGCAAGCCCTGCTTTGAGTCAAGAATCTCACCACCACAGATAGAAGTTCCCCAGATACCTACGTTATATGAATACTTCAGCTTTGTGAAGTCTGCAAAATAGCCATTTGCGTTGAGGTAGTCAACCTCTTCCTGACGGCTCAGGTTACGGTCACGTGTGAGTGTGATAATCTCCACACCAGGAGCCATAACGAGGAAAGTCATGTCAAAGCGGATTTGGTCGTTACCTGCACCTGTTGAACCATGTGCGATAGCATCAGCACCAATTTCCTTTGCATAGCGGGCAATAGCGATAGCCTGGAAGATACGCTCAGAAGACACAGATATAGGATAGCAGTTGTTACGGAGAACGTTGCCATAAATCATATACTTCAGAGACTTGTCATAATACTCCTTAGTTACATCGAGAGTTACATACTTAACAGCACCGAGCTTATATGCATTCTCCTCGTTTGCCTTAAGCTGTTCTGCACTAAAGCCACCTGTGTTAGCACATGCAGCATAAACCTCATAACCCATTTCCTTGGTGAGGTACATCACGTTGTAACTTGTGTCAAGGCCACCACTAAAGGCAACCACTACTTTCTTCTTAGCCATTTTTATTATCGTTTTTTATATTATCTTAGAATTGAATTCCCCTCAAAGTAAGGGTTTTGATTACATCCTGGAAAACCTCACTCGGAGTAGGCTCACCAGTATGTGACTCTGGATCATAGAGCATACCTGTACAGATACAGAACTTTCTGTTCTTAGCCATCAGGATGTCATGATTTACACATCCCTCACAGCCACGCCAGAAGGCATCATCGTCGGTAAGCTGATTGAAAGATACTGGTACATAGCCCAACTGAGTGTTCATCTTCATCACAGCATCTCCACTTGTAAGGGAGAATATCTTTGCATGAGGCCAGCGAACACGAGCTAGAGTGAACGTATAGTTCTTAATACGCTTTGCAACACCCATGCCAAGATAGTCTGGGTGAACAATAAGACCAGAGGTCGTGACGTATGACTTATTGCCCCATGTCTCGATATAGCTAAAACCAACAAACTTATCCCCCAACTCTGTCTGAGTATCTGTATCAAGAGCAAGAATTGCCTTACCCTCCTTCATCTTGGTAGCAACGTACTCATGTGTACGCTCCGCAATACCCGTACCACGTTTCTTTGCAGCTGTACGAATAGTGTCAAGTATGGTATCAACATACTTCTCATGACTTGCGTCAGCAACCAAAACCTTAATATTTGCCATTTTCTATTTTAAGAAATTATCTGTATTGTATAATTTACTGATTACTTTTTAATGCCGCGGTAATGTTCTCCGAAACCTGCTTGATAGGTATCTCCTGATTTATCACCACAAAAATCGTGTCATCTCCGGCTATTGTTCCAAGTACCCCCTCTGGCATAGCAGAATCCAGATGATATGCAATACTGCCAGCATGTCCGGGTTTGGTTTTTATTACCCCCATATTTCCGGAGAACTGCATAGAGACAAAACCCGGCACAGGTGGATTGTCATTCAGAGTATATGCCTGATATACACGTTTGTAAAGAGTTTCCTCTGGCAAAAGATATATTGATCTGCCATCAGACACCATCTTCTTTACAATCTTGAGCTTGTTCATGTCTCGTGAAAGAGTTGACTGAGTAACCGTAAACCCTTCAAGAGCCAGAGCCTGTATCACTTCCTCTTGTGAACTCAGTTCCTTACGAGCGATAACAGCTCTCAAAGCCGCCATTCTATCGTTTTTTTTCATCAATATGCAAGAATTATTCTTTTAGGGAGTGCAAAATTACGAATATTCCTGCATATATCCAAATTTTATTCAAGAAATATGAATATTCCTGTAACATTTATGAATATTCAGCATATGTTTTATGCATATTGTTGCATATTGTATGCATATCCTCGATTTACTTCACGAATGTCTTCTCTATCCACCCAGAATACGTATTAAGTCTTATGCAAATCCTATCTCCTTCCGCACATTCCTTTAGCGGAACACTAATATATACCGTTTGGGTATAGTATTCAGGAATTCCCCCTTGATCATGGTGAAATGTCAGATAGTAGGTCTTGCTGCCATTAGGCATAGTCTCTACGCTTTCAGTAACCAACCCGACCTTATGAACAGCCTCATCACTATCCGCATTTCCAACCATTAGTCCAAGCGACAGATTAATGTAACTGCTATTCTGGGCTTTCCACGCACTAATCAACTTTACAGGATCATCCTTAAGTGTCAAAGAAGACTGCTTGTCAGAAGATTTCACGACATAAGCACGTTTCAGGGATTTCAATTCTATAGGTTTGTTTCCCTCCTTATTATAATATAGCATCATGCGATACGTGGTATCCCTATGCTCCATATTCTCCGGAAGCATAAACGAGGATGATACCGAAAGCCGTTCGTCTGCATCGTTCACAATACTCTTAACCTCCCTACCCACGACATGCATATCCACCATCTCCGCCATAAGGTAAGAGAGGGAGGAATCGCCCGATTCGTACGGCTCTACCGTACATGAAGCCATAAGCAGAAAGGTACTTACGAGCAACCAGATTCTATGCAGACATACGTATCTCAATCTTTCTGAGCCTTGGCATTAAGGTAATTACGAGCAGGGTTCGAGTACATAGTAAGTAATCTCTCACGAAGGAATGCCTTATCTGGATTAGGCACACGAACCTTTGAAAGCCTCTCAGCAATATAAGCCTCAAACACTTTCACGTCAGCCTCTGTATATTTATCGCTATGAGCTTTCGGAGTACCCTCTATCTCATCAAGCGCAATCCAGTTACCTGGGTAGAGCCTATAGCGTCTGTGTATTTCCTCGTCAATATGCTTGGCAACAGCAGCAAACACCTCCTGCTTTGGCATATCAGCTGGCAGAGTGTCAAGCCATGCATCAATACATGGAGCTGCCTCATAGTGCAAATGCCCTTTCTTGCCGAAAATACCAGTCTTCATATTGTCAAGGTCATCCTGTTTGCTCTTCTTCCACCCCTGAACATCTCTCTTGAACTGAAACTCCTCAGCCTTTAGATAGTCGCATGGGTCATACTCGTATGAAATAGCAAGCGGAACGATATGCAGATGCTTCAAACGGTCAATGACACTCCCCTCGCCTCCCATAGCGAACATCTTCAGCACAGCCTCCTGAGTTCTGTCATCAGAATCCTTGGCACGTCCCTCACGCTGGGCAATCCATACATTCTCGCCCTTCTCATTCACGGCAAAGTGAATATACTGGCTCATAAGAATGCTTGAGCGGAGCATTTCCTTCGGAGACAAGCCCCTGCGGACGGTGAACGATTTGTTCAGCCTTACAAGTTTCTTAATCCAAGGATAGATAAGAAGATTATCTCCTATACCAATCTCACAGGTACGGGCGAAATCATTCTTTATCAGCATTACATCAAGGAATGCAGAATCAAGAACGATGTCACGATGATTTGAAAGGAATATATAACTTCCTTTCTTGTTGAGATTACTGTCAAAGCCAAAGTCACTTGACTTGGTAGTCTTAAAGCGAAGATAGTTGACAAGAGGTCTCATAAGCCTCATCTGGAAGTCCTGTGAACTCTTCACCCTCCAGAGGAGCATTCGTATCAATCCGTTACGCACAGACTTAGGCAACCAGGGTACAAGTCCCTTAAGCACAAGCGAAAACTGCCTGTCCTTCAGCAGTTCGTCTATGACTACAGGAATCTCCTCCGGTTCATAAGGACGGATATCATCGAAATCGTGAATTGTCATTATCTCTTTTTCTGATTAGAACTGGTTCTCTACGATATCACTCAGCACATCCTTGATATCAAGACCTGCTGCACGTACCTGCTGTGGAATGAAAGAGGTAGCAGTCATACCAGGTGTGGTATTGATCTCAAGCATATTAATCTTGTCTGTACCATCAGCCTGCTTTGAGATGATATAGTCAATACGAATGATACCATTGGCATGAAGGATGTCATAGATTGCAGATGTAATCTTTGCCACACGCTCTGATGTCTCAGGAGCCAGACGGGCAGGAGTGATCTCCTGTACCTGACCATTATACTTGGCATCATAGTCAAAGAACTCATTCTCTGTAACGACCTCAGTAGCAGGAAGGACAACAGACTTTGTCTTTGTCTTATAGCATCCCTGAGAAATCTCAGTACCCTCAAGATAGCTCTCTATCATAACGGTATCACTCTCCATGAATGCCTTGCGCAAAGCCGGAGCCAACTGGTCGAATTCCTTCACCTTACTAACTCCAAAGCTACTACCATCAGCAGCAGGCTTTACGAAACATGGGAAACCGACAGTCTTCTGAAGCTGTTCCTCTGTAAGTGATTCCTCATCACCACGACGTACAAGTACACTCTCAGCAACTGAAACTCCAAAGCCACGAAGATAGTTGTTAAGCACAAACTTGTCAAAGGTAAGAGCCTCTACAAGTACACCACTTGTAGAGTATGGAAGATGAATCAAGTCAAAGTAGCCTTGAAGCAGACCATTCTCACCTGGAGTTCCATGTATAGTAATATATGCATAATCCACAACGACAGTCTTACCATTATGACGGAAAGAGAAGTCGTTACGGTCAATAGGAGCAATTGTACCGTCTGGGAAATCCACATGCCAATCCTGTCCCTTGATATCTACGATATAAAGGTCATACTTGTCTTTGTCAAAGAAAGAATACAAGCCTTGAGCAGAGCGCATAGAAACATCATGCTCAGAAGAGTCGCCACCACAAACGATAGCTATTGTGCGTTTGATATTTGCCATTTTAATATATTGTATTTATTTTATTATTTCTCGTTAAGAAAGGCATTTGCCCCATTTACATAGTTTCTCCACTTCTCTATGAGAGCGCTAAAATCTTCCGGCCACTCACTTGTGAAGTCCATCTGTTCCCCCGTCACAGGATGCACGAAACCAAGAGTCTTGGCATGCAAAGCCTGGCGTGGACAGAGTTTGAAACAGTTCTGTATAAATGCCTTATATGTAGAAGAGCGCGTGCCACGAAGAACCTCAGAACCGCCATATCTCTCATCGCAGAACAAAGGGTGTCCGATATGCTTCATGTGAGCCCTGATCTGGTGCGTACGGCCAGTCTCAAGGATGCACTCTATCAAGGTTACATAGCCGAACTTCTCTATAACCTTCCAATGGGTAACGGCAGGCTTGCCTATTCCTGAGTCCGGAGCGGCAACCGTCATTCTCAGCCTATCCTTTGGATCACGTGTGATATTACCTTCTATCCTACCTTCATCCTCTGTGAAGTGCCCCCAGACAAGAGCATGATACGAGCGATGCGTAGTCTTATTGAAGAACTGCTTTCCAAGAGCAGACTTAGCCTCCGGCGTCTTGGCAACCACAAGAAGTCCACTTGTATCCTTATCAATACGATGCACAAGCCCAACCTCCGGGGAGTTCGGATCAAACTCCGGCACATCCTTCATATGCCACGCCACAGCATTGATAAGCGTACCACTGAAGTTTCCCGCACCCGGATGAACCACCATACCAGCCTCCTTATTGATAACCATGAGATAATCATCCTCGTACACCACATTGAGAGGGATGTCTTCCGGATATATGGTAGTATCGTGTTTCGGACGAGAGAGCATCAGCGTCACCACATCACCAGGACGGACCTTGTAATTGCTCTTTACCGGCTTGTCATTCACATGAATATAGCCAGCCTCAGCAGCAGCCTGAATGCGGTTGCGCGAGGAATGCTGCATGTGCTCAAAGAGGAACTTGTCAATTCTAAGCTTCTCCTGACCTGCATCTGCCACGATACGGAAATGCTCATACAATTGTCCGTCTTCGGCCTGAGCCTCTTCAACTTCCTCGATATCTATATCGTCGAATATTTCTTCCTGTTCTTTCAAAATTCCTTATTGTTACCTGTTACTTGTTACCACTTGTGCTACTCAACAACCTGGAAGTTATCAACCTCACCTCCATTGACATCTCCGCGCTCAGGCATATTGACATACACCGCATCGGTAACAACAACAGAATCGTTGGCATCACGCTGACCGCTTCCTATCTGAAGCACAATCTTGTCTTCAATAGAAACCCGGTCTCCAGCAGCCAAACTCTTTCCATTGCACTCAACGCCATACACCCAATCCTTCTCACCGGTAACATATTTCGGATCACCGACAAGGAAGCCCATAGCCGTAAGCTTTGCCTGAGCCTCACGATAAGAACAGTTGTCTATCACATCAGGCATAGTAAGTACAGGAGTATCGGCAGCGTTTATGGTAAGATAGATTGTACGGCCAGTCTTAACCTTCTGACCAACCTCTGGAGAAAGTTCAAGTACGGCATCAGCAGGCAATGTCTTCACATAGCCCGTATCGACAACCACGACATTAAAGCCAAGGCTGTTGAGTATTTTCTCTGCATCGTCAAAAGTACGACGACGCACATCAGGTATGGATATAGCCTCTCCATGATGAGTATAAGTATCAAGTCCGTACTTTATGCCCATCACGCAAACGACAACCACCAAGGCCATCGCCAGAAGATTCGCCCACAGGAAGCTGCTTTTGAACTTACTCAAGAATTCTTTTCCATTCATTGTCTATGTGCATATTTTGGTACAAAGGTAAGACAAACCGCCCAAATTACAAAATTTCTCGCGTACTTTTTTATTTATATAACAAAAAAGCAGTCTTCCATATCTGAAAGACTGCCTTTTTATGACTCAAGAGCCATAATTACTTACCGTGATTCTCTGAGCTAACAGTAAGCTTCTTACGACCGTGTGCGCGACGAGATGCAAGTACGCGACGACCATTCTTAGTTGCCATGCGAGCACGGAAACCATGCTTGTTCACGCGACGGCGGTTGTGTGGCTGAAATGTTCTTTTCATTGTTGTTCTATTTTATTTTGTTATTTTTTGTTTCTAAACTTTTACTAAAAAGCACTTTTGCGCAATTCAGGGTGCAAAAGTACTCATATTTTTTGAATTAACAAAGAAAATTCACCTTTTTAGCATCAAAAAAACGTATTTTTCTTCATTTCGAGTAGTTTTTTTGTTAAAAAGGAGTTTTTTTAGCGAAAATATAGTAACTTTGTACCCACATTTCAGAAAATATAAATTCATAACAACAATAAAACAACAATGATTAATTCACAGGACATTAAGAAGGGTGTAGCAGTTCGCATGGACGGTGGCATCTGGGTGTGCATCGATTTCCAGCACCGCAAGCCAGGTAAGGGTAACACAATCATGATCATCAAACTGAAGAACGTAACCGACGGTCGCGTACTTGAGCGTCGCTTCAACATCGGTGAGAAGCTTGAGGAAGTTCAGATTACCCGTCGCCCATATCAGTACCTCTACAAGGAGGGTGAGGAATATATCTTCATGAATCAGGAGACATACGATCAGACTCCTATATCTGCAGAGCTCGTAACAGGTGTTGAGTATATGAAGGAGAGCGACATCGTTGAGGTTGTCAGCGATGCTGATACAGATACAGTTCTCTATGCTGAGATGCCAGTTAAGACCGTTCTTCGCATCACTCACTCTGAGCCAGGCATAAAGGGCGATACAGCTACTAACACTCTTAAGCCAGCAACTCTTGAGACAGGTGCTGAGATCCGTGTACCTCTCTTCATCAACGAGGGCGACCTCGTACAGGTAGATACACGTGACGGTAGCTACATTCAGCGCATGAAGGAGTAATCTCCTTTCCCTATATTTAGGTTATCCTAAAATGGATATATGAAATATAGTATTATAGTACCAGTATATAATAGGCCTGACGAGGTTGACGAACTGCTTGACAGTCTCACCCGTCAGGCCTATTCCGACTTTGAGGTCATCATCGTCGAGGATGGCTCTGCCACTCCTTGCAAGAAGGTGTGCGAGAAATACAGCAACAGCCTCCCTCTCAACTATTTCCTAAAGGCGAACTCAGGTCCGGGACAAAGCCGAAACTATGGCGCAGAGCGTGCCAAGGGCGATTATCTCATAATCCTTGACAGCGACGTGGTTCTGCCCGACGGCTACCTGAAGGCTCTCGACAAAGAGCTAAGCGAGAACCCTTGCGAGGCTTTCGGCGGAGCAGATGCATCACACCCTTCATTCACTCCTGTGCAGAAGGCTATCTCCTACTCCATGACCTCGTTCTTCACAACAGGTGGAATACGCGGAGGAAAGGCGAAGCTCGACAAGTTCTACCCACGCTCATACAACATGGGCATAAAGCGCGAGGTATATCAGCAACTCGGAGGATTCTCCAAGATGCGCTTCGGCGAGGACATCGACTTCTCATACCGCATAGTGGAGGCTGGACACAAATGCCGACTATTCCCCACCGCATGGGTTTGGCATAAGCGCCGTACAGACCTACGCAAATTCTTCCGACAGGTATATAATAGCGGTATTGCGCGCATAAACCTTGAAAAGCGGCATCCGGGAACTATGAAACTGGTACACATGCTACCGATGGTCTTCACCGTAGGAGTCATCGCGCTAATTCTCATATCCATGACCGGCCGTCTGCTCATGCACTATGACGACCCGCACAAGTGGTACTGGCTATGTGCCGCCCCTTGGTTGCCGATTTTGCTCTACTCGCTTCTCATCTTCATCGACTCTACCATACGCAACAAATCGCCACGCATCGGCTTTATAAGCATAGCTGCCGCATTTGTTCAGCTCATGGGCTACGGCTTCGGATTCCTTGAGGCATGGTGGAAGAGATGCGTAAGGAAGCAGGACGAGTTTCAGGCTTTCGAGAAGACATTCTATAAGTAAGACCCACCCCCCAGCCCCTCCCATAAAGGGCGGGGAGTAGATAGTATTTCAAATTATAATCTAATTGCCTATGTGGAGAGTAAAAGAATTCTATGAGCCTGAGGATTTCAAAAATGAAACCTCCAAGGCTGGGAATATAGAGAACAAAGAGCAAAACGAAGCTCATAATACGGAAAGCCTTTCGCCTTCCGGCTCCCTCCCTACGGTTGGGAAGTCCGATGTTGATAACATCGGAGTATGTGCTAGCGGGGGGAGAGGCAGCTTCCCCATCACCTCATGGGCAGAGGACGACCGTCCTCGCGAGAAGCTCACCCGAATAGGTGCGGAGAACCTATCAAATGCCGAGTTACTCGCCATTCTCATAGGCTCAGGAAATACAAACGAGTCGGCCGTTGACCTTATGAAGCGCATCCTCAAGGATTGCGACAACAACCTCGGTACGCTTGGCAGAAAGAGCATTTCAGAACTCTCCCAATACAACGGCATAGGCGAGGCAAAAGCCATCTCCATACTTGCAGCATGCGAACTGGGCAAACGACGTGAGCACGAGGACAAGCTCGAACGACTTGATCTCAGCACACCCGATAGCATCTACGCCCATCTGTTGCCGAAGATACGCGACCTTGACGTAGAAGAGGCATACGTTGTGCTGATGAACAATAACTACAAGCACATCAAGACCGTACGCCTGTCTCATGGTGGCATAACAGAGACTGCCGTTGACGTGCGTCTGATTATCAAGGAAGCCGTGCTATGCAACGCCACAGTCGTAGCAATCGCCCACAACCACCCAAGCGGAAACATCCAGCCAAGTGGCTACGACGACCAGATCACCCAACAGGTAAAACGTGCCTGTGATGCCATGCGACTGCATTTCCTCGACCATATCATCGTGACCGACGGGGCCTACTTCTCGTATCGCGAGAGCGGAAAGCTCTAAAAAAGGAGTTGTAAATTGTAAATGGTACATTGTAAATAAATAAGATATGACACAAGAAGAACGTATAAAAATAGAAGAGCGCATCGTTGAGGTGCTCAAGACGGTCTATGACCCTGAGATTCCAGTAAACATCTACGACCTCGGTCTCATCTATAAGATTGACCTCAACGACGAGGGCGCACTCGACCTCGACATGACCTTCACAGCTCCTTCATGCCCTGCAGCCGACTTCATCCTCGAAGACGTGCGCTCAAAGGTGCTTGCCGTTGAAGGCGTGACAAGCGCCAACGTGAACATGGTCTTTGAGCCTGAATGGGATAAGTCAATGATGACTGAAGAAGCAAGAGTAGAATTAGGTTTGGATTAAAATGGGGTATATCTACTTTCTCTCCGACGCCCACCTCGGCTCTCTCGCAGCTGAGCATCCACGCACTCAGGAACGCCGTCTCGTGCGCTTTCTCGATGAGATTAAGACGAAGGCCTCCGCGGTGTATCTGCTGGGCGACATGTTCGACTTCTGGCATGAATACAAATACGTCGTGCCAAAGGGCTACACGCGCTTCCTCGGCAAACTGTCGGAACTCACCGACTCTGGCATAGAGGTGCATTACTTCACCGGAAACCATGACATCTGGGAATACGGTTATCTTGAGAAGGAATGCGGAGTTATCGTGCACCATAAGCCTGAGACGCTCGAAATAAACGGCAAGACGTTCTATCTTGCACACGGCGACGGCCTTGGCGACCCTGACAAGAAATTCAAGTTCATAAAGAAGATTTTCACGAGCAAGACTTGCCAATGGCTTTTCCGCAACGTGCTTCCAACCACATGGGGAATGAAGTTCGGTCTCAACTGGGCAAAGTCTTCACGCCTCAAACGCAAGGACGGCAAGGAACCGCCTTACATGGGTGAGGACAAGGAGCATCTCGTTCTCTTTGCCAAGGACTATCTGAAATCGCATCCTGACGTGGATTACTTCCTCTTCGGCCACCGCCACATAGAGCTTGACCTCATGCTCACGCGCTCATGCCGACTTATGATTCTCGGCGACTGGATATGGCAGTTCACCTATGCCGTATTCGATGGTGAGATGATGTGCATGGAGAACTATATCGAAGGGGAGAGCAAGCCATAGGCTCACCTCCCTTCTTCCTCCGCATTCTATGTTAAATTCCAAATAAAATTCTCTTTTTAACTATATA
>CAMJKP010000063.1 GCA_946406435.1 uncultured Prevotellaceae bacterium | reverse complement strand
TTACTTTAATTGATTTGCAAAAGTGTAAACCAATTTCAGTATAAGACATTTTTTTAGATTAACGTGAATTCGCCAAACTGACGTTGGATTACTTCTCAAAATGCTGATAGTCCTTTGAGGATTTCCATGCCCCACCCCATTTGAAGCCATGCTGAATGAAGAGTTTGTAACAGAGGTCGTTACGGTCTATCTTCATAGGGATGTCCCTACGCTTATCCCTGTTCTTGGCATATCTCGCACCAGAAGGAGGATCAATCTTATTGCCCTTGACGTATGGATTATAAAGCGGATTGATGTCAATCGCAAGTCCCATGCCATGCTTTGAGATGCGTGTGGTGGAACCTGTCATGAAACGGAAATTAAAGCAAGAGGTGTTGTTAGCCTCCATAGAACGGGTATCGTCAGCACCATAGTTGTCTATGAGCGATATACGCTCTATCTTGTATTTTGCCTTGTATAGCTCACGGAAGATATCAATAAGGTCCTGCGCAATAGCTTTATTGCATATCAATTCCCCTTGATGCACCTTACCATCCTTTCCGTAATGCAGCACCTTCAGATATCTCAATTCCGCTCTACTGACAGTACAATTCTTTGGCACAGACTTCCCTTGCATCAAAGCCCAGATGCTGTCAGGGATGGTGGAAGAGGTAAAAGCAGCCTCTTTCCCCGGCACTTTCCCCGTGGAGATGGAAGGGAGAGCAAAGAGGGAAAAGAGCAATAAGAAGCCTAACCAAGCCTTCCCAAAGGGAAGGATGTTTGATAGTATTTTCGCTTGTAAAGATATCTTCATTATCGCTTTGTTTTTGATTGGAAATACATTCTACTCCCTTGCCCCGAGCGGGGAAAGGGTTGGGGTTAGGGGCTTAAATTTTCTTCAGCTTCGCAAACTTCAGCAACAGTTGCTTTGTACCTGCGTTTCTGAATTCAACGGTAGCCTTGGCTGAATCTGCCTGACCCTCAAGAGCGGTTACCATGCCAACGCCGAAACGGGCATGCTCTACTTTCATTCCTACGGATAAGCCTTGATACCAGTCGCCGATAGTGCCAGAAGCATCCATAGTACTACTACCACGAAGCATACCACTTCTGTTAGTGCCTTGGCTGAGAGCCTCATTAACCCGCTTCAAACTTCCACCGCTTGCGACAATCCTTCTCTGGAAGGCTTCTCCGTAAGGATTGACAGGCTTCTCAGGACGCCTAGGAGCAGTTATCTTTGGCTTTGGATCTGCCATGAACTGAGATGCGACAGGAACACTATTCTGCCAACGAGAAGAGGCCTCTCCCCCCGCCCTCCCCCGTAGGGAGGGAGCCGGAGTGCGAAAAGAATCCCCGCCATAACCACCAAAGCCGTAACCGTTACCTCCACGAGTTGAGCCATAGTCATCATCACTACGCTCTACCTCAACAAGTCGGGAGTCAATATCCTTTAAGAAACGACTTGGAGCATCAAACTCCATTCGTCCGAACCTGTATCTCGACTTGGCACAAGTAAGGATACATCTTTTCTCCGCTCGGGTAATGGCAACATACAGGAGTCGGCGCTCCTCTTCCAACTTACGCATAGAGTCGGTACACATAGGCGATGGGAAGATATTCTCCTCCATACCAACCACAAAGACATGAGGGAACTCAAGTCCCTTGGCTGAGTGGATTGTCATCAGAGTCACCTTATTATCATCCTCGGCATCACCACTATCCTTATCGGTCATCAGAGACACGTCCTGAAGGAAGTCAACAAGTCCGGTAGGAAGCCCTTCTTCACGATTTCCCTCTACGAAATCCTGCATAGAAGAAAGGAATTCGTCAAGATTCTCCTGACGAGACACATCCTCAGGATTAGAGCCGGAATAGATATCTGCAGATATACCGCTCATCTTGATGATTTCACGTCCCAAATCAAAAGCATCATCCTTGTCAAGACGCTCGGTATAGGAGTTGATAAACGTTCTGAAATTAGAGAGCTTGGTCAACGTTCCCTTTGTGATACTCACGCCATATGCAGTAGGATTTTCAGATACCGTCCAAAGGCTCACACCATTTTCATTAGCGGCAGCAAGAAGTTTATTGACAGTAGTATCTCCTATGCCACGAGTAGGATAATTGATAATCCTACGGAAAGCCTCCTCGTCGTTATGATTCACCACCAGACGGAAATAAGCCACGATATCCTTGATTTCCTTACGCTGATAGAAGCTCATGCCACCATAAATGCGATAAGGAATACCGTCCTTGAGCATCTGTTCCTCAAAGGTTCGGCTTTGGAAGTTGGTGCGATAGAGAATAGCGAAATCCTTGAACCTTAGTCCGTTGCGCTTCACACCATTCCTTATCTCTCGACACACGCTTATAGCCTCTTCCCTATCGGAAGCCAACTGACGCATAATCAGTTTTTCACCTTCAGCGTTCTCGGAAAAGACATTCTTCTGAATCTGACGGTCGTTATGCTTAATCAGACTATTAGCCGCCTGAACGATGCGCTGTGTGGAACGGTAGTTCTGCTCAAGTTTGAATAGCTTGCTACCCTCATACTGCTGCTGGAAGTCGAGGATATTATCAATATTGGCACCACGAAAGCCGTATATACTCTGGGCATCATCACCTACGACACATACATGATGATGCTCAGAAGCCAACTGCCATACTATCTGCTGCTGGGCATAGTTGGTGTCCTGATACTCATCCACAAGCAAGAACCTGTACTTTGTGGCATACTGTTTCTTTATCTCGGGATTATCATGGAACAAGCGGAATGTATAGACAAGCAGATCGTCGAAATCCATAGCGTTCGACTTTCTGCAATTCGCCACATACATTTCATAGACCTTAGCCATCTCAGGCATCTTTGCATCTCGGTCACGAGCCAACACATTCATGTCAGAGGCATATTGCTCGGGCATCATGAGCTTGTTCTTTGCCCATGAGATACGGTTGTGAACATCCGCAGGCTTATACACCTTGTCATCAAGTTCCAACTGCTTAATGATACTCTTGCAAAGCGATTTGCTGTCGGCATCATCATATATGGTAAAGTTGGAATCATAATGACCTCCTGCAAGAGATGCCGCCTCACGCCTGAGGATTCGGGCAAAGACACTATGGAAAGTGCCCATCTGAAGTGACTGAGCCTCTGGACCAACAAGCGAGACGATACGCTCTTTCATCTCACGTGCCGCCTTATTAGTAAAGGTAAGTGCCATTATCTCCCAAGGCTTGTAGCCTTGAGTAAGGAGATACGCTATCTTATAAGTAAGGACACGTGTCTTGCCAGAGCCTGCACCAGCAATAACCAACGATGCTCCGTCGATATATTCAACAGCTGTACGCTGGTATTCGTTCAATGCGTCAAGAAAACGGCCTCTCCCCCCGCCCTCCCCCGTAGGGAGGGAGCCGGTTTGAGGATGTGGGGACTGCTCAAATATGTCGTTATGATTGTCGTTCATTAAGTTAGAGAAATAATATGTGGAGGTCTTTTACTCGCTCATCGGAAACAGATTCACGAACTTCATCTCTTTCTGGATTCTTGCCTGACGCTTGAGCATATACTCAGAAGGATTCTTGCTTGAGAACTTACGGGGATTAGGCAGGGTGGCAGCAATCAAGGCACAATCAGCACGTGACAACTCAGCAGCCGTCTTTCCGAAGTTCTCCCTTGCACAGGCATCAGCACCATATATGCCATTACCCATCTCTATGGAGTTGAGATAAACCTCCATGATTCGCTCCTTACCCCAAAGGACCTCGATAAGAACGGTGAAATACATCTCCAAGCCCTTTCTTACCCATGAGCGACCTGGCCAAAGGAACACATTCTTTGCCGTCTGCTGGGTAATGGTACTTGCTCCATGCTTTGTCTTTGCCGTCTTATTGTGCTTAACAGCCTTCTGGATAGCATCATAGTCGAAACCGTGATGCTTAAGGAATCGTGCATCCTCACTTGCCATTACAGCAACAGGCATATACTTCGACATCTCCTTCAAAGGCACCCAATTGTGTTCCCACTTCACTTCGTATTCATCAGAAAATGTATTTTCCACCACTCGGATAAGCATAAGCGGAGTGACATAGACAGGCACGAACCTATATGCTACAACAGCAAGAATAGTGGAAGCGAAGAACGCTCCCACTATCCACTTTATAGTCTTTGTTATGATATTTAAGCCAACCATATTTAATAGCTCCTTGCAATCAGCACACGGCACTTAGCAGGCTTGCCAGATACCATATCCACACCCGGTGTCTGCTCGAAAGCGAATGGCACACAACGGATTGTTGCCTGTGTTTCTTCCTTGATCTTTGCCTCGGTCTCGGCAGTACCGTCCCAGTGGCAGAGGAAGAAGCCACCGTCCTTAACCTTCTCCTTGAACTCCTCGTAGTTGTCGCACTCGTAGATATGAGCATCACGGAATGCGCGAGCCTTCTCGAAGATATTCTCCTGAATTCTGTCAAGAAGATCAAGAACATACTCTGCAATACCCTCGAACTTAACAGTCTCCTTCTCAAGAGTATCACGACGCATAACCTCAACAGTACCGTTCTCAAGGTCACGACCACCCATAACGAGACGTACAGGAACACCCTTGAGCTCGTAGTCAGCGAACTTGAAGCCAGGACGCTTGTTGTCAGCATCATCAAACTTAACGCTGATACCCTTCTGACGGAGTGTGTCGATAACAGGCTTCATAGCCTCAGTTACAGCAGCAATCTGTTCTGGCTTGCCGATAGGAATGATAACAACCTGAATTGGGGCAAGACGTGGAGGAAGTACAAGACCGTTGTCGTCAGAGTGAGTCATGATAAGAGCACCGATAAGACGTGTAGAAACACCCCATGAAGTTGCCCATACATACTCTGGCTTGTTCTCCTTTGTGAGATATGTAACATCGAATGCCTTTGCGAAATTCTGGCCAAGGAAGTGAGATGTACCGCTCTGGAGAGCCTTACCATCCTGCATCATAGCCTCGATGGTATAGGTATCGAGAGCACCGGCGAAACGCTCTGTCTCACTCTTAACTCCCTGCATTACAGGTACAGCCATCCAGTTCTCTGCGAAATCAGCATAAACCTTCAGCATCTTCTGTGCCTCCTGCTCAGCCTCCTCACGGGTAGCGTGAGCTGTGTGACCTTCCTGCCAGAGGAACTCAGAGGTGCGGAGGAATGGACGTGTACGCATCTCCCAACGCATTACATTACACCACTGGTTGCAAAGCAAAGGTAGATCACGCCATGAGTGAATCCAGTTCTTATATGTGTTCCAGATGATAGTCTCTGATGTTGGACGAACGATAAGTTCCTCCTCGAGCTTGGCATTTGGATCAACAACAACGCCATCACCTGACTCGTTGGTCTTCAGACGATAGTGAGTTACAACTGCACACTCCTTAGCAAAGCCCTCAACGTGCTCAGCCTCACGACTAAGGAAAGACTTAGGGATAAGGAGAGGGAAATATGCGTTCTGCACACCAGTCTCCTTGAACATCTTATCCAACTGCTGCTGCATCTTCTCCCAGATAGCATAGCCGTAAGGTTTGATTACCATACAACCACGTACTGCTGACTGCTCTGCGAGATCAGCCTTCACCACGAGGTCATTGTACCACTGACTGTAATTGTCAGCACGTTTTGTGAGTTCTTTAAGTTCTATTGCCATTTTTATGATGTTTTTTTTATTATTTTTGTCATTATTATCCTAAAAAATCCCGACATTTGTCGAAATCGGATGCAAAAATACAAAAAAATGTTGTAACATTGTAAACATTTTTCGATTTTATTATGGTTTTTGATTTTTTTGATTAACTTTGCACACAAATACGATGAAACTCGTCGATTTGTACAAGTAATTGCATTAAAGCAACGAGATATTCGACTTTGAATACATAAACATAATTATTAATTAAGTTTTTAGATTAAGTATCATGACAAAAGCAAAAGTAGCAACTGCGTTCGTAGGCGCAGCAATGATTTTCTCAAGCTGTAGCACAGCAACAGGAAACGGTGCTCTTATCGGCACAGGTGGTGGTGCACTTCTCGGTGCTATCGTAGGTAAACTCGCAGGCAACACAGCAGTTGGTGCAGCAGTTGGTGCAGCAGTTGGTGCAGGTACTGGCGCAATCATCGGTAAGCACATGGACAAGGTTAAGGCAGAGGCTGCAGCTAAGCTCCAGAATGCTAACGTTGATCAGGTTACTGACGCTAACGGTCTTCCATGCGTAAAGGTAACATTCAACTCTGGTATCCTCTTCGGCTCTGGTAATGCAACCCTCAGTAGCACAGCTGCTTCTGAACTTACCAACTTTGCAACCGTTCTCAAGAACAACACTGACTGTTCTGTAGCTATTCAGGGCTACACAGACAATGACCCTTGGAAGGGCTCAACAGCAGAGCAGAGCGCAAAGAAGAACCTCGACCTTTCACAGAAGCGTGCTGACGCTGTAAAGTCTAAGCTCAACTCTCTCGGTATCACAAACAACCAGATCAAGAGCAGCACAGGCTTTGGTGAGGCTAATCCAGTAGCTGACAACTCTTCTGCAGAAGGCAAGGCACAGAACCGTCGTGTAGAGGTTTATCTCTATGCTTCTGAGGCTATGATCAATGCCGCTAATGAAGGTAAACTCCAGTAAGTCACACATAGGCTAACACCTATATTTTATTAATAGCGCGATTCCTTTGGAGTCGCACTATTTTTTTGCCTTAAACACCATAATATCATTCCTTATTTCCAATCTATTTTTCCATTTTGGTATAAGATTACGGAAAACCAGTGTTTTTTGACTTAGATTAATTATTACATTGTTTGCGCACACAATTTAGTTTTTCTCTTTGCAGATTCGATATTTCGGTGTAACTTTGCACTCGAAAGATTGAAACGCGCACCGGCTTGCAGCCGACGTCCGCTATCTTTCGAGTGCGAGGTGCTACGCACGTTGTCACTCAGAAATCAGAAACAGGCACGCTCTACGAGCGACAAGCCTTATTTCTCTCGTGCGAGGATGATTCGCACGTTGTCACTCGGAAATAAAAAGACGAAACCCTGTATTAGTATTCAGGATAAAATGTGATAACAATTAATAATGACGGTTCTTACACACCGTCCGAAAATGAAAGGATAACATTATGAAAAAGGTATTTATGACATTGGTTGCCGTGATGGCAGTTTCAGTTTCAATGGTTGCAGCTCCAAAGGCAGAGAAGGATGCAGAGCCAACCCAGTACACTATCAACTTCAACTCACACAGCATTGCACGCTATCTTAGCATGTCAAATGATCAGGTTGCTGATATGGAAAGGGTTCACGACAACTTCTCTCGCGAAATGAAGAAAGCAGAACAGGCAGACGATGCAAATCGTGAGGAACTCACAAAGAAGGCTGTCAAGAGAGACATCTCTTACATGCGTACTATTCTGAACGATGCTCAATTCCGCAAGTACAATGCTGTACTCAATGCAACCCTGACCAATAGAGGTCTGAAGTTCTAAAATAGTCTAACTACATTCCTATATACCAGAACGGCAATTATCTCCCGCAGATGATTGCCGTTCGCTTTTTATCAGTATTACTTGACGGAAAAATTACAAAACTTACGCATTTTTCTAAACACGAATGTCAAAACATCTTATTTTTTTTCTGTTTTCTGACATATTGTAAAAATATTTTCCCAAAATGTTTGCAGATTAACATTTTAATTTGTACCTTTGCACTCGGAAATTAGAAACAGGCACCGCTCTGCGAGCGACAAGCCTTATTTCCCTTGTGCGAGGATGCCTTGCACGTTGCACTCGGAAAAAATAAAGAGCTTAGCGTTTTGAGGTTAGAGGTTAGAGGTTTCACCTCCACACTAATCGCTAATCACTAAACAAATAAATGCGAGGAAGCCTCGCCAATGCACTCGAAAAAGAAAACATCTATATACAGAAATGAGTAAACTGATAAAACCAGCAGGATACAAGGCGTTGCTTGACATGAAGCAGACGGAACAGGGTATCAAACTTATCAAGGAGTTCTTTCAGCAGAACATCAGTACAGAGCTTCGTCTCCGTCGTGTTACTGCCCCACTCTTTGTGCTTCAGGGCCTCGGCATCAATGATGACCTTAACGGTGTGGAACGCGCCGTTACTTTCCCAATCAAGGATCTCGGTGACCAGAAAGCAGAAGTTGTACATTCCCTTGCCAAGTGGAAGCGTCTCTCACTTGCTGAGTACGAGATAGAACCTGACTACGGAATATACACCGATATGAATGCTATTCGTGCTGACGAAGAGCTCGACAACTTGCATTCTCTCTACGTTGACCAGTGGGACTGGGAGGCTGTTGTAACGAAGGAAGAGCGTACCCTTGCTTATCTCAAGCAGGTGGTAAACCGTATCTACTCTGCTCTACTCCGCACAGAATACCTTACCTGTGAGACATACTCACAGATTAAGCCTTTCCTCCCACGTGAGATTCATTTCATCCACAGCGAGGAACTCCTTCAGATGTATCCTAACCTCTCTCCTAAGGAGCGTGAGGACGAGATATGCAAGAAGTATGGTGCTGTATTTGTTATCGGTATCGGTGGCAAGCTCTCTAACGGCGAAAAGCACGATGGTCGTGCTCCTGACTATGATGACTGGACAACACCTAATGAGGATGGATTCCTTGGTCTTAATGGTGATATCCTCATCTGGTATCCTATCCTTGAGCGTAGCTTTGAGCTTTCAAGTATGGGTATCCGTGTTGACAAGGAAAGTCTTCTCCGTCAGCTTGAAATCGAAGGTAAGACAGAGCGCAAGGAACTCTTCTTCCATAAGTCACTCCTCGAAGGTAAGCTCCCTCTCTCTATCGGAGGAGGTATCGGTCAGAGCCGTCTCTGCATGGTATTGCTCCACAAGGCTCACATCGGTGAGATTCAGGCAAGTATCTGGCCAGAGGATATGCGTAAAGAATGTGAAGAGGCAGGAATGCCACTCATCTAATAGAAACAATAAAAGCTCCCAAAATCGGGAGCTTTTTTTATGATGGAAAGTAAATTACGAGTAAATTATTACAGTAAATTAAAATAAACTTCTCTTGCGACGAATATCGCTATATAATTTACTTTTCTATTCCCCATAGATTTCTTTAAGTTTTGCTTTCAACTTATCAGCCTTGTCACTACCAGAAGCACGATAAAGAATTTTTCCAGATGAATCGATGAGAATAGTCGTTGGAAAAGAATTTATATTGAAGCTGTTAGCCACACTTGTTTCGTCTTTACTCAATTGGCAAACATGCGTCCAATCCATATTGTGTTCATTAATGAGTTGTTTCAACTTAGGAAGATCGTCCATACTGCCCTCGGAGGCTATGCTTACGATATTCAGTGATGGGTAATGCTTATGAATTTCTACAAGTTTAGGAATAAGGGCGATACATGGTTTGCACCACGTTCCCCAAAAATCGAGCAATGTGTACCCCTTTCCAAGAGTAACCTTTTTGCCATTAATATCCTTTACTGAAATATCTGGAGCACAGAATCCTTCGTATGGATTTATCGGCAAAGTCTCGACTGCTTGTGGCGTGATGCTAATTTTACATTGCTGTCGACTGAAATCCATATCATGATATCTAAATATCAAGTTGTCGCAGAGAATAGGTGATTTTATATCCCTCAAAAAATCTTTATTATTCAACATCTTTGTCAGATCATCATCATTCGCAGGAATGGAGTCAGTAATTGCGAATTTAGTTTTTTTATATGCTGAGCAGATGTAATAGTTTTTGCCTTTATAGTCGAAACTACCAACACATAAGGTATGAAACGAAATCGTAGGGACGAACTCATCAAATGCGATTCGACTACCAATAATCAAACCTATTCCACGCTTTGCAGTACCATTCAGGTACATATCAGGATACACCCAGATATCGTTGTATCGCTGAGGAGCAAACGAACGATTCTCATAAACCTGATTGCGCGTAAAGTAATAATGATAGTCATCAGAAAAGTCCTTGTCTTTGTTCATGTCAAACACACTGTAGTACCACCCCTTCCGACTATCGTCACGAGCTAAGAGACAAACGACATCTTCATATCTATAGAGGCGAAAAGAGGCTGTATCAGTCGGCAGGCCCTTAAATCCTTCACTCGATATTTGGGACATACCTATATTGACTACAAAGGGGGAGTTTACCTTTAGTTCCATCCCGACGCTAAGAGTATCGGTGGTCTGAGCCTTAACAACAGCTGTGGATGCGTTTAACATACAAAGCATAAGGAATAGTGAAAGAATAGTTTTCATCATTTATTAATTGTTTAGGATAATTGTTTTCGGAATATTTTCGTCTTTATTATTTTTCCACATGCAAAGATACAAAAAAAAAATAGAAATACAAATAATTATTCAAGATAATTCTACAATTTTTCCATAAAGTTGCAAAAAGCCTGAAAAAAATCCGCTATGCCTTCGTTAATAGTACATAGATACTCCATCAGTTCTCCATAGATACTCCATCAAAACTATGGACCATCTATGGAGTATCTATGGAGTATGTATGGAGTATCTTAGGAAGAAGAACATTGGAATAGCTTATGAAAGGACAATTAAAAACGTAAAGACACGAAGTCGCAAAGGTCTTTATGAACACGTATTTTTCGTTTATTTTGTACTTTTCGTGTTCAATATAAATCTTTGCGACTTCGCGTCTTTGCGTTCGAACAGAAAAATTTCTATTTCAAGACTATCTCGCCAGAACCATAGCAGCGGTGGTGCTGTTCATCATAGATAACACAGAACTGACCTGGAGCTACGCCGTGTATAGGCTTTGCAGACTTGATGAGATATGTTCCATCACCAGCATCTGAGATTGTAGCATGATTGTAATCAGCCGTATGACGAATCTTGAAGGTGATATCTGCAGTACCGCCCTCTGCAAGGAATGGAGCGGTAAGGAGATGCAGATCGTGGATGTAGAACTCCGAACTATAGGCAGATTCAGGGTCGTACCCATGTGAGAGATAGATAATGTTCTTCTTTATATCCTTCTTGATAACGAACCAAGGACCGCCTCCAAAGCCAAGACCTTTTCGCTGACCAATGGTGCAGAACCAATGTCCTTTGTGCTTGCCCACGAGTTTACCAGTCTCAATATCTATGGCATCGCCCTCCCATTCACCGAGATAGCGACGCAGATAGTCGTTGTAGTTGATCTTGCCAAGGAAACAGATACCCTGAGAATCCTTTCGCTTGGCATTTATAAGATGATTCTCCTCTGCAATACGGCGAACCTCATCCTTGTGCATGTGTCCAATAGGGAAAAGCGCCTTCTTCAACTGCCAGTCGTATATCTGAGCAAGGAAGTCTGTCTGGTCTTTCACAGGATCAGGAGAGGTGACGAGCCATTTCCTACCCTCTTCGTCAATCTCGGTCTGTGCATAGTGACCTGTTGCGATATAGTCGTATTCATGCCCACGCTTCTCATAGAAAGCCCCGAACTTTATCAGTCGGTTACACATCACATCAGGATTAGGCGTAAAACCGTTCTTCACCTTATCCATTGTGTACTTTGTAACCTTATCCCAATACTCTTGATGGCAATCCACTATTTCGAGCTTACAACCGTACTTCTGGCACAAAGCAGTAGCCATCTCAAGGTCCTCCTCGGAAGTGCAGTCCCAATCCTCCTTCTCCTCTGGTCCTATCTTAATATAAAAGCAATCAGGTTTCAGTCCTTCGGAGCACAGCACATGCAAAACAACGGCAGAGTCAACTCCACCGCTCAACAATAGTGCAATTTTGCTATCCGCAAGATTATTTTCCCAATTACTCATTATTAATTATTCATTATTAGTATGCTGGTCTATACTTGCCCTCCTCCTTATCATTCAGCATGGAGATATAGGAGTTGTATCTCGAAAGCGCGATATAATGATCCTCAACAGCCTTGAGCACAGCACATCCAGGCTCGTGGGTATGGGTACAATTGCCAAAACGACAGTCAGCCGAGAACTTGAAAATCTCCTTGAAATATGAACAAATCTCCTCAGGCTCCATATCAAAAGTGCCAAAACCTCGTATTCCTGGAGTATCAATAACCCATGAAGGATTTTCAGAAGTTGATGAAGGTAACGGAATCATCTCTGAGAAGGTAGTGGTATGCTGACCAGTATCGTGGGCATCAGAAATCTCGGCAGTTCTGAGATTGATACCAGGGATGAGCTGATTCAGAAGCGTACTCTTCCCCACCCCACTATTTCCGCTGAACAATGTCACCTTGCCGTCGAGCATCGGACGAAGTTCATCCACACCCTCACCTGTCTCTGCAGAAAGTGCCACGCACTCATAACCTATTGTGCGATACAGGTTCAGCATCATATCCAGATACCGAAGTTCATCCTCAGAAAGAATATCCTTCTTATTGAAGACAAGGATAACAGGCACACGATAAGCCTCAGCAGAAGCGAGGAATCGGTCTATGAACGTTGTAGATGTCTCTGGATGAGAGATTGTTACCACGAGACAAGCCTGATCCACATTAGCAGCTATAATATGACTCTGCTTGGATAGATTCGTGGATTTACGCACGATATAGTTACGGCGATCATCAATAGCCGTAATCCAGTATGCGACCTCTGTTCCCTCGCCAGAAGCGGAACCAGATGAAACTGACACAAGGTCACCCACAGCCACCGGATTGGTACTGCGGATGCCCTTGAGCCTAAAGTTTCCTTTTATCTTGCAGTCTATTGTCTCGCCCTCATCAGTAAGAACGGTGTACCAATAGCCTGTATTCTTTATTACAAGTCCGTGCATTTAGACGGTCATGATTTCCTTGGTCTTGTCATCAAGCATTGCATCGATCTTAGCGATGTACTTGTCGTGCAGCTTCTGCAAATCGTTCTCTGCATCCTTTTCTACATCCTCAGAAAGACCGTCCTTGATAGCCTTCTTCAACTTATCCTTGATTTCGGCACGCGCATTACGAACACCAACCTTGGCCTTCTCACCAATCTTGTTGCACTGCTTAACGAGGTCGCGACGACGCTCCTCTGTTGGCTGTGGAATACCAAGACGGATGATCTCACCGTTATTCTCTGGTGTGATACCAACGTCAGAATCCATGATACCCTTCTCGATTTCGCGAATCTGCTTCTTGTCGAAAGGCTTGATTGCGATAGTACGAGCATCAGGAGTTGTAACGCTTGCCACCTGATTGAGAGGCACCATCATGCCGTATGATTCTACACGCACGCCACTAACGATTGCCACATTGGCTCTGCCGGCGCGAATCTTAGCGAGGGACTCATCGAGATACATTGCTGCCATCTCCATCTGCTCCTCAGCTTCCATTAGGGTTTCTTTTACGTCGATCATTGTAATTTGCTATTTTTAGTTTTTGTTGTTTTCTGTTTTCCAAAAATTCTGGATAATCCGGATTTTCCGGCTATTCCTGAGAATTGCTCCCAGCCAGTTCCTTCTCCACAAGATTCGTTAGCTCTACGAACTGCTGAACGCTCAACTGCTCTGGGCGCTTCGTCATCAACTCATGCTCAAAGAACTCCGGACTTGCGGCATTATCTCCGTTGAATATCTGGCGAAGTGAAACGCGTAGCATCTTCCTACGCTGGTTAAAGGTGGTCTTCACAACCCTCTTGAACAGAGCCTCATCACATCCGAGATCCGTAACCTTGTTACGTGTCATGCGGATAACCGCACTCTTAACCTTTGGCGGTGGGTTGAACACATGCTCATCAACGGTAAAGAGATACTCTATATCATACCAAGCCTGTATCAACACAGATAGAATTCCGTAAGCCTTGTTTCCTGGCTCTGAGGCTATGCGCAACGCTACCTCCCTCTGAATCATACCCGTACAACAAGGTATCAAATCCTTGTTATCCAGCATTTTGAAGAATATCTGCGAAGAGATATCGTAAGGATAGTTGCCCGTAAGAACGAACTGCCTGCCACCAAAGACTTCATTCAGGTCCATACGCAGAAAGTCAGCACCGATGATGTTATCTCTCAGACGAGGAAAGTTCTCATTGAGGTATGCCACCGATTCTGTATCAATCTCCACGCACTTGAACTCACGATCCTTGGGATAGAGGTACTGCGTCATCACACCCATACCCGGTCCTATCTCAAGGACTGGTATCTCAGGATATGCGTCCACAGTATCGGCTATACGACGCGCTATGCCAAGGTCGGTCAAGAAGTGCTGACCTAAATTTTTCTTTGGTCTTACCTGTTTCATTCAAGCGACAAAGGTACAATTAAAAAACGAAAATCCATAACGAAATGTATAAAAAAAACATATTTTTCACATTTTCGACATATTATTCAAGCGTATTTTTGGTATTTTCCCGAAATAGCATTACCTTTGCGTGATATTATATGAACAAAAAACGCCTTATAACAATCCTAAAAGTCACCACCCCATTCATTTTGGGTGGTGCTATTCTGTATTGGATGTTCCGAAACTTCGACTTCAAGAGCATGGAGCGCGTCCTCTTCGAGGAGATGAACTGGTGGTGGATGCTCTTGTCCTTCCCTTTCGGAATCCTTGCACAGGCTTTCCGAGGATGGAGATGGAAGCAGACTCTCGAACCCATAGGCGAGAATCCGCGTACCAGCACAACCATTTACTCTATATTCATCTCATACGCAGCCTCGCTCGTTGTACCTCGTATTGGTGAGTTCACACGCTGTGGAGTCCTTAAACGCTGGGAAGGAACATCATTCCCAAAAGCCCTTGGAACAGTAGTTACAGAAAGAGCCGTTGACTCTCTACTGATACTGATACTCACGCTCATCACGTTTCTAAGTCAGTTGCCTGTATTCCTTACATTCTTCTCTCACACAGGAACACGCTTTGATGAAATCTTCGGAATGTTCTCTACCACAGGATATATCGTGACACTCATCTGTGGCATCGCAGTTATCATATCCCTCTATTCCATCCGTAAGAAACTGTCTTTCTATGATAAGGTGAAGGCAACGCTCCACGGCATCATAGAAGGCATTATGTCACTCCGTGGAGTGAAGAACATCCCTCTCTTCATCTTCTACTCCATCGCTATCTGGGCGAGTTATTTCCTGCACTATTACCTT
Organism: uncultured Prevotellaceae bacterium; assembly: GCA_946406435.1. Lineage (GTDB taxonomy): Bacteria > Bacteroidota > Bacteroidia > Bacteroidales > Bacteroidaceae > Prevotella. The sequence continues at coordinate 3,968 of CAMJKP010000063.1, read as the reverse complement.
ACGTTCTTCTGTTTCTCAGGAACTGAAAGCCTCGGTATAACATGTGCAATGGTAACGTTCATCGTTGGTAGTATCGCCGTACTTGTACCAACTCCTAATGGAGCAGGTCCTTGGCATTTCGCTGTAAAGACAATGCTCATCCTCTATGGAGTTGCCGAGAACGAGGCTCTATACTTCGTGCTTATAGTACATACCGTACAGACCCTTCTCGTCATTGCCATCGGAGTATATGCCTGGGCTGCACTTTCTCTAAAAGCCCGTCGCTTGCGCGACTGAACAGAAAGTAAATGAGCAGAAAATTATACCAGTAAATTAAGACCAATAAATTATAATTTCAAAAAGAATTTACTGAACTAATTTACTGAATCAATTTACTCATAATTTACTTTCCCCCCAAGCTCCGCAAGGAGCGTCCAAGAAAAGACTATTATTTTACAATTTAAATTTCATATAAAACCATGAGCGAGATTAAATCCCTTCAGCCAGAATGCATCTGGCGCAATTTCGATGCACTCACACAGGTGCCACGTCCATCTGGACATCTTGAGAAAGTTCAGCAGTTCCTTCTCGACTTCGCCAAGAAAGTTGGAGTAGAGGCTTTCAAGGATTCTGCCAACAATATCGTTATGCGTAAGCCTGCCTCTCCAGGCATGGAGAACCGTAAGACCGTGATGCTTCAGGCTCACATGGATATGGTGCCTCAGAAGACTCCCGATTCTACCCATAACTTCGAGACTGACCCTATCCAGACATGGATTGACGGCGATTGGGTGAAGACAAAGGGCACTACCCTCGGCGCTGACGACGGTCTCGGCATTTCTGCCATCATGGCTGTCATGGAGGATAAGACCCTGAAGCACGGTCCTATAGAGGCTCTATGCACCGCCGACGAAGAGACTGGCATGTATGGTGCTAACGACCTGCCTACTGGTCAGATGACTGCCGACATCCTCCTAAACCTCGACACCGAGGATGAGGGTGAGATGATTGTTGGCTCAGCGGGTGGCATTAACATCACTGGCACGATAGAATACAAGCCTGCTGATACCGAGAAGGGCGACAAGGCCGTGAAAGTCACTCTCAAGGGTTTGAAAGGCGGTCATAGCGGTCTCGAAATCAACGAGGGACGTGCCAATGCCAACAAGCAGATGGTCCGTTTCGTGCGTGAGGCTATCAGCCAATGCGATGCACGTTTGGCAGAATGGCATGGTGGTAATATGCGAAATGCGATTCCTAACTCATGTATCGTTATCCTCACCGTTCCTGCAGAGAACGTGGAGGCTCTGAAGGAACTCGTAGAGGACTGGAAGGTATATATTTCAGAGGACTACTACGGCATAGAGGAAGGCATTGAGTTCTTTGCAGAGGACATAGCCACTCCAAAGACCGAAGTCCCAGCTGAGATTCAGGATAACCTCGTGGATGCTATCTACGCTTGTCACGATGGCGTTATCCGTATGATTCCAAGCATTCCTTCAAAGGTTGAGACATCAAGCAACCTCGCTATCGTTGATATTACTGATACCAAGGCAGAGATTAAGGTTCTTGCACGCTCTTCTTCTGAGAGCATGAAGGATTATATCGTAACCACCGTTTCAAGTGCCTTCTCTATGGTGGGAATGAAGGTTGAGACCGATGGCGACTATACCGGCTGGAATCCTAATCCTAACAGCCCTATGGTAGCCTTGATGAGCAAGATCTACAAGAATCTCTTCAATGCAGAGCCTACCATACAGGTTTGCCACGCAGGACTTGAGTGCTCTATCATCCTCGGCAAATATCCACAGCTCGACATCGTGAGCTTCGGACCAACCATCCGCTCTCCACATACGGCAGGCGAACGTGCTCATATCCCTTCTGTTCCTAAGTTCTGGAAGTTCCTTACCAAGACGCTGGAGGAGATTCCGGAGAAGGGGTAAAGGGTAAAGAGTAAAGAATTAAAGTATATAGTAGAAAGTATAAAAAATTACGAATTACTTTGTTACATTTATCGTAACTTGGTAATTCGTAATTTGTTATTAGTACTTCTTCCACATCCTATACGTTTTCGTATTTATTCCTACGGCGATATTTATTGCAGGCACCCATCCTACGCCATTCCCATATCGGGTGATATTGAAATAAGGCTTCACACGCAACTGTGTCTCGGTATTAATCTTATAGTAGGACCAGACATTGATGGTATGCTTCAGTTTATAGTCAATCATCAAGCCCAAGCCTGTGGAGAAGCCAGCACATTCATACGTTACATTGTTCTTCTCCTTATATTCCTCATATCTTTCTCCACCATCAAAGAAACGCACACCAGCCCCTATAAACGGAGTAAGTGCCACCTTATTCCTATTATATATATTATATCCGAAATAGGATGTAATAGCGCCACACGTAAGCCAATCGCCTTCCTCTATATGACCTTTCTTTGCAAGAATCTGCTTCTTACACTTGCTAAAGAATGACAAATCAATATCCAATCCGTACAACCTTTTACACCTGTTATAGCTTGCTCCGAAACTAACTCCATAGGATGTGCCCTGATAATCAGAGAAAGGAACACTAGCAATGATTCCCATATCACCCATCCAATACACCTTAGAAGGCACAAGCTCCCTTACTATATCGCGTGGGGCAAGCTCTTCTTTGGTAAGTTTCCTTGCCAACTCATCAGCAATGCTATCCACCGCCTGAGCGTTGTTTCCCTGGCTGGTGACATTATTCATCCTTTCTATTTCCTCGTCGAATGCACGTTGCAAATACTGTTTATCAAAATCCACACCCTGCTTCTCCGACTCAACAGCCACCTTCCTGACAAGAAACTCCCACAGGTCAAACTGATTCTGACAATGCTTCAGCTTCGACTCGTTCATGTTCTTAGTATCTATCCACGACTGACCCTGAATTGCATAGTTCTCCCTGCCGATGTATTTGTATTTTATTCCATCCAGTATTTTCTCCTTTTGCATTGATATCATCTTAAGACTAACATACGAGGAAGTCTTGCCCATCATTGGATTCACAGCCTTGAAATCATCCAAACGGAGCTTTCTCTCACCCCATTTCACCATACCCAGATGTATGTCATCATTACTTTTCTGAGCCTGCTCCGATTTCTTCAAGCGATACGTTTTACCGTTTACACCAACACTGATGTTCAGCGCAGGAGTCCAGCCCAGAGGCTTTCCATAATTAGTAAGACTGAAATATGGCTTCACCCTTATTTGCGTCTCCGTACTTTCCATGCCAGGAAGCTTATAACTCATGTTGACCGTATGCTTCACCTTGAAATCAGCCATCACACCCAAACCAACAGAGAAACCAACAAGCTCAAGTGCCTTGTCCAAACGATTTTTCGGATTTTCAGGCCTATATTCTTCATATTTCTCGCCTCCGTAAAAGAAACGCACGCCAGCACCTATAAATGGAGTAAACGACTTCTTATTCCGATTATATACATTATAGCCGAAATAATGCGTAAAGCCACCGTGAGATAGCCAATCACCATCTTCTATATGACCTTTCTTTTTAAGAATCTGCTTATTGCATTTACCAAATGTCATATCAAAATCCAATCCATACAAGAACCTGTTGCGGTTATAGCTAACACCTCCACTGAATCCCACAGCTGGGGACGCATATCCACTAAAAGGCACATTCACTACAAGACCTGCATCAGACATCCAATACACCTTCGAAGGATCGTAACCCTTTACTATGTCACGTGGGTCAAGCTCTTTATCGGCCAGTTCCTTAGCCAACTCATCAGCAATACTATCCACCGCCTGACTGTTATTTCCATGATTAGTCAGCTTGTTCATCCTATCTATTTCCGCATCGAATGTCTTCTGCATTTCATAATACTGCATATCAAGACTTACATCCTGCTTACGTGGATAGTCAACAGCTACCTTCCTGACGAGATACTCCCACAAGTCAAACTGATTCTGACAATGCTTCAGTTTTGACTCATTCAT
>CAMJKP010000062.1 GCA_946406435.1 uncultured Prevotellaceae bacterium | reverse complement strand
TCACACCATGATCAAAGGCATAATGCGTTATGGCACGGCTACGCTGATACGCATCAGCATCGCCGAAGTTATGCCAGAAGCCGAGGCTCACCTTTGGTAGCATCACGCCCGAACGCCCACAGCGACGATACATCTTGTCCTGATTCTGATAGCGCTGCGCATTGGCAATATATGGTTCTCTAAGTATCATAAATGTTAATAGCTTTTAGGTGATAGGTGATGGGTGTTAGTGAATTGTATTATGCTTACCACTAAAACCTAACACATATTTTCATGCAAAGATACTCATTTTTCCACAAAAACAAAGGGTTTTACGAAATAATTTTCTAACTTTGCGGTTAATTTGAGTTTAGTGTTTAGAGATTAGTGTTTAGAGAACGCAAATCACGAAACACGCCCTCTACCCAAAACTCTAACCTCTAACCCCTAACCTCTAACCCGCAAAACTATGTTCACACCCGACTACAGCCAACAGGAAATAATCAACATATCACAAGGTCATCATCTCGTGCTCGCGCCTCCAGGATGCGGAAAGACGCAGATTCTCTCCGAAAGAATCCGTGTGGCTCATAGCGAGCATGGCGTGCCCTACGGCGATATGCTCTGCCTTACGTTCACCAACCGTGCTGCGAGGGGTATGGCTGAGCGTATCTCGCAGACTATCAACGATTCCGACATCAACGACCTCTTCGTTGGCAATATCCATCGCTACTGCATAAGGATGCTTATGGAGCATGAACTCGTGTCACCAAACACCAGTATCATCGACGATGACGATGCCCTGAGCATACTCTCACGACTATCAAATCAGGACGAGGAACAGGTGATTGCCGACTTCAAGAAGACGCACGATCTCTTCGATTGCATCCATTTCTCGCAAATGATGCACCAGATAAGGCGACAGCATCCGAAGGGCATACGACTGCATCCTGAATGCCTCACAAGGGACGATATAAACGCTATGCGAATGGCGTGCACGGCATATAGGAAGGAGTTCACGGCAGCGACTATGACTGATATGTACGAGCATACCGACTTCTATCTGGCGGACATAAATGATATGCAGACGGCTACCTACGCCAACTATGCGGCATATCGTCAGCAGGTGAGGAATATGCTTACAAAACTGTCACTCGCGCATCAGTATGAGTTGTATAAGCGTAATCATAACCTAATGGATTTCAACGAGGTACTGCTCCGTGCCTACGATGCCATTAGCGAGGCTATGACAAGTAACGAGCCTGAAAAGAAAGCATTTCTTGAAGCCGTTCAGCGCCCTTGGATTCAGGTGGACGAGGTGCAGGATTTGAATCCGTTACAGATGGCTATAATCGACCTTGTAAGCAAAGGAGAGTGCATTCTGTATCTTGGCGATGAGCAACAGGCTATATTCTCTTTCATGGGTGCAAAGCTATCCACCCTCGAAATGCTCCGCGAACGTTGCACGCCTGTTTCTGATAGCGAAAAGACTATCAAAGGCATTCATCACCTTGCGCAAAACCACCGTTCGCCTCGCTATCTGCTTGATGTATATAATAGGTACGCGGAGAAGGTTCTGGGCATTGATTCTGCCATTCTTCCACAGCCGACAAATGACGACAAGGCTGATGGTGCCACGCGCTTCATCTATGCCAATACCGTGGATGACGAGATTGAGAAGATTGCACAACAGGCTGGCGACTGGCTCAGTACAAACCCTGAAGAGACTACGGCTATCGTTACCCTCTCAAATGCCGATGCAGAGGATATCAGTAGCCAACTGAACTCGCTCTCCCTACCCCATTTCAAGATTTCGGGCACCGACCTCTTCTCTACGCCCGACATGAAACTGCTCCTTGCGCATTTCTCAGCTGTAATGTCCGACACAAATCTCATCGCCTGGTCGCGCATCATGCAAGGGGCGAAATGTATCCATACGGCTTACGAGGCAAGGGACATCGTGCATCAGTTGATTGCCACAGGCATATCACCGTCAGAACTAATGACCGTAGGCACACCGCCTCTTACACAGCAGTTTGTCAAGGCTTACGAGACGCAGGACATCGTTATTTTTGATACTGAGACAACAGGACTTGACACCTTCCGCGACGACATCATCCAGATTGCCGCTATGCGTATCCGTGATGAGGAAGTCCTTGGGCAGTTCATGGTACACATAGAGACTGAGCGCGAGATTCCTACCATGCTCGGTGACATCGTGAACCCTATCATTGAGGAACGCAAGACTGCCGAAATCCTCTCTCACGAAGAGGCTCTGACACGCTTTGCTGAGTTTGCCAAGGATGCCGTTCTCCTTGCCCATAATGCCGATTTTGATATAAATATATTACATTCTAACATCAAAAGGTATTGTAAGGCCATTCTCGAATCGGCTCCCTCCCTATGGGGGAGGGCGGGGGGAGAGGCCGCTTGCTTCGACTCTCTCCGCCTCATCCGACTTCTTGAGCCAGACCTACGAGTTCACAAGCTCAAGCACTTGCTCGATACGCTTCATCTTGAAGGACAAAACTCGCATCTTGCCGACGATGATGTGTTTGCGACAAAGAGTCTTGTGGATTACTGCTACAAGAAAGCAAAGGCAATCATTCCGCATCAGAATGCGCTTCTTGCGCGTGAGGCCGTGATAAATGTCGGTGCCAAGCTTCAGAAGAATTATGCCCCACTCTATCATCATACGCATGATCTGCTATATAAACCGACCCTCTCCCCGCTCTCCCTGCATAGGGAGAGAGCCGAAGTCACCTCAAGTCTCCCTATGCAGGGAGATTTAGAGGGGCTCTCTATCTTCACCACCGAGCTTCGTTACATTCACGATGCACTTGTAAGTGACAAACTCATCACCCCAGTTGATAAGCTCGACTATATCTGCTCGTATATTGACAACGACCTTATCGACAGCGAGAAATACCCAGAACTCATCCTACAGCTCCAGCACTATGGGGCGGAAATCAACACCCTGCGCGAGGCAGACCTGTGCAGCGCAAGCAGGATTAAGGAGCGTATCTATGTCTCTACGGTGCACAAAGCTAAGGGACTGGAGTTTGATAACGTCATCGTCTTCGATGCCGTTGACGGTCGCTATCCCAATTTCAATGCTACCACCATCAACCAAAAGGAGGAAGATGCCCGTAAGCTGTATGTTGCCCTCTCCCGTGCCAAGAAACGCCTTTATATCGGCATCTCAAAAATATTCATCAACCGCTACGGCAGAACCTTCGACAGAACAATCACCCCATTCCTAAAGCCGGTAATGGATAAGTTCTCGTGATAGCCTATTCTAAAAAAAAGGCCATTTACGGTCAAATGGTCTAATGGTCTAATAGTCTAATATTTTTTACACACACCCTTTCTTCCCCTTTCAATCTATCTTCTCAAGAAGAGAAAAGTGCCGATAGATTTGGAGGTGCGGAAATAAATGCGTACCTTTGCATCCCGATAAAAAGAAAAACTACTTAATTGTGAAATTTAAATATCAAAAATGAAAAAGAACATCGCTTTATTGCTTGGATTGGTGTTAGGACTTGGCTTCGTGAGTTGCTCAAGTAACGATGACGAAAACACCAATGGGGAAAAGTACATTGCCGAAGTGGCAGTAACACGTTATAAATGGAAATCAGGTATACGTTCCCCTCAAGGAACTATGTATCAACTTTTCAAGTATAATGAAAAGGGGCAACTTATCAGTAATGAATATCTTTATGAATATAGTTCATTATATGTTTATGATGATAAAGGCATGAGGATTGATTTGGTAGATAAAACATCAGGTAAATATGAATATGAGTACAACTCTATGGATAGAGTTTCTGTAATGCGCAAATACGATAGAGAAGGCAAACTGTTTCGCACGCACAATTATGAATATGACTATAACAATAAGCTGATAAAGGATACCGAGTATAATAGGACTGTAAGCGATAATATTGGTGTTGTTCGTGCATATAGCTATGGTGAGAATTCTGACACAGTAAATGCCACATATCTTGGTAATGGTCGATTTTATGACAAGAACATCCACGAGTGTGATAGTCATGGTAATGTTGTAAAACATTCATTCTTCAATACAGAAGAAGGAAATGCAGAAATTGTAGAATATATAAACGAATATGACTCAATAGGAAGACTTCAGAAACGCATTGGTCCTATATATCGAGGTGAGAAAGATGTGGAATCTGTTGAGTATTCATATAACGAAGATGGCACTATCAAAACTTTGCATATTATAATTCCAGAAAGAAAAGAGGATTTCGACTTGGAATATACCTACACTTACAAGAATAAGTGATACAAAGAAATTATCCCGATTTGCTCTTGGCGAATCGGGATTTTTCGTGCTTGTAGCATAAAAAAAGGCGAATAATTTTGGAGCACAGGAAGAGTGACATATATCAGCGAATCCCTCAACCATTTGGCTGAGGAACTATGCGCTTTCGATGGCGAGGCAAGGGTGATCTGAACTCCTTCGGATTCATGCCCTTCATGCGCTGGAAGAAGCGGGAAAATGTGGTTGTCTCGGCAAAGTGGAGCTGCTCGGCTATCTGACTGATGCTCAACGGCGTTTGTCGCAATAGGAAGGTGGCCTCCATGAGTAGGAACTGGTTGATGTAGTCGATGACGGTGCGACAGCCTGACACTTGTCGGACGATGCGCGAGAGGTAGGTGGTGGTGATGCAGAGCTTGGAGGCATAGAAACCTATGTCATGATGCTCAATGAAGTACTGGGGTAGCAGACTCAGGAAGCCGAGGAATATCTCCTCTACGCGCTTGGGGAAGCGGTGCTCACGGATACTGTGCTCCTGAATGGCAGAGAGGTCGAGCAAGAAGAGACTGTAGAGCATCTGGAGACTTTCGTTTGAGTGGGTTATGCCTGACTGCTGATATCGGATGGCCATCAACATTAGTTCACGCAAACGACATATGTCGTCGGGCTTCAGCGAAAGCACGGGCGAGGTGAGTTCTACGACGTTGAAGTAGGCTGTGCGGACGGCATTGCGCACCGTGGGCAGGCTGAGCGTGAAGCGCTCGTCGGCAAGAAGGCAGATGCCGCGGTAGTCCTCGGAAGCCGACAGTACGGTAACCTCCATACCAGGTGAATAGGTGTAGAGATCACCCTCGTGAAGGGTTATCTCGCTGTTGTTGTAGATGATGGTGACCCAGCCGCTCGTGACGATGGTGAACGTGTAGCACGACAGGAAACCGTGTGTCTCGTTTGCACCGAACGTCCACTCCACGTTGGTTTCCAGACAGATGACGTTTCCGTCCCACTCACCTTCGGGTAAAGGCAAGTTTATCAGTTGCCAAAATTCTTTTAGACTATACATAATCGGGCATATTTTTGCTGCAAAGATACTAAAATTTTTCGTATTTGTTTCGTTTTAGTCGGTTTCTATTTCGTTTCAGTTTGCTTTTATTTGCAAAAACATTGTAATTTTGCACCCAGATAACTAACATAATTATTCACCTAAAACAAAAAACTTATTATGACAAAAGAAGAAGCAATGAAGCAGTTCGCCTATCTTTAGCGCAGTATGGTTTGGTAACAGTAAGCAGCATTTTGCATTCTCGGCATATGACCGTCTGAATGGCTGGAACAAGCTTGCCGACAAGTGGAAGGAAGAGGCAGAAGAGGAATGGGATGAAGCCGAGGAGGTGCGGAACCGCTTGGTGGAGCTGGGCTGCAAGCCTGCTGACCTTCAGGAGGCTATGAAGACTATTGAGTTCCCTTTCTACGATGCCCCAAAGCAGCAGATAGAATCGGACTATGAGCCTAACGCCGTGAAGATGTTGAGTGAACTGGCTACAGCTTTCGCTGACGACTATCCAACCCAGAAACTCATCCTGAAGTGGATTGACGGTGAGAAGGATCACATGGCTTGGGAAGCGCAGTATCTGAACTATATTGATAAGCTCGGCTACAAGAATTTCCTTGCAGCAATGATGTAAAAGCCCCCTCCAAACCTCCCCGAGGGGAGGCTTATAGTTACAACGTCAGACCCATGCCCCATGACGGTCTTCCACTTTGTGGATAAGAGATGGGGATTCTATTTATGAAGGAGAAAGTATTACAGGCCATGCGCGAGTTCGGTGCACCCGTAAACGCAGGCAAGATTGCGGAGATCACAGGTGTTGACCGCAAGGAAGTGGATAAGGCATTTGCCGAGTTGAAGAAGGAAGGCGCTATTGTATCGCCTGTGCGTTGCAAGTGGCAACCTGCCTGATATCTTTCACGGCATAGCCTTTGGGCTAGTCAATCTCCCCGATTAACGGGAAAAACATGAATTTTTTCTTCAATGTGGACGGCAAAAAATGTGACTGAACCTTTGGACTGGAAGACACTGGTATTTGCCGCCCTTTTTTCTAATAAAAATGGAAGAACGATATGACAAAGTTCAAATGCCCCTGCAAGTACACCTACGACCCAGAAAAGGGCGACCCCAAGCAAAACATTCCGCCCGGCACGTCTTTCGAGGAACTGCCCGATACATGGCGCTGCCCCCGTTGCAAACGCAAGAAAGGGAATTTTGTTGCAGTAGAAGAATAGTCATCCTGGTAGAATGATGAAGATAAAGTATATCAGTATTTTAATTATGACGGTGACCATGTGTCTGCTGTCATTAAATAGTAAAGCAAGTGATATGAACACAATTTATGATTTTACCGCCCTGTCAAACAAGGGTAAGGAAGTGAATTTTGCCGACTACAAAGGCAAAGTGCTACTTATTGTCAACACGGCAAGCAAATGTGGTTTCACTCCTCAGTATGATGGTCTGGAAGCCCTTTACCAGAAGTATAAAGACCAAGGACTTGTAATCATAGGTTTTCCATGTGACCAGTTCGGCCATCAGGAACCTGGTACTGACGAGCAAATAGAGGAGTTCTGCCGTCTGAATCATGGTGTCACCTTCCCTCTGATGTCTAAGATTGAGGTCAATGGCGATGGTGCTCATCCTATCTACCAGTGGCAGAAGAGCGAGGCAGGCTTCGCAGGTTTCAATCCAGAACATAAACTCACCAAAATCCTTGATGAGATGTTCACCAAGGCAGATCCTGACTACGCATCAAAGCCAGACATCAAGTGGAACTTCACCAAGTTCCTCATCAGCAGAGAAGGCAAAGTAATCTGCCGTTTCGAGCCTACTACAGAGCCAAAGGAAATGGAAGAGAGCATAGAGAAGGAACTGGCAAAATAACAGAAGGTAAATATACTAATCCAAACGATTATAATATGGAAATCAAGGCAATACGAATGTTCGACCATGGTTTTATAAACCAGCAATTTGCTTTCGGCGGTGAAGGCAAAGAGAACACAGACGAACAAGTCATCTACCGCAGCAGTCTCCAGAGCTTCCTCATTGACATGGGTAACGAGGTGATACTCGTGGATACAGGCTTCCAGAACGACATGAAGGCTCCTGCCAAGAAACTCGGCGCACCGCTCTATATGGGCGAAAAGCAGAAGGACTATATGGAGGCATTCACCGAACTTGGCTACAAGCCAGAACAGGTGACGAAGATACTCATCACCCACAAGCATCCCGACCACACGGCTGCCTTGCAGTATTTCCCAAATGCCAAGGTGTATATCTCGCCAGAAGATGCCGATGCGATGAAGCTGAGCGGTGAGAACATAGTGCGTGCAGAGTATAGCGACTCATACAAGAACTTCCCTCATGCCGAAAAGGTTGCCGAGGGCGTTTGGTTCATTGAGGCAAAGGGACATACCAAGGGTAATAGCATCATCATCGCAGAACTGGATGGTCTCTACTATATGATGCACGGCGATGTGACCTATTGCGATGCCGCCTTAAAGGCTAACAAGCTCTCGATTATCTTCGAGGATCAAATCGCAGCCCGCGAAACTCTCGATCGTGTTCGTGAGTTCATCCGCCAGAATCCTACGGTCTATCTATCAACCCATTGTCCTGAAGGCTACGAGAATCTGGAGATGAAACGTGTAATGACGTTATAATATACGATTTGTCAGAAAGTTGCCAAGGGCTCATTGCAAGTGGCAACCAGCATAAGAAACGGATAGGAGGGCTTCGGCTCTCCTATTTGCTTTTTGTGTAGGCTAAAGTTTCGGCATAAAAAAGGGGGAAACAGAAAAAGCCTTCGCTTGTGGCAAAGGCTTTTGTTTCTTGATAATATTGGGAAGCATGCAGCAAACTATGCTTGTGGCTTGTAGTGCTTGATAAGTTCCATATGGTCATCGAGCGGAATCCATGCAAGTTCGCGAATCTTGCCGGGCAAGAACTCCCTGGTTGTGCCAAGATGCTTGAGAACCATGTCTATTCGGGTGTCCATGGATTCAGCATGCAGGAAGTCAGTCCATGGCTTGTCCTCCATCTCAATCACATCAAACGTTGGTGTGACAGACTTGCTAAAGATAAATCTCACGGCTATTCTCATTGTCATCATTGTAAATCCTCCTCAACTTCAATCTGCTGAACATCCAGCCATTCCTCAAAATTGTTTTCAAGGTTATACTTCTCTTTCTCCTTGAAGACCTTCATTGCCTCTTCGTAGGTATCATAAAGACCAATGTGATAGTATTCCGACTCATATCGGTCATACCCTCTAAGTTCAAATTTCTTCATACATTTGCCTATTTAGAAATCCATTATTCACTTTCATTCGCAGTCTTTGCCTCGTAATGCTTGATAAGTTCAATATCGTCATCAAGCGGTATCCATGCAATCTCATGAACCTTGCCCGACATATATTCCCTGTGCAGATGATTCAGAACAAAGGCTATTCTGTTGAGCATTGAGCGCATACGCAAGAATTTAGCATATTCCTCCTGATTCAGTTCTATCACGTCACAGGAAGGGGTGACGGGTTTATAGTATATGCATCTTACCGCGAGTCTCACCTTCGAGTCGTTCAAAATGGTATCAGTATTTTTCATAACGCAATACGTGTTTAAGTTAATTACTCGGCAAATGTAGCAAAAAAATGATACATCTCCAAAAGAAAAACACAAAAAGTTGCTCATTAGATATATTCTCCTAAGAGAAACGCTTCATGAATATGAAACTTATAACAAAAAAAGATAGTATAACCACAGAGGTTATACTATCTACTTTCTACTATATTCCTTAATCCTTACGCTTTATTGATACACTCCTCAATAACCTTTGGGAAGTATTCCATCTCCAGTTCGTGAATCTTATCTGCGATTGTGTCAGGAGTGTCTTCTTCTGTGAGAGCTACGCGGAACTGGGCGATATGCTCACCAGCATCGAGTTCGTTGTTCACGTAGTGGATTGTGATTCCAGATTCCTTCTCGCCAGCAGCCTTGACTGCTTCATGCACATGATGTCCGTACATTCCCTTACCGCCGTACTTAGGCAAAAGGGCTGGGTGAATGTTAATGATACGCTTTGGATAAGCCTCAATCATATATTCAGGAATACGGACAAGACAACCTGCAAGGATGATGAAATCGCATCCCTTCACGGTGTTCATGACAAGTTCCTTGTCCTCTTCAAACTGCTTGCGAGTGATTATGCTGCATGGTATTCCATGATTCTTGGCACGTGTAACTGCGTAGGCATCAGCTTTGTTGCTGATTACAACCGAAACCTCTACATCAGGATTGTTCTTGAAGTAATTGATGATATTCTCCAAGTTGGTACCGCCTCCACTAACCAGGATTGCCAGTTTTGTTATTTTCTTCATATTTTGATTACCCACAGTAAGCTATTCTTACAAATTGGATGCAAAATTACTAAAATATCAGCATTTTCAACACAAATAATAGTAGTATTTCTATCAAATGGCAAGTATTTTAACTATTTTTCAGATTTTGTTTCCGGGAATACAGTAAATGCCTATCACTTACCAGTATAGAAATCTGCGATTCTTCTGATAGCCCTTGCGCATACCGGACAGAAATCACGCACTTCGTTTATCTTCATTCTACATTCCTGTGCCGGACGATAGCAGCCTTTCTCCTGATAACCACCGCCTTCGAATACGCCAACTGCTTGTGTGGCAGCATTAAGAGCCTCCACAGCCTTTGCATCCTTGAAGTCAATAGTCTTATAATCAGGCACATTCGGATTCTTTGGCGTTGGTACAGGCTGATTCTGAGGCATCATGTCAGCCCATTTGCTCTTGAAATTCACGAGCGTGGTGAGATTAGGTTCCCACGGCTCTGTATCAGCAGGATAATACACATCAGCCGAATTTCCATATTCATACTCATCGCCAAGTCCGGCAAACGCATGTCCGAACTCATGCACAAGCACCTCCTTGAATGTTGGATGATCGGATGTCACGACCGTCACCTGATTGTATATTCCACCTCCGCCATATATATCAGAATTGGCAAGTATAATGACATGCTCAAAAGGCACCCCCGACAGCAGATCATAGACCTTGTGCATATTGCGCGTGGTGAGGTATCGGTCGCTGTAGAACGTGCTGTAATGCGAATCTGTGGCTGTATTCGTCCATTTACCTTTAAGTGGGACGGAAGGTCCGGACTGAAGGGATGGAGCTGCCACAGCCACCACATTGAAGCGGTTCTTCATGCTCTTAAGTGGTTCGTAGGCGAAGAGAGCCTCAACAGCACGTCCGCAATCGCTATAGAACTTATTCATCTCAGCCTCGGTATATCCTTCTGCAAGGATGGCGATGTCTATGCAGTCGGTTATGTTCGCATTGACTGCGTTATTTCCCTTCCATATATAGCGGAAAGGCACACCTGTAGCACCTATCTTGCGTATGAGGATATCCTTCGGGTCAATGGTGTGCGTGAACTTTGAAGTCACCACGTTATGGTTATTTGTAAGGGTCACGGTAACATCAACCTTGTTCTTCGGGAACGGGATGTTATAGCTTGTCTCAAATGCCCTGTCAGTTGCCTTTGCCTCTGCCTCAAGCTGCCATTCCTGAAAGAGAGTGGAGAAGGTCCAGACGTATATCACCTCATGCGAGGCGTGATCCGTGACCGTTATCTGTCCGTTACCATTCAGGAATTTCTCTGCCAGACGTGCCCTTCTGCCCGCCCATTTCTCCTGACGCTTCACATTCTCAAGGAATATATGCTGCTCATGATCATTTCCTGCAAATATATAGTCCAGACGCAAGGTTGCGTCCTCGAAATATCGGTCAAAACTCTGAGCAGAGGCAGAGAGGGAGAATAAGAAAGCTAAAAAGACCAAAAACAGCCTCTCCCCAAGCCAGAAGACAATATGCTTTAATTTATTATTTCTTAAGATGTATTTATTTTTCATTTTTCACTTTTCATTTTTATTCTATTAGTCACTCTCCAATACTCAAATCGGCTCCCTCCCTACGGGGGAGGGCGGGGGGAGAGGCCGCCACAGCCTTTGCTGCCACCCACCCCATCGTCCATGCTGCCTGTAGGTTAAAACCGCCAGTAACGGCATCTACATCGGTTACTTCTCCGGCAAAATGGAGTCCTGGGTGATTCTTTGTCTCAAGCGTGTCATGCTTCAAGCTATTAAGCGACACACCACCACAGGTAACAAACTCGTCCTTGTAGCGGTTCTTACCAGTAACGTGATACGTATCAGACGTGAGGACGGTCAGGAGTCTGTTGAATGCCTTGCCCTGCAACTCACTCCAACGCATATCTGCCGACAGTTTTGCCCTCTGCACAAGATGCGCCCACAGCCTTGCATTAAGAGCCGAAGGATAGGCAGACGTTATCTTCTTCGCTGCATGCTTCCTGATATACGCAGAGAGCATTTCCTGCACATCATTATTGCTAATCTCAAAGAGCCAATTCACCATCACATCTGCCTGATAATCCTTCTCTGCGAGAATCCTTGCACCATGCGACGAGAGCTTCAGCACAGCCGGTCCACTAATGCCCCAATGAGTGATGAGCAATGGTCCATTGGTCTTTATCTTAGTGCCGACAAGCGATACTTGTGCATATTCTACAACAGTACCCATCAATGCCGTCAGACTCTTATCAGATATGCATAGCGAGAACAGACTCGGAACAGGAGGTACAATCTCCAAATCCAGTTCCTTCAGCATATCAAATCCTGAAGGGGAAGGATGCCCACCTGTGGTGACGATTACTTTGTCTGCCTCTATAACGTGAGAGTTTCCGGCCTTAGTATAGGTTACTGCGTAAATAGGATTCCCATCAGAGCTAACATCGCGTTTTGCGATGTTAGATACCTTACACCCACAAAGGGTATTCACGCCAAGCCTGTTCATAAGTGAGGTGAGCGTCAAAACTATCTCCATAGCATCCTGCGACTGCGGAAACACACACTCATCTTCCTGCGTGACAAGTCGCACGCCCTCGCACTCAAACCATTCGTATGCATCCTTTGACGAAAAATGATGGAATAGCTTCTTCATCAGGCGGAAACCGCGAGGATATACCTGCTCCAGACTCTTCACCTCTGCAAACGAGTTGGTGAGATTGCATCGTCCGCCACCGGTAATAGCAACCTTAGCCAGCGGTTTAGTGCCTTTCTCAAGCACCGTAACCTCCGCCTTTGGGCATCTGCGCTTCACCTCTATGGCCGCAAAGCATCCTGCCGCTCCTGCACCGATTATGACTATTCGCATTTACTATTTAAAATTTACACAGCATCTATTCGCCCACGAAGATTTATCGGACTCTGACGAGTATCCCATATATCAACGAGAACAATCTCATAATTATTGATAGTGTATATTATCTTGAAATATGGTTGAATAAATATCCTGCGATATTCCAGATGAAGCCCTTCAAGCAAAGGCTCCAACTGCCCAAAGGTCGGATTATCAAGCAATATCAATCGACATTCCTTGTATCTCGCATATAGATTCTTAATGGTATTCTTTGAGTAGTATTTGTGTCCACACGATAATAAATCCTCAAAGGTCAGCTCAAAGAGCAATGCTGTTTTTATTCGCATAGCCAAGGATATTTCATTTCCATATTAGCATTAAAATCCTCAATAGAATTAGTCTTGCCTGCAAGTATATCCGTCTCAGCCTCAGATACCCTCACACGCAATTCATCAGCCGAAAGCATAGGCGGGAAATCCTCTCCAACCATACCTTCTGGCATATCTGATTTTGCCTTGCCTTCTGACAAGAACAATATCATCAGATGTTTTTTAACATCCTCAGGCAATGCTCCTAGATGATATGAACTGTATATCCTACGAGCTGTAATCTCTGCTGCACTCATATCTTTGTCTATTTAAATGTTTCTGGTGGCAAAATTACACAAAATTCCTGATAATACCAAAGGTATTTGCCATTTAATACCTTCTACCTCCCTTATTTATCAGAGAGCGAAAGTAGAAATAGCAAATACCTCTACAATATCATCATAAATCCTATGATGTTTCTATGTCATTCGCCATCACAACATGGCAAGGGGTATACCCAAACACATCAAAGACATAAGTCCCATTGCTCCCTCTAATATTACCAAACTAGTAGAATTTCCGCTGAGGAATGAAAAATATGAGCCCGAATATGGATTTTCATTAGAACGACCGATTTGAATGCTAGACACATAGTCTTGCAAATACAGGCGACAGCCTTCTTCACCTCTTTCCTTGAAACTATATTCCAAATCGGCAGCAAGCAGAAGCGGTGTATTCTCCGCAGTATAGTTACGACGGTCACCCTTACAGAACCTTTTGCCTGTATCCATGAAGCGACCTTTACAATTTCTTAAAAGGGAATCATCCTCACCTATATCAATAATGTCCTCGCGTAGTTTTTCCGGAAGTTCATCCCACACATATACCAATGAGCACCCATGGGGAGCTATGGCAATAACACGCTGGTCATAAACGGTGTGGCTTTTGGTACGGCTATAGCTCCGAACTGTTTTTGTCTCGTTGAATCTGTTTTCATTGGTAACCACGCTTTGCTGAGTGGTGTAGCTCTCCGTTCTCGACTGGGGAATAAACATCGGTTCTGATACTTTGTTTACAAACGAAAATGAATGTGCCCGTCTGATGAATATGACTTTATCCGTCAAATTCATCACTTCCAGATTGGCTGTCCCATCATGATTAACCATAATGAACGCCCTGATGTTTCCATCCTCAGAGATTTGTGTACCTGTTGCTGCCATGTGGCAGTAAACGCCAACTCGACGAGCCGATGCCGTCAATGCAATGGTTAGTAGTGCTGATATCAGCAAAAAGAATTTCTTAGTCATAGTATTTCTGTTTAATAGTAATATTGATTGTCCCTACAAAAGTAGTAGGTTTTACGTTGCCAACCAAAGGAGAATCCCTACTACCACGATGGTATTTCCCTATTTTCAGGAATCTATCACTTGGCAAAATAGAATAGGCCAAAAGTAAAAGCACAAGTTGTCAATATTTTTTCTTTACCATGCAATTTTTTCGCTTTTCCTGCATTATATAATAGATAAAGGATAATTTCAAAAACAAAAACAAAGAATATGATGAAACAGAAAATCTATTTCGTAGCACTATTATGCGCAACCCTATTCGGATTCGCATCTTGTCTCTCAGATTCAGATGATGATGACAAGGACAACAAGCTGTTATTCTCAGCCTACTACACTATTACTGGTACTTATCCAAACTACAAACTCATCGCTGATAACGATATGATTGTATATCCTACGATTGCCAGTGTAAACAAACTCACAGACAGCAAAGGATTTGGAGAGCATAAACGCATACAGTTATACGCATACTATACCCCAAGGGATACGACAACAGAGAATGGCGTTACCGTTATCCGCAATGCAGAACTTAATGACGGTGCATATCTCGTTGAGCAGAAAGCAGTAACACTTGCAGAGGCTACCGAGGCAGGCATTCTTAAAGAGGACAGTATTTTCAACACGAAAAGCAACAACGGCTGGCTGGCAAACGGCTATGTTACATTCCTCTTTACTGCAGAATTCTCTATAGCAAACGGTAAAGCCGTCGAACCTGACGCGAATCTCTGCGCAACAAGTATAGGAGATAATGCGGTTACTCTCACAATGCTTTACAACCGCCACACACCGAAGGCACCCATAAGCCCCTATGACGACGGAGTATTTGCCTACTCTTTCGACATAACAGGCCTCGAAATTCCAGGCAATGACTCAATCACCGTAACATTTGAGACTAAGGGTGCAGACCCAAGTAAAATCAAGGTTTCACGACAGGATTTCTATTACTACGCTCAGTAATGAGTGGAAAGTGCAAAGCGCAAAGCGTAAAATAAAATATTGCTTTCTTGTATTTTTTTGGATTAGATAAATTCAGGGCTGGTACTTACATGAAGTATCAGCCCTTTTGATTATATTTGCTTTTACCACAAGACAAAATGATAAACATGAGTTTTACCTGACTGCAATAACTTTCTTACTACTTAATTCCTGATAAATTCGAATTTCCACGTGATTATTTTTCTGTCATTACAAAAAACAACCAGAATTATTCATAGTCCTACCCAACAGAACATATCCAGACGGAGGGTACTATGTCTAGAATGAGGTACGCTAACCCTAAAATCCTTATTGTTACCCGTTACTGACACATTTTCTAGGATTATGTTGGCACAGAAGAAACAGAATATCCGATATGTAGTGTTTCTTGCACTTCGGACATGTTTCGTATTGTTTACCAGGCACCATAACCCCAAAATAAAACCAGTACCCTGATTTGGGGTACTGGTTTTATTTTATTATATTTCAGCTATGTGATTACTGAAGGAATGAGATAAGCACACCTGCGGCAACGGCAGAACCGATAACGCCTGAGATGTTACTTGCCATACAGTAGTTGAGCACGTGGTTCTTTGGGTCGTACTGTGTAGCGATGTCGTTAGCCACACGAGAAGCCATAGGAACGGCACTCAGACCTGTTGCGCCAACCAGTGGGTTAACCTTCTTCTTAGTGAAGAGGTTGAAGATCTTCACCATGCAGATACCTGCTGCGATAGAGAGTGCAAATGCGAGGAATCCACCGACAACAATACCAACGGTCTGGGCGTTAAGGAACGCATCAGCAGTCATTGTAGCACCTACAGAGAGGCCGAGGAAGATAGTAGCGGTGTTCATGATAGCGTTAGACGCAGTATCGAACAGACGGCTTGTCATGCTTCCAAGCTCCTTGATGAGGTTACCGAACATCAGCATACCTACGAGGCTCACAGCTGTTGGAACAAGCAGAGCCACAACAGTAGTAACGGTGATTGGGAAGAGAATCTTCAGTACGCGGAGGTTCTTGATCTCGGTCTTGTTAGGGTACTTCTTATCCTGCTCCTTCATGTTAATCATCAGCTCCTTCTTTGAACAGAGAAGCTTAACCACGAGAGGGATGATTACAGGCACGAGAGCCATGTAAGAGTAAGCAGCGATGGCGATAGGACCGAGAAGCTCCGGAGCGAGCTTGATAGTGGTGAAGATAGCCGTAGGACCGTCAGCACCGCCGATGATACCGAGAGAGGCAGCCTGCTGTGGAGTGAATCCCAATGCAAGGGAAACAAGAAGAACAGCGAAGATACCGAACTGAGCACCAGCACCGAAGATAGAGAGACGGAGGTTACGGAGCATAGGACCGAAGTCGGTCAGAGCACCCACGCCCATGAAGATGATAGGTGGGATGAAGCCCGTCTTGATGCACATGTAATAGATGAAGTTCATGAGTCCGAGGTCATGCGCAATCTTATGGAGAGGCATATCCCAGATAACTTCCTTGTTGCCTGCTGCATCGAGGAGGAAACCGCCGTTGCCATCAGGGATGAAGCCCTCAGAGGTAACGGTTGTAACTCCCATGCCACCGCCAGGGAAGTTGGCGAGAAGTACGCCAAATCCGATTGGGATGAGCAGCAGAGGCTCATATTTCTTTACGATTCCCAGATACAAGAGCACGAATGCTATGAGAATCATCAAGAGGAAAGACCAGTCACCGCCTGTCTGCGAGAACGCGGTCATTTCCCATATTTTCTGTAGTATTTCCATTTTTTCTAGTTGTTCTAGTGGGTCTAGTGAATCTAGTTACTCTAGTGAATCTAGAGTGGGCTTATGCAATAGTCATCAGCACATCATCCTCCTCTACAGAGTCGCCTGATGTGAAGTTGATGCTTGTGATAGTACCTGCCTTTTCTGCCTTGATACGGTTGAACACCTTCATAGCCTCGATATAGCAGATGATATCACCTTCCTCAACATGGTCGCCAACCTTCTTTGGAGTTTCACTTGAGTTGCTTACCATATAAGCCTTACCCTCCAGTGGAGCGAGCACCTCGATGCCCTCACCTGCTGGAGCTGCTGCGGCTACAGGAGCGGCACTTGCTGCAGGAGCTGCTGGCTTGTCGCCGTAAGCGATATCCACCTTATAGCTCTGACCATTAACAGTAACGGTGATAGTCTTAGGCTGTGCGTCGCCCTTTGGAGCATTCTTCTTAGCCTTACGCTCAGCGAGGTCAGCCTCGAAGTCAGCCTTAGCCTTACCGCTCTTGAATGCCTCATACTGCTGTGGGTGCATAGCATACTCGAAGAGTTCCTCATCATCCTCACCGAGATCCCAACCGTTCTCCTTCATCTTCTGACGATATACGTCGAGGTTGTCTGGATAGTTCTCTTGTGGGTCGGTTGTCATGAACTCACGACCATCAGCCTTAGCCATCTCAACGAAGATAGGATCAACAGGACCTGCAAGCTTACCTGACTTACCGAGAATCATATCCCAGATGTTGTCGGCAATCATTGACCAACGCTCCTTACCCTTCTCCATCTGCATCACGTTCATAAGAGCGAGATTCTTAACATACTGAGAGAATGGAGTTACGAGACATGGATATCCAACCTTTGGCCATACGTAAGCCACCTCATCGAAGAGCTTAACGAGAAGCTGATCGGTAGTAAGCTCTGGCTGGTTGTTCTTCACCTTCCACTTGTTTAGAGACTTGAGGTTATCCTCAAGGTCGGTCATGAGCGAACCCATCATACCGCCAGGAAGACCTGGCTTGATGAGCAATGAGTTATTGAGGTGATTCTGTGCAGGGATGTAATAGCCGAGGAAGTCGTCCATCATCTCCTGAATCTGAGTACGAACCTCCATGTAAGCCTCCATATTGATTTCCTTAACCTTGAAGCCAGCATCCTTCAACATCTCCTGAACGGCGATGATATCGGCATGACCTGTACCCCAAGAGAGTGGTGCAACAGCAGTATCGATATAGTCACAGCCGTTGCGACATACCTCAAGGATGCTTGCCATATTGAAGCCAGGACCAGCGTGAGAGTGATACTGAATGATGATATCCTCCTTGTAAGCCTTGATTCCGGCAGTAATCTTACCGAGAGTCTCAGGACGACCGATACCAGCCATATCCTTCAGACAGATCTCGTCTGCACCAGCATCGATGAACTGCTTTGCAAGGTTTACATAGTATTCTACTGTGTGGATTGGAGAGTGAGTGATACAAAGTGAAGCCTGAGCAATCATACCACCTTCCTTTGCATACTTGATTGAAGGAATCACGTTGCGTGGGTCATTGAGACCGCAGAAGATACGTGTGATGTCCGTACCCTGAACGTGCTTTACCTTATAGAAGAGGCGACGCAAGTCCTTTGGACATGGACTCATGCGGAGTGCGTTGAGCGCACGGTCAAGCATGTGAGTCTGGATGCCAGCCTCATGGAAAGGCTTTGTCCACTTGCGTACTGCGATATTTGGGTTCTCGCCATAGAGGAGGTTGACCTGCTCGAAGCCACCGCCATTGGTTTCTACACGGTCGAAACATCCCATCTTGATGATAGCAGGAGCGACCTTTAAAAGCTGGTCAACACGTGGCTGATACTTTCCGGCACTCTGCCACATATCACGAAAGACCAAACTGAACTTTATCTCTTTTGCCATTGTATTATTGTGATTTGTTATTATCTTTCCACCTTACATTTCCGCCAAGACTATGTCTGGCTTAACAAATAAGTTAGGCTTTTGTTACGTTAGTTACTGTTCCCTTTCCACCTGTAATCTGAGCTACTGTAGCCTTGATTACGTCCATTACGGCAGCATCAATCTTGGCTGGAGCAGCAGCCGGTGCAGCCTTCTTCTTAGGAGCTTCCTCCTCTGGGCAAACTTTGTTTACGATTTTGATGAGCGCATTGCTCAAATTGATGACAATGAGCAGTATGGCAAAAACTGTTACCATACCAATAGCCATCAGGGTTAAACCTAATCCGAGGTTTTCCATACTTATTCCAAATTGTT
>CAMJKP010000061.1 GCA_946406435.1 uncultured Prevotellaceae bacterium | reverse complement strand
AGGAGAAGTCGAGACCGAGGGAGAAGAGCAGGAACATCACGCCGATGTCAGCCCATGACTGTATGTTCTCCTTATCTACCGCAAGGGGGAGGAGCGGCATGTGAGGAGAGACGAGGAAGCCCGCCACTATGTATCCGAGTACAAGTGGCTGCTTTAGTTTCTTGAACAGCAGGGTCACTATGCCAGCCACGATGAGGATGACAGCGAGATCCTGGACTAAGGATGGGATTTCGGACATAGGATATAAAGACCCACCCCCTCGCCCCTCCCATAAATGGAGGGGAGTATATAGCTTTTATCGCTATGGAGGACAGGTATTATGATTTTGTGTTGATATGTTTTGATTTGAAATACTAACTACTCCCCTCCCTCTATGGGAGGGGCTGGGGGAGGGTCTTTATTATCACCTCCATCGCCTTCTCCATCACCTGAACTGAGATGAATTCGTAAGGACCGTGGAAGTTTACGCCGCCTGCGAAGATGTTAGGGCAAGGCAGACCCATGAACGAGAGTTGGGCACCATCGGTACCGCCGCGGATAGGCATTACCTTCGGTTTCACGCCGACCTCTTCCATAGCCTTGAGCACGTTGTTGATGATGTGCATCTGAGGGTCAATCTTCTCCTTCATGTTATAATACTGGTCGGTGACAGTCACCTCGCAGATGTCAGAGCCGTAGCGTTCGTTTATAATCTCGCCACACTTGCACATGAATGCCTTGCGCTCCTCGAAAATCTTGCGGTCGTGGTCGCGTATGATATATGACAGACGAGCCTTCTCCACATTGCCCTCCATGCCTGTGAGGTGGTAGAAACCCTCGTAGCCTTCGGTTGTCTCAGGTGTCTCGGAAGAAGGAATCAGGGCTGCAAACTCGGTAGCGATGCGTGCAGCATTTATCATCTTGCCCTTGGCATAGCCAGGATGAACGCTCGTGCCTGTGATGTTTATCTTGGCAGAGGCAGCGTTGAAGTTTTCGTATTCCAGTTCGCCAATATCGCCGCCATCCATAGTGTAAGCCCAGTCGCAACCGAACTTCTCTACGTTGAAGTGATGGGCGCCCATGCCTATCTCCTCGTCGGGATTGAAGGCTATGCGAATGT
Source organism: uncultured Prevotellaceae bacterium (assembly GCA_946406435.1). Classification (GTDB taxonomy): domain Bacteria; phylum Bacteroidota; class Bacteroidia; order Bacteroidales; family Bacteroidaceae; genus Prevotella. The sequence goes on along the minus strand of CAMJKP010000061.1, from coordinate 18,122 downwards.
CGCCATGCTCTATCTCTGGATGCTCTCGCAGATAGACCATAGCCTGCACGATTTCGGCGACGCCAGCCTTGTCGTCAGCACCAAGTAGGGTAGTGCCGTCGGTAATGATAAGGTCCTCGCCTATGTGCTCTAGGAGTTCTGGGAATTTCTCTGGTGAAAGTTCCATGCCCTCAACTCTTCCTTGGGTTATGATCTTACCATCGTAGGACTTGACAATCTGCGCCTTGATATTAGCGCCAGAGCAGTCGGGCGAAGTGTCATAATGGGCGATGAAACCGATAGTAGGCACTTGCTTTGAGGTATTGCCCTTGAGGGTGGCATAGATATATCCCATGTCGTCCATCTCCACATCGGAGAGTCCCTCGGCTATGAGTTCGTCTCTTAGGAAACGGGCGAAGACGAGTTGCTTGGCAGTACTTGGAACGGTACTGCTGTCTTCACTTGACTGGGTATCAAACTGAGTGTATCTGATAAAACGTTCGGTAATAGTCATAAAAGTTAAAAGGGATAGTTGTTTTAATTTTCAATAACGCTTACAAAGTTAGCGATAAATTTTGAGAAATGTTCTATTTTATGGAAATTATATTGTTTATTACGTATATTTTTTGTTTTGTGAATAAAAATTATTACCTTTGTCGAACTTATTCGATAAATTTACAACAATAATAATATAATACATCAGGTCACATACTCCGATGTTATCAACATCGGACTACCCATTTGGGAAGGCTTGGTTAGGTTTCAATAGGGCTTTATTATGATAGTAGGCATTGGTGAGACTATTCTCGATATAATTTTCAAGAATGACCAACCCGTAGCTGCTGTTCCGGGTGGCAGTACTTTTAATGCGCTGATCTCTCTTGGCAGGGTGTTAAGACCCTCTAAATCTCCCTTAAAGGGGGACTTGGAAGGCGATAGCAACTCTCTCCCTTTAAGGGGGAGCGGGGAGGGGGTTGTCTTCGTCTCTGAAGTTGGAACCGACCACGTTGGCGACATCATCGTCAGTTTCCTTGCGGAAAATGGTGTGTCGGCAGAGTATGTGAATCGCAGGAAGAATACCAAGTCGCATATTTCACTTGCATTCCTTGACGAGCATAATGATGCGCAGTATCAATTCTATAAGGATCATGCAAATGTTTCGATAGAGAATAAGTTCCCAGAGGTGAAGAAAGGTGATATAGTGGTCTTCGGCTCTTTCTTTGCTGTAAATCCTGTATTGCGCCCACTTGTAAAGGCTTTTCTTGAGAGTGCATATAAGGCTGGTGCGTTCATCTATTATGATATCAATTTCCGCGCCTCTCATATTGATGATATTCCTTTCATTCTTCCTGCCATTATCGAGAATATGAAGATGTCAACAGTAGTAAGGGGCTCGCTTGAGGATTTCCAGTATCTCTATACTACACCAGAAAATCCTCTTTCTGCTGCGGAGGTCTATGAGCGGTATATCAAGCCATATTGTCCTTGTTTTATCTGTACTAATGGAGGCAAGCCTGTAGAGTTGTTTACTCCTGCGCTTCGTGCTGAGTTCCCTTCAACTCCTGTAGAGACGGTAAGTACCATTGGAGCAGGTGATAACTTTAATGCCGGATTTGTGTATGGTGTTGACAAGGCATACGGAGAGGGAAAGGAACTTGCGTTTGACAAGATGCCTGTTGAGGCTTGGCAACCGCTAATTGCCTATGGACAGCGTTTCTCAAGTGCTGTATGTCAGTCGTTTGATAACTATGTAGATAAGGATTTTTGCGTATCATGATTAGATTGTCTCTTGCATTCGCGCTTGTTGTTTCCTTTTGTTTAGGCTTTGCTTCCTGCAAGGCTGAAGGCAACGGCTCTGCCAACGAAGTACAGTCTGATAGTGTTGCGGTTTCTTCTGATTCTCAATATGTTATCCAATATCAGGATGATCCGTTCTATAAATTCCTTTGCTCTCTTCCCAGAAAGAAGAGAATGGCGGAGATAAAGAACTATAAGGGCGAAGATGCAGGGATGAGCTATTATAAATATTGTGTGATTGACTTTCCGTTGCTTAGTCCTGTAGAGCAATGTGCTGATGTTTGTATGCACTTGCGTGCGGAGTATTTCTTCCGTCAGAAGCAGTATGATAAGATTCACTTTCATGATGTTGGTGGAAAGGACCATAAATATACAGGTGGCGCATCTCGTCAGGCTCTAAATACCTATCTTAAAAAGATATACAACATATCTAATACGGCTTCTATGTATGCCGAGATGCAGATAGTCCCATCGCTAAGTGACATTCGTCCGGGGGATGTGCTTATCTATCCTGCCAAGGGCAATAAGCTCGGTCATGTGGTTATGGTTAGCGAGGTTGCTAAGGATGCCAAGGGTGATATCTACTTTCAAGTTATGCAAGGCTTCACTCCTGCTTGTGAACTGCATATCGTGAAGAATAATGATATTTCTGGAAACTCGCCTTGGTTCAAGATCGATCCAAATGCCGACGCAATTAAGATTGCTAACTTCACTTTCAGAAAAGACCAGCTTAGACGTTGGAAATAAATACCCAAAATTGCAAACTTAGAGTTTACAAAAGTATTATTTTTTGCTAATTTTAGTGCAAAATTGTTCTTTTTTTTCTTTTATATCATAAAGAAATACTATATTTGTAGCCGTTAATAAAATTTCAAACTAATTTAAAACCTAAAAAATTATAACTATGGCTTACAAAGTAGAAAGAATTGAAGGTATTGGTTCTGTTTATGCAGAAAAACTGAACGCTGTAGGTATAAAGACAACAGATGAACTCCTCGCTAAGTGTGCAACTCCAAAGGGACGTAAGGAACTTGAGGAGGCTACAGGTATTAGTGGCGCATTTATCTTGACGTGGGCTAACCATGCTGATCTTATGCGTATAAATGGCGTAGCAGGTCAGTTCTCTGAACTGCTTGAGGCTGTTGGAGTTGATACTGTTAATGAGTTGAAACTTCGCGTTCCTGCAAATCTTAAGGCAAAGATGGATGAGGTTAATGCTATGAAGAATCTTGTAAAACGCGTGCCAAGTCTCCCAGAGATTGAGAAGATGATTGCTCAGGCAAAGGAACTTAAGCCAATGATGACATACTAAAGGACCCACCCCCGAACCCCTCCCGTAAAGGGAGGGGAGTAGAATGTATTTCTAATTAACAAAAAGAGTTCGGGGGCTGCTACAAATATAATAAAGGAAACGGATTTCTCCCATTTTCAGATGTGAATCGCGCAAACATTACTGCGCCAACTATCAGATAAATCAGAGAAATCCGCTTCCTTTTTCTTTGTCACGAATTAGCGGATTAGGGGATTGGCATTATGCAATTTCTGCACGCAATCTTTTGCCCTAAAACTATTTACTCCCCTGACACATACTCCGATATTATCAATATCGGACTTCCCTTTATGGGAGGGGCTAGGGGGTAGGTCTTCCCATTACTTGCTTTACTTTCTTGAACAAATCAGAAGCGAAGACAAGTTCGTTGAGCTCTTCGTTTGTACTATCCATTACCATTGTCTTGTCACCTTCCCATTCCTTTCTGCCCTTGCAGATGAAAATGATATTGTCACCAATACCCATAACGGAGTTCATATCGTGGGTGTTGATGATGGTTGTCATACCGAATTCCTCTGTAATGCTATGAAGAAGTTCATCGATAACGAGTGATGTCTTTGGGTCAAGACCTGAGTTTGGCTCGTCGCAGAAAAGGTATTTCGGATTGAGGACGATAGCACGAGCGATGGCAACACGCTTCTGCATACCGCCTGAAATTTCGCCAGGGAATTTGTGCTGCGCATCTATCAGATTTACGCGATCAAGACATTCCTGAGCTCGACGTACGCGCTCGTTATATGTCATCGTGGAGAACATATCAAGCGGGAACATCACGTTCTCAAGTACGTTGATAGAGTCGAAAAGAGCAGCCGACTGGAATATCATTCCCATCTCGCGACGCATCTCTATCTTCTCGCGCTTTGACATAGTGACGAAGTTACGGCCGTCGTATAGCACCTCACCCTTTGTCGGGTCGAAGAGGCCTACGAGGTTCTTCATCAGTACGGTCTTTCCTGAGCCTGACTGTCCGATGATGAGATTCGTCTTGCCATTCTCAAAAACTGCGTTTATATCCTTCAGAACTTCCTTGTCTTCGAAGGATTTATATAGGTGCTTAACTTCAATCATGATAGGAGTTGGGTGAGGAATACATCCGAGAAGAGGATGATGATACTGCTGTTTACTACTGCCGAGGTACTTGCCTTACCTACCTCGACCGAACCGCCTTCTACCGTATATCCGCAGAAACTTGAAACGCTGGCGATGATGAAGGCGAAGACCGTACTCTTTATCAAACTCATCCATACAAACCATGAGTTGAAGGAATGCTGAAGACCGAGCGTGAGGTCGTCAGGAGGCAGGATATGTCCGATATAAGCCGTGGCGTAGGCTCCTATTATACCCATCACGTCGGCAAAGATAACGAGGAACGGCATGAGGGTTATTAGTCCTAGGATCTTTGGCAGGATGAGATAGCAAGCCGAGTTTACGCCCATGATGTCGAGGGCGTCAATCTGTTGTGTCACGCGCATGGTGCCAAGCTCAGAGGCTATGTTACTGCCCACTTTTCCGGCAAGGATAAGACACATGATTGAACTTGAGAACTCAAGGAGCATAATCTCACGTGTGGTATAGCCTGATACCCAGCGAGGCATCCAAGGGCTCTGGATGTTGAGCTTCATCTGAATACAGATAACCGCACCTATGAAGAATGAGATAAGAAGTACGATACCGATAGAGTCAACGCCGAGGGCTGACATCTCCTTGCTGTACTGCTTTAGGAACATACGCATCCTCTCTGGGCGTGAAAATGCACGTCCCATTAGGATAAGGTATCTTCCGAGAATGTTGAGGTATTTATATACTATCATTAATTACAAATTACAATCTTTCAATTGTCAATTTTCAATTCCCCTTGGGGGAAGTTGCGTGCAACGTGTGAAGCATTTTCGCACGAAAAAATAGTGCTTGACAGTCATAGGGCTGGGCACGTTTTTGATTATTGAGTGCAAAATTACTCAAAAAATATGTAAAAACTGAATTTTTCATATTAGTTTTTCATGCAAAGGTGTGATTTTAGAGTTTATTTTCGTAATTTTGCACTCGCAGAAAGGAAATTCGACTTATGTCGCTTGAGTTTTTGGAAAGTAAATTGCCAGAAAATTAGATTCAGTAAATTTCAAATTTATAATTTATAGATTTAATTTACTCCTAATTTACTTTCTAAAAAAATACTTTCCGTCAAATAGGGCGTAAGCCCGTTTAAAATTTCAAGGAATGTCAGAAGAATTGGAAAGAAAAACCCTTCGAACGGAGGGACTTGTTAAGATATACGGAAAGCGTACCGTCGTGAATGACGTCTCGTTTACGGTTACGCAAGGTGAGATAGTAGGTCTGCTCGGCCCTAATGGTGCGGGTAAGACCACGTCTTTCTATATGACTACCGGACTTGTCGTGCCTAATGCCGGTCATGTGTATATCGACGATACCGAGATTACGAGCATGCCGGTTTATAAACATGCCCGTAATGGCGTTGGCTATCTGCCACAGGAGGCGAGTGTGTTCCGTAAGATGAGCGTGGAGGATAATATCCTTTCCGTTCTTCAGATGACGGGTAAACCTCGTGAATATCAGATGGAGAAACTTGAGAGTCTTATCAAGGAGTTCTCTTTGCAGAAGGTCCGTAAGAACCTTGGCGACCAGCTATCGGGTGGTGAGCGTCGTAGAACGGAGATTGCACGATGCCTTGCCATCGAACCAAAGTTCATCATGCTCGACGAACCTTTCGCAGGCGTTGACCCTATCGCGGTTGAGGAAATCCAGAATGTGGTATGGCATCTGAAGCATCGTAATATCGGCATCCTGATAACCGACCATAACGTGCACGAAACGCTCAACATTACCGACCGCGCATATCTTCTGTTTGAGGGTAGAATCCTCTTCCATGGCACGCCTGACGAGCTTGCCAATAATCAGGTGGTAAAAGAAAAATATCTCGGTACTAACTTCAAGTTGCAGAAGAAAGTGTTCAAGGAGATATAAAAGACCCACCCCCAGCCCCTCCCATAAATGGAGGGGAGTATATAGTATCAGAACAACTCATTTTACATAAATACGAAAGCGACAAGATCAGAAAAATCTGAACTTGTCGCTTATATGTTGTCCCATCCGATTGTTTATTGCTAAAAGACAAACTACTCCCCTCCATTTATGGGAGGGGCTGGGGGTGGGTCTGTAAGGTCAGTATTATTATATAGCAAACCATTTCTGCTAATATAAATGTGGCTCCGCAACAGTCGCCTGTATAGCCATTTATCTGCGATTTCATCCTTGGGAATTGTAAAACCAAAGTGAGTTGGTTACATCTCTTACAAAAAGTGATAGCTGTTTAGGATATCATGCAACTCGTTGTGCGAACAGAACATCATAAGGTCGATGATGCTCAGGTCGGGTGTAAACTCGTCAGAAAACTGATGGTAACGGATTTCCTCGTTGCGCCGTAGGAAACTGAGGTTGATGCCCATCTCGCGGAATGCTTCCTTGTCGTAATAGCTCATTCCAGCCCCAGAGGGGTTGATGTAGTTTGTGAAACCGAAGTACTCGCAAGTGCGATGTATGATCTCTGGTGAGTGGCATTCCCAATGGTCTGATACCTCAGAGAGTAACCTGAACTCCGTCTTGATTCCCAGATACTCAGCTATAGTCTTTAGCTGCTTAACGAGATAGTGTGTCAAGTCTGGTTCTTCATCTAACAATATAGGCTTTATGACTTCCATCGCTTCGCTGTAATGTGGTGCTTTGGAGTAGTAGAATTTCAACACTCGACACAGATATTCTGCTCGTTTATGGCTGACTGCTCGCTTCGTCTCGCTAATGAGACGATTACAGGAAGCATGGCTGATTTCAATACCGAAGTTTTGCGGCTGTCCTCCTTCACCCAAGATGCGGTTGCGGTTTATCCAGCCGTGTTTGATATAGTGGACACTATCGCCAACAACAAACATATCTGCGGCATTAATGAGCTGCCAATAGCCTATGTACGGGAAAAAGTACGGCTGCATAATGGCAATATGACGTTTTCCTTCAATCATAACACATAACAGATTTTTTTCAGGTTCTCATCGTCACTATGGATAACACATATTTTGCGATCATCCACCTTGTTGGTTACAGGAGCACTACTTGTACGGAACATGCCGCTATCGAAATAGCGGTCGTCCATGCAGAGCATCATACCACACACATATTCATCGTAATATTTGCCTTCCCATTCGCAGGGATAGGTGTGCTGTTTGATGAAGGGTTGGAGTATGTAATCAGGATTGAAAACTGTAGAATGAGATTTGAAAATGGTATTATTCCATGTCTCTTCGTCGGTCATCACTCCGGCATACAAACCAACACTTTTGCCCAGATCGTATGGCTTGAGAATGTATTTATCTTTGTTCCTATGCGCATCTTCCCATATCTTCACATTTTCAATTTCGCCATTCGGGGAAAGATATGTGGGAATGGTGTGTTGGCGCAGGAACGTGGTTTCCTCTTCTGTGAGGCATTCTCGCGTAAAATCATCAACGAAGATAAGGTGGAGAAAACGTTTGTCGTGAGCCAGAAAGATGGTGCGAAAGTCGTTCAGCATCCGCGCATCTATCATAGCTTGCAAGGTTTCCATCCTGAAGGATAGAAGGTCTTGCTGGTTGAGTGCGCTGAATACCACCGCATCGTGACTCCATTGGTATATATGCTCTTCCACTTCTGCTGCCTCATAGATGGTTACCTCATGTCCGTAACACTCATAGAACTTCTTGTAGAAGGCAATCTCGCTTGTTGGGTCGCTGCTTTTCAGTACATAGATCGGATAGCCTTGAGAGACGATGTCGCGCATATAGGTTAGCAATTCATCATATCGGTTCTCCCAAGATGTGCTGGGATGGGACACCAAAAATTGCTCGGCCTTGGCCACCGAGGCATAATTGAACCAGATGCCATGCCCGAAGAAACGGCTGGTGATTTCGACCAATAACAACCTACCGTCCTCGCTTATGAGATAGTCTGGTCTGTAGGCGCCTGCTCGGAAGGGGTAACGGCTCTGGCGATCCAGAACCTCCATCACTTTCTCGTCCAGAGGCATGTACTGGGGAACCCACTTGCGGTAGTGTTCTGCCATATAGACAATACACTTATAGAGCAAGGCCTGCATACGTCGCAGTTCGTCGCGTCGTTCAGAGGTTATCAGCATCGGCTTGTCGTGATACCAATGGTGGTAGTAGTCGGTCTTGTCGGCAAATAACCGGAAGCAGACATCCTGACAATTTTCAATCTTCACTTTCAACTTTCCTTTTTAAAGAGTTTTGACTGATAACCCAGACATTGGAAACCGTTGCGGTTGATGATAGGAATGATGCTTGTTGGCACTTTTAACTGGTTGCGTACCCAGAAGCAGATGCTGGTGGACATTCCTATGGTTTCTGTGTACTTCATCAGGCGCTGTATGTTCTCTATTGAGAGCGCACGATTTGGTGCTGTGCGTCCGCGTTGCTTGCGATGGTCTGCGTTCTTCGGACTTATATAGTCCATGTAGAGGTCACGCTCCATCTTCTTGTCGAAGTAACCGAGCCATTGTCCTAATTGTGCAAGGTTTTCCATGCAGGCTGTAAGGAATTCTGGCTTGTAATTCACTATACCGGCATCATGGAGCATGTCGAAGAACTCCTTGATATGCTCATCGGTAAGGTATGGCACGAAGATAGGCTGTACCAAGGCTGAATTTGCCTGTATTCCACGCTCCTGACACATACGCACAGCGTTAAGACGCTCTTCTATAGGCGCTCCGTAAGGTTCCAAAAGGTTACGGAACGCAGTTGGCATGATGCTAACAGATGTATTGAACTGCATCTTGTCCTTCAGTTGCTCGAAGAGGTCGAGGATGGTCTCACCCTCGTTTTCTACCAAGAGTTGCTTGGTGCCGGCCTTTGATGCTATGAAGAGACGGGCATTTGAGTTAGGGTATTTCTTAAAGTGGGCAATAAATTCACGCAGAATACGATGTGCGATTCCTGTGAACAAAGTGGGCTCCTGAAGGGCTTCTGTCTTAGGCGAGAAATAGTAGTAGTGATTCCAGTTCTTTCCTCGGCTCAACGCTACGATCTGTCGCTCTATCTCCTTTTTCTTTTCTGGTGCCTCAACGATGGCTTTTGCCAGTTCCTGCAAAAGTCGGTTGCGTTCCTGAATGTCTTCAGGTGTTACGGCATCAGGCTGTTCGCTACATGCGCCGTTCATTTCCTCTAATAGTTTGCGCACATAGAGGTGATAGTTCTCGTATGCCACAAGTTTCTGCTCGTGTACACCATCGGTTACCAAGCAGTACTGACATCCCACGTGACAACCTTTGATAGGGTTCACCTCGAAGGTCAGCGTAGGGCAACGGCCTGTGTAGTTGTGTATTTCGGTCTCTATGGCATCAGGATCACAATCTTCTAAGTAGAGTATTGACTTTGGAATGACGGTGTGCTCCTCTAGGCGCTTCATGAATACTTTTGAGCCTCGGATGAGGCCTTGAAGTGTTTCGTCAGAAGGTTCAATAGTGACACCGAGTTGTTTCAGGTATTCGGCATCGACAATCTGAGGCTTAAAGCCTTCCAAAGTGTATGCATTAGCCTCATGCTCATATAGACTGTGCATTTCTATAGGTTGTTTCATAATGTTTGTCTGGTTTTGTTATTTGTTATTGTTTTACCTTTAGGAATTAAAATATACGAATGAAAATGCACATATTGCTGATTGTTTAGAGGTTTAGTAGTGCAAACATCAAAAGTGCTATTACCTTCTTTATGTATAACTTTTGTTGCAAAGTTCGGAAAAAAAGTTGAAATTTGCAAACAATTTGCAGAAAAATTTGCAAATTCGAATGGAAATGTTACTTGTTGTGGTTTTGTCAGCAGATTCCCAGACTTGGAGGTGATAGCTCTTTCCATAACGGCATAAGCGAGTCAAGGTCCTGTATAGACTCCAACTCGTTAAGCCTTTATTGTGTCGTTGTTGTTTATAGGCTATTCCTTCAATATTAGAACGAACAAATAGCGAAGGGAGAACGAAGGATTAGTTATGAGAGTGGCAGGCAAGCAAGTATTACCAAATAGCAAACCACCTCTGCCAATATAAAGGTTGCTCCGCAACAGTCGCCTGTATAGCCATTTATCTGCGATTTCATCTTTAGGAAGAGGAGGGCGCAGGTGATGGCGGCTCCTGCTATTCCTGCGAGGAGAGGGAGAAATAAGTCATTTGGGCAGAACAAGATTATCGGGAGAATGCCGGCTGCAAAGCTTGCAAATTTCTCGTAGAGCGGTACCTTGGCGTAGATAAGCTTGTTCTTTGCCTCCTCCGACTTTCGGGCGTATGGCAGGAAATAGATTATTGTTGAGGCGAGGAACTTGCAGAAACTATCAACCATAATGAAAATGAGAGGATTCTGACTGGTGGTCTGCAAGGCAAGTATGGCGTTATACATCACCAGATAATATATTATCAAGGCAAGAACGCCGTAGGTGCCTATGTGCGAGTCCTTCATTATCTCAAGAGTACGCTCGCGTGTCGTTCCTCCTCCAAAACCGTCGAAGAAATCGGCAAAGCCATCCTCGTGCAAAGCTCCTGTTATGAGGATGCGCGAGAGAAGGGCGGCAATAACGGCAAGCGACAAAGGCAAGACCATCTGGGCAAGCCAGAAAACGAGTGCCATGATGCCACCTGTTAGCCAACCAACTACCGGCCAGAGAGGTACTACCTGTTCGTAATACTTCTTTGGAACGTAGGCTAAGCGCCAGAAAGGGAGGCGTGTGAAGAAGATAAGAGATGCAAGGAGTCGATACATAGGCCTAAAAGTACTTGGTTATCTCCGCATGAGAGAAATTATCCATTTCGTTAAGCATGTTTACGGCACTCTGGACGATAGGGTAGGCACAAAGGGCGCCTGTACCCTCGCCAAGTCGGAGACCGAGATTCAGAAGCGGTTCTGCGTGCATGGCATCAAGCATGAGCTTATGCCCGCCCTCGTCACCACAATGGCCGAAAATTGCATAATCCATCACGTTTTTATTGAGCTTTGAGGCTGCCAACATACAGGCGGTCATGATGAAGCCATCAACAAGAATGATCATTCCGAGTTCTGCTGCACGAAGCATACCGCCAACGGCACAAGCCATCTCATATCCGAAGAAATATCGGATGGTGTAGGCTGCATCAAAATTCTTTGGAATAGTGGCGAAATAGTTGGCGATACTTGCATTTAGCACCTCGTATTTATGCTTAACTCCATCGGACGAAAGTCCCGAACCTGCCCCCACGCATTTGCTTAGCGGAATGTCGAGGAAAAGGTGCATTATCACGCTTGACGGACTGGTATTGCCTATTCCCATCTCTCCAAAACTGATGATGTTACACCCCTCTTTGTGACATGTCTCTACCTGTTCTGCGCCTATGGTAAGACATCTATCAAATTCTTCCTGAGTCATAGCCGGCTCATGAAGGAAATTGCGTGTGCCGTAACCCACCTTCCGTTGTATGATATGCGGATATTTCTCCGCGGGGAAATCATAATCCACACCTGCATCAACCACAAGGAGTTTGAAGCCATGCTGACGACAGAACATATTTACGCCTCCGCCACCTTTCCCGTAGTTTATCATCTGTTGCCAAGTGACCTCACGAGGCGAAAATGATACTCCCTCACGCTCTATTCCGTGGTCGCCTCCGAATAGGATATGACAAGGATGCGTGAGCTTTGGCGATAGCGTTTGCTGAATCATTCCAATCTGTAGGGCAAGCGACTCAAGTCTGCCGAGCGAACCTTTCGGCTTGTTGAGGTTGTCGATTTTGGATTGTAAAGAAAGAGCCAGACGGCCTCTCCCCCCGCCCTCTCCTGTAGAGAGGGAGCCGGAAGGCGGTGAACAAACCTTTATTTTATATTTTTCATTATTCATATTTATAGTTGTTATTTCTCCTCACGTTCTCGAATCGGCCCCCTCTCTACGGGAGAGGGCGGGGGGAGAGGCCGTTATTTAATTTGAATAGGAAGTCCCGACACCATCATGATCACCTCGTCGGCTTTCTGGGCGATATATTGATTGAACCAGCCCATAAGGTCGGTGAAGCGTCTTTGTACGGCATTCGCGCTAACACCACCCAGTCCTATCTCGTTGGTAACGAAAATGAAAGTCGCATCTTGCGAGGTGAATCTGTCAAACTCGGCCTTTAGTTCGGCAAGAGTCTTATCCACGTCGGGAAGTTCATCACCTTTTGAGTCGCGGAAGAAGAAATTGGTAGCCCAGAGCGTACAACAGTCTATTAGCACCACCTTTCCGCTTACATCATGATGACTTGGATATAGCTCTTCCTCTATATTCGTCCAGTTTGGTCCACGACGTGCCTGATGTCTTGCCACACGCTCACGAAATTCATCATCCCAGATATGAGCCGTAGCCATATATACAGGATTAGGACTGAGCGATAATGCCAGTTCCTCAGCCTTCGTGCTCTTTCCTGAGCGTTGACCGCCAGTTATGAGGTAGAGAGTCCTGCTTGTCATTAGTTTAGTGTTTAGAGTTTAGTGTTTAGAGTTTAGTGTTTAGAGTTTAGGGGTTAGGGTTAATATCACGCAAATTCCAACCGCCAGAATCTCAGCCAATAGGCATACGAGGATGCTTTTCTTCATGTCCTTGGTGGTGAGTTCTCGCTCGTTTGTGCCGATATAAGGCTTGTAGAAATACTCGCCAAAATAGTTGTGCGGACCTCCGAAACGACAGTTGAGGATGCCTGCAAGGGCTGCTTCCGGCCAACCGCTATTCGGGGATGCGTGTTGTGGCCCGAAATGGAAGACGAAGCGTAGCAACCGCCATTTATTCCATATTGGCGCAACGATAATCATCAATAGGGCTGTGATGCGAGCCGGGATATAATTGGCGACATCATCAATATGTGCAGCCCAGCATCCGAAGTCCTTGTAGCGCTCATTCTGATAGCCTACCATAGAGTCGAAAGTATTGATAAGCTTGTAGGTCAGCATTCCTGGAACTCCAAATATGGCGTACCAAAAGAGAGGGGCGATAACGCCATCGCTAAGGTTCTCGGCAAGAGTCTCAAGGGCGGCTGTACGTATCTCTTGTGGGGATAGTTCGCTTGTGTCTCGTCCCACGATTCGCGCCACCTGTCGTCGTCCGTCCTCCGTACTCCTGTCAACCGCCTCAAACACCATCCTGACCTCTTTGCGAAGGGTATGACCTGCAAGGCAATAGAAGATAAGTATCGCGTTTATTGCCAGAGCTACATAAGGATGCAAAGGCAGAAGATTAAGTAACGCCCAAGAGATGCCGAAGAGTAACGCTATACTGAGGCAGACAAAGAACGCACCTTTCAATTTGCGATGCCTGTCCTTATTCAACCGTTTCTCGCCCATCGCTATCCATTTCCCGAACCATACGATAGGATGTGGCAACCTTGACGGGTCGCCAAAGATTAGGTCGAGAAGCCAGCCGAGTATGAGAGAGATGTTCATATAATATAACAAACAGCCCCTAACCCCAACCCTTTCCCCGCTCGGGGCAAGGGAGTAGTTACGCTTGAAGGCGATAGGGGGCGTTCTGAAATTTGCTTTTAGGTTTAATTACTATCTACTCCCTTCCCCCGAGCGGGGGAGGGGACGGGGGTAGGGGCTGTTCTTTTATCGCCCTTATTAATTCATCATCTTCATCTTTTGTCTGTACGGCAATTCTGAAGAAATGCTCGTCAAGACCTTGGAAGTTGCTTGCATCTCGGATAAGGATTCCGTAGTTGTTGGCAAGATGGTCCTTGAGTTGGGCGGCGGTAGTGCCCTCAATCCTGCAAAGGAGGATGTGCGTATCGCTCGGATATACGGTAATCCCGTCAATAGCAGATAGCTCTTTTGTCATCCTCTCGCGCTCCGACATTAGGGCGGGGAGGTCAAGGGCATAGTCGCTTTTGTGGGCGAGAAGATAATGTGCAGCCTCTATCGCGAGTTGGTTTACCGACCAAGGCATCCTACATTTCCTTATTCGGGAAAGGAGAGAGGCCGAGCCTGTTATATAGCCGATACGAAGTCCTGGAATGGCAAACTCCTTTGTCATGGAATGGAGGGTGATGACGTTCCCGGCACCAGACATACTGTTGCCAACCAAAGGCTCCATAGTGAATGGTGCATAGCTCTCGTCGATAACGAATATGATATCTGGGTGAGAGGCTATGGCTAATTCCAGAACCGGCTTCGGAATGACCTGCCCCGTCGGGTTGTTGGGGGAGCAGAGCCAAAATAGAAAGCCCCTAACCCCGGCCCTTTCCCCGCTCGGGGCAAGGGAGTTGGATAGTATTGCCGATAACGAATCTATATCGCGAGAGAAGGTAACTACTCCCTTCCCCCGTGGCGGGGAAAGGGTAGGGGTTAGGGGCTTGATTTCGTGTCCGTACATCCTACACGCATCCTCGTATTCCGTAAAGGTGGGTTGAAGGATCTGCGAGGTGGCATTTGCGAAAGCCTGGGCTATGAGATATATAGCCTCGGTAGCTCCGTTGGTAACAATCACCTCGTCTGGGGATAAGCCGTTAAGGGTGGCAATCTCCTGCTCAAGATCTGAGGGCGTGGGAGGCGGATAGTTACGTATACAATCCATTCTGCTGGCAAGATGGGCATAAAGTCCGTCGTGACAGAAATGGTTATAGACATTCGAACTGAAGTTTATCCGAATATCCTTGTACTTGTATATGTCGTCTCCGTGGCCGGTGAGCACCTTTTTAAGTTAATAGTGAAAAGTTAATAGTGAATAATTCAAGACCCTCTAAATCTCCCTTAAAGGGAGACTTTCTACCGCGCACCAACTCCCTCCCTACGGGGGAGGGCGGGGGGAGAGGCCATAATCTCGTAAAGCTTATCCATATCCACATACTTCCTTACATGTTCTGCAAGAAGGTCGTACTGATGATCCTTGAAATCTTCAAGACCCTCTAAATCCCCCTTAGATGGGGACTCTTGTCCGAAAGGCTTGAGAATAAATTCTATAACTGACGGATTATCGAGGAAGCCATGAATGTAGGTGCCGATGCAGTTGGATGCCTGGGTGATATGACCCTCTAAATCTCCCTTAAAGGGAGACTTCCTTTCGCCTTGTTGGGTGTTGACTGAAATTGTACATTGTACATGGTCAATTGTACATGGTTCAGTTTTCCCCTGATGTATCTCATACCCCCTACACTTCTTACCCTCAAACTCGAACTCCACCTGTTTCGTGGTCTTCTCCGCAGTCATGACGGTTGAGATATTCAGAAGTCCCAAGCCGGGGAGTTGCGGGATGCTACCCTCTATTCCGTCGGGGTCGGAAATCGTCTGCCCGAGCATCTGATAGCCTCCGCAGATACCTATGACGAGAGTACCGTTCCTATGAGCGCGAATGATAGCCTGAGCCACACCATTCCGTCGCAGTTCGTAGAGGTCGTCAAGAGTTGCCTTTGTGCCTGGGATGATGATGATGTCAGCCTTCTCAAAGTCCTTTATGTTATTGGTATAGAAGAGATTGACGCGCTCGTCGCGCTCAAGTACGTTGAAATCCGTAAAGTTACTGATGTGCCTCAATAGCACCACGGCTATGTTCACCTTATCTTGCTGAAGAGAGCGATGCTTCTGCTCAAGTTCCACGCTATCCTCCTCCTCGATAACTATATCCTTGAACATCGGTACGACACCAAGAACGGGTACTCCGCAAAGCTCCTCAAGCATCTTCCTGCCCGACTCAAAGAGTCTCAAGTCACCACGGAACTTATTCACTATGATGCCCTTGATGCGTGCCTTGTCCTCGGGAGTCTGCAACATGATACTTCCGTATGTGCTTGCAAACACGCCCCCTCGGTCAATATCTGCTACGAGAATCACATCCGCATTTGCATGACGTGCCATAGGCATATTCACGAGGTCAGAATCGCGAAGGTTTATCTCCGAAACGCTTCCCGCACCCTCCATTACTATCGGGTTATATCTTGCCGAAAGCCTGTCGAAAGCCTCACAAACAGCCTCACGAAGCTGCTCCCTGCCTTCCTTTCTGAAATAGTCGTATGCCGAGCGGTTGCCGATAGGCTTGCCGTTGAGCACCACCTGAGTGGTATGCTCGGAGTTAGGCTTTAGAAGAAGCGGATTCATATCCGTATGGCAAGGCACTCGTGCCGCCTCTGCCTGAACAGCCTGCGCACGACCTATCTCAAGGCCGTCAGGCGTGGCGTAAGAGTTTAGTGCCATGTTCTGAGCCTTGAATGGGGCAGGGGAGTAGCCGTCTTGCAAGAATATGCGGCATAATGCCGTAGCTATCACGCTCTTACCGACATCACTTCCTGTGCCTACCAGCATTATGGGATGTAGCTTTTTCAATTTAGTTTTATTTATTAGAATGCAACGTGCGAAGCATCCTCGCACTTGAAAGATAGCGAACGTCGGCTGCAAGCCGGTGCGCGTTCTTTGATTTCACAAGTGACAACGTGCGTAGCACCTCGCACGCAGACACTTGCGTAGCTTGTTGAACTTTTGCGAAAAAATAGGGTTTGTCACTCGTAGAGTGGTGCCCGTCTCCGATTTCCAAGTGACAACGTGCGAAGCATCCTCGCACTTGAAAGATAGCGAACGTCGGCTGCAAGCCGGTGCGCGTTTTAATCTTTCAAGTGCAAAGATAATGAAAATTTACATAAAGCGAAAGGATTTACAAAAAAATATCGATTTGTGCTGAATAAATTTAAATTAAAACGCTAAGACGCGAAGATGCAGAGATTTATTTTTGACCACGGAAAGCTCGAAAGGAATGGAATTGCATCTTGCGATGCTGAGGGCTTTCAAGAAAATTTTCCACGATGACCAGAAAATTTATTCCAGAAAATTAATGTTTCAATTAACGTCTAAATTAACGTTCAATTAATGTTGCAAGAAAAAGCCTTGTGGCAAAACACTAATTATGACATAAATTAAAACGTTAATTCTGACATTAATATTTTTTCGAACACAGATGACACAGATAAAACAGATATTTGAGCTTGCGCTCACTTTTCTTTTGGAACAAAAATTTGCGACGATGACCAGAAAATTTATTCCAGAAAAATATATTTTTTACTGTAATGAGTTGAAATATAAAAAAAGAAAATGCCTTGCGGCAAAAGAAAATACTCAAAATTGCTACGCATAAAATATAATCCACACCAATAAAAGAAAAATATCGCAAGCGATTGGGAAAATTTTTTCAGGCGCAAGCCATTTTCTTTCTATTGAAACCAACCATTTTATGCTACTTAGTAGCAATTTTATGCCATTTGGCACTTGCTTTAGCTTGATGAGCTTCAGCGAATAATTTTCTTAGCCGTAAGGCATTTTCCTTTACTTTTTGTTTCCTACAGATTAATGGGATGGTCTCGCTTTCGCTCGTGATTTGCATCCCTAAAATCCCGAAAATATGTGGTTGAAAGTCATAAAATTAATGCGAAATTAACGTGAAATCTGTGGTCATTAATGTTTCATCACGAAGTGAGACATATAATATCGCATTAATAACACATTAATATCGCATTAATTTATTTGCGTAAAACGTTTTTTTCGCAAAGCTCAACAAGCTAAAGCAAGTCGTCGAACTGACGTTAATTTATTTCCAATTTGCTTTCTAAAAAACACCCTCGCGCAAGCGAGCATTTCCGTATCTCCCCTCCTTTCAGTATTCAAAGAAAAAACGCAAAAAAACTAAGAAAATAGTACTATTTTATAAGAAAAACAGCAAAATTCATAGATAATTGTCAATAATACACACCAAAAAAAGCAAATTTTCGTATATTTTCTTGTATATATTTTCAAAAATATATAACTTTACACCCGAAAAACCGTTTCCCCAAAACGAGTTTTAATACCCTGAATATAATAAATCAAAAAATAAACACTTAAAAATTTTGCACTTATGAAAAAGTACTATTTAAAACCAACCATGAAGTTTCATGAGTTAAAGCATTCTATGTTAAATTCCAAATAAAATTCTCTTTTTAACTATATATTTAACAC